>NC_013959.1:2530000-2830000 GCF_000025705.1 Sideroxydans lithotrophicus ES-1 | reverse complement strand
GATGCTCGATCCGGCTGCAGCATCGCCTCGAACTGTTCGACTGGCACCGGTTTCCCGAACAGGTATCCCTGGAAATGGGTGCAGCCGTTATCCTGCAGGAACTGTCGTTGTTCTTCCGTCTCCACGCCCTCGGCGATCACATCCAGGTACAGGTTCTGCGCCATGGCGATGATGGTGCCGACGATCTCGCGGTCGTTGCTGTCGGACGCGATATCGCGCACGAACGACTGGTCGATCTTGATCTGGTCCAGCGGTAGCCGTTTCAGGTATTGCAGGGACGAATAGCCGGTACCGAAGTCGTCCAGCGAGAACTGCACCCCGATCTCCTTCAGTGCGTTCATGGTCCTGATCGTGTCTTCGATGTTCTCCAGCAGCATGCTCTCGGTCAGCTCCAGCTTGAGCAACTTCGGATCGATGGCGTGGCGC
The DNA here is from genome assembly GCF_000025705.1 of Sideroxydans lithotrophicus ES-1. NCBI lineage: Bacteria > Pseudomonadati > Pseudomonadota > Betaproteobacteria > Nitrosomonadales > Gallionellaceae > Sideroxydans > Sideroxydans lithotrophicus. The sequence goes on along the minus strand of NC_013959.1, from coordinate 2,829,574 downwards.
TGCACGGTGGCCCGCACCTGGAAGACGAAATCCAGCTGGTGGAATTGGGTCGCGCTCACGTTCACCGCAAGCACGAGATCGCGGGTGGGTGCATGCTGCTGCCATGTCTTGAGCTGGGCGCAGGCAGTGTCCATCACCCATTGTCCGATGGGCAAGATCAGGTCCGTCTCTTCCGCCATGCCGATGAACTGGTCGGGCGGCACCAAGCCGCGCTCGGGGTGCATCCAGCGTATCAATGCCTCCGCACCCAGCGGCCGGCCCGATGCGTCCACCTGGATCTGGTAATGCAATCGGAATTGCTGCCGGTCGAGCGCCTTGTGCAATTCGCCTTCCAGCGCGACACGGGCGGTGACCGCGTCCTGCATCTGCTGGTCGAAGAAGCGCACCGTGTTGCGGCCCGCCTGCTTGGCCTGGTACATGGCGATATCGGCGCGCTTCAGCAGCTCTTCCTTGGCCAGCTCGTGGCCGCTGAACAGCGTTGCGCCGATGCTGGGAGTGCAGCGGTATTCATGTGCAACGAGCTGGTAAGGCAGACCGAGCATGGCGAGTATCTTCTCGCCGACGGCTTCCGTCTGCGCCGCCGCTTCGAGATCGTGTCCGCCCAGGTCTTCCAGCATCACCACGAATTCGTCCCCGCCCAGGCGTGCGATGGAATCGCCTTCGCGCACGCAGGAAGCCAGGCGTTGGGCGACCTGCCGCAGCAGCAGGTCGCCCATGTCGTGGCCCAGCGTGTCGTTGAGCGCCTTGAAATTGTCCAGGTCGATGAACAGCAGTGCACCTTCCCTGCCGCTGCGCGCGCTCGAAGCCAGCGCATGCTGCAGCCTGTCCAGCAGCAGCCGGCGGTTGGGCAGCCCGGTGAGCGGGTCGTAGAACGCCAGGTTGTTGATCTTCTCCTCGGCCGCCTTGTGTTCGGTGATGTCCTGGACGATGGCGATGCCGCCGGCGATCTGACCATTGTGGTCGTGGAAAGGCGTGCAAGTGATGTATGCCCATCCCTCGGCATCGCTGTAGGTGGCGAGGTAATGTCCTTCAAAATTGCTTCTCTCGCCCTCCAGCGCCTTGCGCAGGCTGGGCAGGATGGCCTGGTCCTTGACCAGTTTCATATCCAGGCCGATCACGTGCTCGACGGAGTTGTGCAGCAGCTCGGCGAGGCGGTCGTTGCAATAGGTGATGACCAGATCGGTGTTGTAATGAAAGATGCCGACCGGCAAATGGCTCAGCAGCAAACGATAGCGTTCTTCGCTTTCCCGCACCTTGCCTTCGCGCGCTGCGGCTTCGATGCGCAGGATGATGTTCTCGCATATGTTCTGGTTGATGCGCCGGATGCTCGCGATCATGAAGCCCAGATACAGCAGCACCGCCACGCCCATCGCTTCTGACAGATGGTCTCCCGTAACGAACAGGCGGATCGCGACCGGCAGGCTGAGCAACACCGAGAAAGCAACAGCGCTGACCAAGTCGGCAGAAAAAGAGATCACGCCGCCGGCCGTCATGCCCGCCAGCGTGAAGATCAGGAACATCACATATTGCGGATGATGGGCCGGGAACAGCAGGAGGCCGGCCGAACCCCATACTGCTCCTGCAACCACGACGCCGATGCGGAACTTCTGCAGCCTGGCTTGCACCGCAGCAGCGTCATCGAGTCGGAGGGTTTGCGGGGAATAGACCAGCGCGGCCCGCAAAAGCGAGGCCAGCACCATCAGCAAACACCAGACGAGCAGTTCGCTGGAAGGAACCACCGTTCGTTGTATATAAGCGAGTATGGCAGCAAGAGAGATGCTGGTGATCAGCGACACCTTGCTAACGGAAAGCAACTGTCGCAGCTGTGCAGATTGTATTGCCGTCTTGTCTTTCAATTTTATTATTGCTTCCGATCGGAGATCGAAAAAGTCTTGGGCGAAAGGCGATGCGGATTCGGGCTGAAGGTTGATGGATTCGTACGGATTATGCCTTAAAATCCAGCGGCAACGTTTCAGTTTTGTTGCAAATGCCCTGCCATCCTGTATGTCCTTCATGGGACAATGAAAAATATCACCCCACCGTGCACCATTGCGGCCGTGGCGGGATACGGCGATTTTTCATGAATCATTTGCAGTGCGGCGGGACTAACGTACGCGGCTTGTTCATCAGCCGGTTCCATTACCTTAACTTTGCAAATTCACGAGCAGCCCATCGCCATGCCTAATCCATTCTCTGCAACCTGGACAGCCACAGGCAACAATCTCTGCAACGGCCATTGGGAGATCACTTTCCAGGGACGGATGCTGGAGCTCAGCCCCGCCAAGCGCGACGAGGATATGGACACCTACGGCATTTACAGCTATATCTTTCCCGACGACGAAGACTATGCCGAGGGCCTGCCGGAAGACCGGTGGATAGAGGCGAATGCATCCTGGCTGGCGGAGCTGTTCCTGCAGCACGATATTCCCTGCGATGTGGCACACATGCGCTGGTTCTACCAGGCAGTGAATCGGCATGACTGGCGCTGCGGCAGCTGCGGCGGATGCCTCTAGCTGGCATCTATCCATCAGGTAAAGCTTCGAAGGTGTTACGCTTCGGCACCCGCGCCTCAATACCATCCTGACGCGGTTCTCGCGAGTGCCATTCCGGCTTGCCCGGCTTTCAACGAAACGTGCACAACCATGGTCGACGTGGTGCCGGCCTGATCAAATGATGCAATAATCATCGGCACCGCCCAATCTGGATACTTAAGGAGAAAGTCGATCAGGATCGACTGCAGACAAAATGATTGAAATCTCGCTTGCACTTAAACTCGACTCCTTCCTGGTCAACAGCATGGGCAAGTCTGAGGATGTATCGAGTCAGATGTCTGTCCGGGCATTGAAACTTTCATGCGAAAAAGTTGTTGCCGCGCGGCAGATGACCGAGAACAAGCCGACTGCCGACTTTGCGTTTCTGGCTTCCGCCAGCAAGCGTGAGACTCAGGCCGATTCCGACAAGGAATTCGATGAAAGACTGTTTACCTACCTGACGACCCATACGACAGTCGATGTCTCCAGCGTCAATATCGCTTACGGTCTTTCAGGCTATGTTGCGGAGCAAAAAGGGACTGGCAGCGGTGAGATCGGTCGCATATATATCGCCGAATTGCCGAACCAGCTCCGCATCGATCTGGAACTGGTATTCACCCAGGATGAATTCGACGCGACCTGGAACCTGATGACGCAACAAAAGGTTCGCAACGTGATCGCCACCCTGGTCTGTTTCGAACTGGCGAAGAATCCGGCAGTCGGACACGGTGTGAACCTGATCGTTGCCGGTGTCATGTCCTGTTCGCTGCAGCTCGCCCCGAACGACTGACTCGAATCACGGATGCCGGATCCTTCCCGGCTTCTCCGGTGTCATTCCCCCTGAATCTTCGAGCGAAACAAGCCGCTTTGATCACCTGCTGCATTTCACGTGGGGTATCATGATCATGTTGTAGGCAAACCTGCAAACACAGGTTCAGCGTATGAGGCGGCTCATAGTATAAAAACTGTCGAACCCGGACGTGGAGGAACTCATGTTGCAACCAAGCGCTGCTGCGAGAATGCCTGTTCCGGCACTGCTGCGGCGATTCGTCCTGATCTACCTGTCTGCCGCGATCGTGCTCACCGTCGCGATCTTTCTCAGCATACGGTTTGATGTACAGGACCGGATCAACAACGCCAAGGTAAGAGAAGCGGCACGGGTCGACACCGCGAAGAATCTGGTGGCGCGTGATTTTTCCACGGTCACTTCGGATCTGCGCCTGCTTGCGTCCACCCCGTCACTGCGGCGCTTCCTCGATCATGGCGGCGAGGAGCGCTTCGACGAACTGGCCAATCTGTTTCTGGAATTGTGCAGGATATCGGGGAACTACGACCAGGTGCGCTACCTGGACACCTCCGGTCGCGAGATCGTCCGTGTCAACTTCAATGAGGGCAGCCCGGCCATCGTTCCGCGCAGCCAGCTGCAGGATAAATCCGGCAGATATTTCTTCCGCGACAGCATCAAGCTCGACCGCAACGAGATATTCGTCTCTCCGTTGGACCTGAACATCGAGCACGACCAGCTGGAACTCCCCTACAAACCGATGATCCGTTTCGGCATGCCGGTGTTCGATGGTGCCGGGCACAAACGCGGCGTTATCCTGCTCAATTACTTTGGCGGAGAGCTGCTGCAGCACTTCCGCGATGTCATGCGCGGCGGCGATCGGCGCCGCGGCATGCTGCTCAACCGCGATGGTTACTGGTTGAGCAGCGCGAAGCAAGATGAAGAATGGGGTTTCATGCTGGGCAAGCCGGAACTCAGGTTCGGAAAGAAATACCCCGACGTATGGAACGCCATATCGACCGGCGACAGCGGGGCGCTGCAGACAGATGCCGGGCTGTTCGTGTATTCCACGGTCTATCCATTGCAACCCGGGCAGCGCTCATCCACTGGCTCGCCGTTGCCGCGGTCTCCCAGCAAGCACGAACTGTCAGCGCGCGAATATTACTGGAAGATCGTTTCGTTCACCCCCTATGCAACCTTCACCGAGGCTGCCGAGATCAATGAGGTGGGCAGGGACATCCTGTACGGTGTCGCTTACCTGCTGCTTGCGTTCGGGTCGTTGGCCATCGCCTTTTTCAGCCTGAGCCGCAAGCAGGCGCGGGTCAGGATGGAAGAAGAAGAGGCGCGCCTGCGCGAGATCGCCGTCACCATGAGCGACGGCCTGCTGGTCGCCGACCTGGAAGGCAAGATCACATTTGCCAATCCTGAAGCATGCCGATTGCTGGGCTACAGCGAGAACGAACTCCTGGGCAAGGACATGCATGGCACGTTGCATGTCCATGGTGACGGCAAGCAAAAGGAAAAGCACGAGTGCAGCATGCTGCGCGTGGCGCGGACCGGGGAGACCTACCGTGCGGTGGAAGAGATATTCAGGTGCAAGAACGGGCAGCTGTTGCCGATCTCGGTGAGCGTCTCCGCGATCATCAGGGAACAGCAGGCCGCAGGCATCGTGGTGGCATTCCACGACATCACCGAAAGAAAGAAATTCGAGCAGGAACTGGAGCGGCGTGCGCAGATCGACGCATTGACCAGTCTCAACAACCGGCGCCATTTCTACGAACTGGCAGAACAGGAGATATTGCGCACCAAACGTTACGGCAAGCCGCTGGCATTGATGATGCTGGATGTGGATCACTTCAAGGACATCAACGATACCTATGGGCACCATGTGGGCGATACTGTCCTGCAGACACTGGGTGCCGTCTGCCTGCAGACGATGCGCGAGATCGACATCATCGGCCGCCTCGGCGGCGAGGAGTTCGCTATCCTGCTGCCGGAAGCGACCGCCGCACAAGCGTTCGATGCAGCCGAACGCTTGCGCCTGGCGGTTGCAGCGATAGCGATGCCGCTGGAGCAGGGCCAGACCCTTTCCTTCACCATCTCGATCGGGGTGACCGGCCTGGTGGCAAAAGACAGCGATATAGCAGACATGCTCAAGCGCGCCGACGAGGCCATGTATCAGGCAAAGAGATCAGGGCGCAACCGGGTGTGCAGCCAGGAATGAAGCAATGTCGCCAAGCGGGTTGTTCGCTGCTTGGCAGAACCGGCAAATGCGCATAAAGTTGAACCGACGCAGATCGCCATAGCACGCGTCCCCATCCCGCCTGATCACTCAGACTGGCCTGTTCCTCGACAAGGAGAACATCATGCCATTCACCATCACCTCGGCATCCTTTCCCAACCACGGTGCGATCCCCGAGCGCCATACCTGCGACGGCATGAACGTCTCCCCGCAACTGGGCTGGAGCGGCGTGCCGGAAAACACCAAAAGCCTGGTCCTGATCATCGACGACCCGGACGCACCCGACCCCAGGGCGCCGAAAATGACCTGGGTACACTGGGTGCTCTACAACATCCCGCCCGACACGCACGAACTGCCCGAAGGCATCGCCGCTGCTGCGCTGCCGCCGGGCACATTGCAGGGCAAGAACGACTGGCAGGCCATCGGCTATCGTGGACCCTGCCCGCCGACAGGGAACCACCACTACTTCCACAAACTGATCGCCCTCGACATCGTGCTGCCGGACCTGAAGTCGCCCACCAAGGCCGCACTGGAAACCATGATGCAGGGCTACACGATCAGCCGCGCCGAACTGATCGGTCGTTACCAGCGCCAGCATTGAACTCGCCGGGTGCATGACGCAGAGAGCGGGATGACCACAGCAGCGGAAAAATGAAGCTGATGCTGCCGTCGCCTATCCTCGCCATTGGTCTTCCATCATAATTCCGCCACCGAATCACGCCATGCAATGGAGAAACCATGTCTATCCAGAACAAATTCATGCTCGAACCGGAAAAAGCCGTGCTGCTCGTCATCGATGTGCAGGAAAAACTCTGCGCCGCCATGGATCAGGCAGGGCTGAGCCAACTCACCAGGAATGCCGGCATCCTGCTCGAGGCCGCGAATGAACTGGCGATACCGGTGGTGTTCACCGAACAGTATGTCAAAGGGCTGGGCCCGACATTGAGCGAACTGAAGAACAGGGCGCCTGCCGCACCCTGCCATGAAAAGATGACCTTCAGCTGTTGCGGCAACGAGGCCTTCGTCGACCGACTGGAAGAGAGCGGCAGGACGCAGCTCATCGTCGCCGGCATGGAAACGCATGTCTGCGTGCTGCAAACCGTCATCGAACTGCTGGAAGAAGGATTCAACGTGCATGTCGTCAAGGACGCCGTGCTGAGCCGCAGCGCCGATAACAAGCAAACCGCAATGGAGGCCATGGTGCTGGCCGGAGCCGTGCCCACCTGCACAGAGGCAGTCGTGTTCCAGTTGCTGAAGATCGCCGGCACCGCATCGTTCAAGAAGCTGTCGAAACTGGTCAAGTGAGATGGCTGGGGCGCTGCCCGGCCACATCAGCGGCATTCATTTTTTTGTAACCAAGGTTTGCTACTAATGGATGCCCTTATTTGCGGGGCATTCACCATGAGCCAGGAAGAGACGCCACTGTACGGGGAACTGGTCATCCCTTTCAACGCCGAAGGCCAGCCAGACTTCCACGAGCAAGCAAAGAAGAAGGCCACGGAATTGCGGTCAAGGATCCGGCAGACTGCTTATTACCTGGCGGAAAAACGCGGCTTCGAACCCGGTTACGAACTGGAAGACTGGCTCAAGGCCGAGAGACAGGTGTTGCGTACGTTCCGCTGAAGCGAAAGAGATCCAACCTACCGCGCCGCCAGTTGCCGTGCGCGGTTGCCCACCGCACCCAGCAGCGACACCGCAAACTTCGGATTGGAACAGACCAGGTCGAGGAACACATTGCGGCTGATCGCCAGCAATACGCAATCGGTCTGTGCGATCGCACTGGCGATGCGCTCGCCGCGCGTGATCAGCGCCATCTCTCCGAACATGCCGCCCGGTCCGATGGTCGCCACCGTGCTGCCTTGGATCGCGATCGCCACGCTGCCCTCCAGCACCACATACATCATCACGCCGGCCTGGCCTTCTTCCATGATCTTGCGTGTGGCCTGGTAGGGCACGCGCGTGCTGTCGTCCAGCTCATCCACCAGCTTGTTGAGCAGCTTCTTGTCGAACACTCCCGCATCTTCCGCGCCGGCCTCGCCGGACAGCATGCCTGAGGACTTCACGGCGGCGATGGTGTCGCGCAAGCGTGTGATCATGATGCTCATCAGCAACAGGCCGAATTCAGGCGCAGCGCCGAGTGCGGCATGGAGCTGGTCCTTGTCCAGCGTGTAGAGGCGGCAGTCGGTCTTGGCCCTGGCTGTCGCCGTGCGCGGCATGCGCGTGATCAGCGTCATCTCGCCGAAGATGTCGCCGTTGCATACCGTGCCGATAGCGGCACGATTCACCGTCAGCTCCACATCGCCTTCCACCAGGAAATACATCCTGTCGCGCTGGAAGAGCAGTGCATTGGCCCTGTCGCCCTTGGCAAAGAGCGTCGTGCCTGCGGCCACATCCAGCGGGCTGCCCGAAGCCTTGAAATATTTCAGCGCGACCCTGGTATCGAAAGTCGGTTTTGGCGGTGGGGCAGTGAAATCGAGATTGTCCATGTCTGGTGCTGAGCGCCTTCGTTGATTCTGGCTGGGGGCGCGGAATTTACTGCGAGGGCGAAAGGGCGTCAACTTGAAAAGCGGGGCGATGTGGAAGTAACCTGAAGGCTCTCGATGCCCAACGCAAGGAGAGACCGCATGCTCTTCACCCGACCACAGGCACAGGCCTTCTATGACCGCTTCGGCAGCAAGCAGGATGCGCAGGCATTCTATGAAGATGCGGCGCTCGACGACCTCATCGCACACGCCGCTTTCGAACAGGCTGCCAGCGTGTTCGAGCTTGCCAGCGGCACCGGGCGCTTCGCCTTACGCCTGTTGGGCAGGCACCTGCCTGCAACGGCCTCCTACCTCGGCATCGACCTCAGCAGCACCATGATCGGGCTTGCCACACAGCGCATCGCACCCTACGCCGACCGCGCGAAAGTGATGCAGACCGACGGCACCATGCAGTTCCCGCTGCCCGATCATTCCGTCGACCGCGTCGTCTGCGTCTACCTGTTCGACATCCTGCCCGAAGACGACATCCGCCAGGCCATCGCCGAGGCGCACCGCGTGCTCAAGCCCGGCGGCAAGCTTTGCGTGGCGAGCCTGACACAAGGGGTGACAGTGGCTTCGCGCATCGTCAGCACGCTGTGGTCGCTGGCCTTTCGCCTGCATCCCGCGCTGGTGGGCGGCTGCCGTCCGCTCCGGCTCGACCGGTTCTTTGATTTTGCAAACTGGTCGCCGGATCGGCGCAACGTGGTGGTCAAGTTCGGCGTGCCCACCGAAGTGGTTGTTGCAACACCGAAGTGATCATCGGATGTCGCTATCTGTTCTGGGCATGCACATGCATGCAGGCAGGCCGCGTCAGAATATATACAGCGCGCTGATCGTCACCGGGTAGGTTGCCGCGTGCGAACTGCCATCGGGGGCGGTTGCATAGGTGATCCGGTTCACTTCGCCGCGAAAGGCCAGGTGGGGTAGGGGATGATACTGCGCACCAAGTCCGAAGATCACACCGCTGCCGATCCCGGTCCTGCTCGCGGTGAGTCCGCTGGTAAAAGTCGTCGTGGTCTTGCCGAGACCCACGCGGAACATCAGGTTCATGTTCTTCACGGGCACGGCATTCTGCACCAGCGACAAGCCCTGGAACTTCACGGTGTAATTCCCGCCGACCTTGCCGAGGTCGATGGAACTGACCTCCAGCACATCCACAGTAGTCCCGGCACCGATGGCAAGATTGGCCTTCCCGGTACCAGTGCCTGCAGCGACGTAGACCAGACTCTGGTCATCAGCGAAAGCATTGAAGGTCGGTGCGATGAAGACCAAGGCAAGCAGAAGCGATCTGTTCATTTGAATTTCCTGATGGGCGTGTCTTTAGATGGTGCCTTTATACAACACCCAAACCGTCGCGTCTTCTGCTTCGTGGCCTGCATTCGGTTTGCTTGATGTAGCAGGAATCAAAAGAGAGCCATACTGTAAAATGACCGCTTTACCCAAGGCCGGCAAAATGACGATCTCCGAGACCCAACTCCTCACCATGCTCGAACTGCAGGACGGCATGAACAGCAAGGTCAACCCCGCCTGGGTTGCCGCCAACAACAACTGGCATCGCGCCATCCAGGTCGAAGGCGTCGAAGCGGTCGAGCACCACGGCTGGAAGTGGTGGAAGAAGCAGGAATGCGACTGGGCGCAACTGCGCATGGAGCTGGTCGATATCTGGCACTTCATCCTGTCCGCAGCCATACAGGTCAAACTCGGCAACATCGCCCAGGCGCAGATGGAGATGCAGGCCGAACTCGCTCTGCACCACAAGTCGGTGCAGTTCGATAACCAGAACTATGTGCTCGCCCAACTGAACCTGCTGGACAAGCTCGACCTGCTGGTGGGCCTCGCCGCAGCCAGGCGCACCAGCCTCGCGCTGTTCGAATCGCTGCTGCACGACTGCGACATGGAATGGAACGACCTGTTCAAACAATATGTCGGCAAGAACGTGCTCAACGTGTTCCGCCAGGACCACGGCTACAAGGCCGGCACCTACATCAAGATATGGGATGGCCGCGAGGACAACGAACATCTGGTCGAGGTGCTGGAGATCGCCGATCTGGATTCCGCCAATGTCCGCGACGAGCTCTACCGCTCGCTCAAGGCGAGATACCTGATCGTTCAGGAAGGGAAATAAATTCCCTCTCTCGCAAGCGGGAGAGGGTTAGGGTGAGGGGCGGCAGGTTGAAGCCAGTTTGAGGGTGAAGCTCAGTCCCTCATCCCCAGCCCTTCTGATGTAACTACTAGCCATTCGACTAGGCTGCCAAACAACGTCAACCAAGTCGCTGGTTATCCCGCCTGCGGGCGAAGGGAGTAAATTCAAATAACCAAACAGAATTGGAATAAGCATCATGTCAAACCAAGAATCCTTCGATGATGAAGAAGTCACCCCCGCGCTCTCCGAACAGGAGATGGACGAGCTCGACAGCTTTCTGATGTCGGACGCCACCACCAACGAAGTCATGCTGCTGGACTGTCTGGATGGATTCCTCACTGCCCTTGCTTGCGGCCCGGCGCTGCCAAAACCGGAAGAGTGGATGCCGCGCGTGTGGGGCCCGACAGCGGCAGACGCACCGGCATTCGTATCCGCTGCCCAGGCAGCACGAATCACCGACCTGCTCGCGCGCCACATGAACGCAATCGTCTGGAGCCTGCAACAGGACGCCGAGCATTTCGAGCCCGTGTTTGATCTGCAAGTCTTCGAAGGCGACGAGCGCGAATACATGGACGGCGAGATGTGGGCGCATGGATTCATGACCGGCATCGACATGCAGCGCTCTGGCTGGCAGTCCCTGTTCGAATCAAAACACGGCCCCGTGGCATTGCGACCGATCTACCTGCTGGGTGCGCCGGAGATCAGCGAGGCAGAAGAAGAGCTGGTAAAGACACCGGCCCAGCGTGAAGAACTCTCAAAACAGATCCCGGCCAGCATCGGCTGGATCTACAAATTCTGGGCGCCGCAACGCCGTGCGGCAGACAGTGCCAATGGCAAAGCCGCTGCAGCCGAGATTCCAAAGATAAGCCGCAATGCACCTTGCAGTTGCGGCAGCGGGAGGAAGTACAAGAAGTGCTGCGGGGCGGCTCAGGGGGAAGATTGAGGAGGGTTGGCCGAAGTTGCTTGGGTGTAATGATTCAATGTGGATCAATGGAGACTGACCACATCGAATTGTTCATTAATTTGTTTAAGTGCCGTTACGCAATGTCTTCTTGGCTGCATCCAAAGGAATAAAGCCAGCCTTATTTTCAGCGACCGCACGTTCCGCCTCCTTCAATGCCAACCCGTGCCACTCCGGCGATAAGAATGCTGACAGTTCATTTGCCCGTTGCGGCACTTTCGCCCGGTGCTTGGCTGGTAGCGCAGTCAGCACATCATTTAGATTCATTACCATGACTTTTTGAATCACAAAAACAATGCCGCCGAAACACCAAACCGTTCTGCCAAAGCTTTTGCCTGGCGGGTATTGAACTCGCGCCGCCCAGAAAGCAACTCGGATACCACGCCCTGGCTACCCAATTCCGGCAGATCAACCTGGCGCAAGCCATCGCACTGCATCAGGTAACGTAGCGCATCCGCGCCAGTCGCAGCCTTCGGCATTTTGTCTTTGGCTTCATATTCGGCAACCAGATCGCCGAGGTAATCAACCAGACGCGCGAGCGGATGTTTCTCATCCGCACCGCCTGCATCGATAGCTGCGTCCAGCGCCTCAACCAACTGCGCATACTCCTTGGCATTGCGCGCAGGCTGCAACAGCGGTGCGACATAGCTCCAATGCTCGATTGCTGCTTTGACTCGTGCGTTCATTTCCAACCTCCTTGGTCGTATTCCTTATGCGGCAATACCGCTCTGACAAACACCCGTCCCGTATTGAAGTGGATAGCGGCAATCAGGCGCAGCTTGTTTCCGCCAATGTCGAACACGAATACATCGCCCACCTTGTCAGTGCTGGGGAACAGCTTTCGCAACTCCGAGAAATTGCGCCATTCGGCCTTTTTGCACAGCCGGTACCACTGTTCCAAAGCACTCGCGCATTGCGGATGCTCTTGCTGCGCAGTCACGATGCGGCGGTGAGTGATGATGTGCATGGAGGCATTATATCTCAATTAGAGATATTGTGTGTTTTGGGGTGGCGGGCAGAGAAAGGGAGCCGTGATACGTGCCAGTGGTTACCCCAACTCGAAAAGGCTGACGAATTTGGTATCCGCACATATTCCGATGCTGACCCCAATCGTTTGCCGTTCGTTGAATAGTTGTTTGCGCAATAGGAAAACGTGGTGCTGACTCCTTTAGCTCTCGTATGGTTTCCTGAAAAATCAAATCGAGCCTGGCTCCTTTGATTGGCCCCTTTTATTCTCATGAAACGAGAGCGCTTCGACATGTCCTCATTGATTCGGAAACTGTGCTCAGTTCCCAATCGATCTTTTCTGCAGTCAAAATCCCCCTATTCACAGTAGCGCAATACGAGAACTACCGCGCATCGGCTCAGTCTGAGCAAAAGCGTCAGTAGTTGGCAACGGTCCGTCTTTTCAAAATGGGCGAGAAGTACTACGCTTACTTGCGCATTCTGATGTGATTCGACAAACCTAATTCGTGTTGGGATTTGAATGCGGGATAGCAGTGCGATTCAGACCCCTTTAGTGAAGGAGATGATCATGAATCAACAATTAATTCAAATCAGGGATCAGCAACGCCAGACCTGGGACCGATTTTCCGCCGGTTGGAAACAGTGGGACAAGTTCGTGGTGGACTGGATGGCCCCGATCGGAGAGCAACTCATTCGCAGCGCCAAACTACGGGACACGTCCCAAGTGCTCGACATAGCTGCGGGCACAGGTGAACCGGGATTGTCTGCCGCAAAGCTCACACCCAGGGGAAAGGTGACCCTCACAGACCTCTCCGAACGCATGCTCGAAGTCGCCAACGAAAATGCCGCACATCGTGGGCTTGCCAACGTTGCTACCAGGCAATGCGATGCCTGTGAATTGCCTTTCGCGGATCAAAGTTTTGACGCCGTCATGTGCCGTTTTGGGTTCATGTTCTTTCCCGACATAAACCTCGGACTCAGAGAAATGGCGCGCGTGTCCCGCACGGGAGCACATATTTGCACGGCAGTTTGGGGCGCCCCCGAGAAGAATTCATGGGCCACCACCATCATGGGCGCCATCGCCGCCAATGTGGAGATGCCGCCCACGCCGCGCGACGCACCGGGACTGTTCAGGTGCGCGACACCGGGCCTCATGACCGAAGCGTACCGCGAAGTGGGGCTCGAAAACGTCGCCGAAACAGAGGTCGCCGGGGAGCTGGTGTTCGAATCCGCGGAACAGTACTGGAATTTCATGACCTCGGTTGCTGCCCCGGTCGTCGCCGGGTTGGCCAAGGCAGACGAACCAACGCGCGAGAAGATCCGGCGCACGGTGCATGAAATTGCGCAGCAAACCTCAAACGACGGACAAGCAAGGCTCCACTGGTCGGCGCTGGTCATCTGCGGAGAAAAGCCACGCCTGCACTGACTGCCCGATGAAAGCAGGCATTGGATTATCCGGTGGCATGACGCTTTGAAGGGAAGGTTGGATTGCTAGCGTAGTGTTAAACAAAAAAGCCCGGCGATGCCGGGCTTTTTCTCAGTTCATATTTCAACCGCAGGATACGACTCAACGTATTTTTCTTCGCCAACGCCATAATAAGTGCAGGTTCGCGCTGCAAAGTCCACATCGTACTTAACAACACCGGCTCTCCATGTCGCTGTCAAGAACTCGGGAAACGTACTGTTCCCAGCCTGATCAGTACGCAACGCAGTGATGAGCGCATCGCGGCTGAATGGAGGCACGTCTGCCATGCCGGTAACCAGAGGTGATCCTTGAACAACGACTGGGCCTTTCTCAGTCAGATACAGGCTTTGGCACGAAGGCAATGACCAGATGTTTCGCGTTACGCCCGCACGCCGAAGCGTTTCGGCCAAGTAAGGAAAACCACTGACCTTGGGCCTGCCAGCCATCGCCCGCTGTTGGGCAGATTTAAGATTCTCAATTGCTATGCTCATTAAGGATTCTCCTCAAATTGGAATAGTTGCCTGCGCAATAGAAAAACGTGGTGATCTGCTTGATTCTGTTTTCTTTCAGTTTACGCGGCCACGTGTTGATCCGGCTCTACCGAGAGCTTCATACCTACCGCCTTCAGCACAGCGAGCAACGTTTTCAGTGTTGGGTTGCCATTGGCCGAGAGTGTGCGATACAACGATTCGCGACTGATACCGGCCTCGGCGGCAACCGCACCTAATCCGCCATATGCCTCGGCAACAGTGCGCAGTGCGAGCAACCCGGCTGCGCGATCATCGGGATCATCGAGAGATTCCATGGCGGCTTTGAGATATTCGACAGCCAGTTCACGATCTGCACGCAGTTCGGCTACTTCGAGTTCGTGGTGTGATACCGCTGCTTTGATTTTTTTGCTCATATTTGCCTCCGCTTCCAATCTTGCCAATATTCCTTGGCGGTCTTGATGTCTGACGCTTGCGATCTCTTGGAACCACCGCATAGCAAGATGACAACCGTCTGTCCATGGCGACCAAAGTACACCCGATACCCAGCGCCAATATGCTCGCGCAACTCCAGCACACCATCGCCTACCGGATCGCAGTCTCCAAAATTTCCCGCTTCCAGACGTTTGAGGCGGACGCGAATCTTGGCCTGTGCTTGCTTGTCTCGTAGCGACTGCAGCCAATCAGTCATTGGCTCGGTGCCATCCTCAGTCTGGTAACGGAAGACTTCGATCATGAGAACAATGTAGCTTAAAAGCTACTAACAATCAAGTGGGCTTATGGATGATGGGCTTGATGCAGTTGTGCAGAAAATGCCTGACGGAATTGGTTATGGAAAATAATCCGAACCCGACCCCTTTGGCCTCTGTAGGCCGGCAACAATAGAGAAAAGTTTCTTTGAAAATTGCATGGCAAACTCCTTGAGGGAAGGCTCTGAAAAAATTGTGGTCTGAATTGACCCGGGCCTTTCGGACACTCCAATCAAGCGACACACATGCTTCGCTCGAACTCTACCGGACTGACATAACCTAGCGACTGGTGCATCCGGCTACGGTTATAGAACAGCTCGATGTAATCAAATACAGCCGCCCTGGCTGTATCACGGCTCTCGAAGTCGATATGGTGGATCACTTCGTTCTTCAGGTTGCCGAAGAAGCTTTCCGCCACCGCGTTATCGTACGCATTGCCCTTGGCGCTCATGCTGGGCTGGATGCCGTGCGCCGCCATCCTCTCACGATATTTCCGTGCCGCATAGATCGGCCCCTGATCGGTGTGGTGGATCAATCCCGCACGCGGTTGGCGTTGCTCCAGCGCCATGTCGAGCGCGTTCAAGATCAAGGCCAAGTCAGGTCGGTCGCTCATTGACCAGCCGACCACCCTCCGCGAGTACAGATCCAGCAATATGGCCAGGTACAACCATCCCTGACGAGTGCGAATGTAGGTCATGTCGCCCACCCAGATGCGATTCGGGTGATCCACCCGGAACTGCTGTTGCACCAGGTTGGGTGCTGCCGGAGCGGTGGCATGGTTCTCAACCGTTATCCGGAAGCGGCGTTTGCGCCTTGCTTCTATCCCCGCCTGTTTGCGCAACCGCGCCACACTATGTTTGCCGCAGGTAACGCCTCGCGACTTCAGCGCAAGCCAGGTCTTCTTCGCCCCGTAGGCTTGCCGCGATTGCATATGCACACGGCGTATCTGCGACAGCAACTCATTCTGCGGCGCATCGCTCTTTGCAGGTCGATCACGCCATGTGTAGTAGCCGCTGCGCGATACCTGCATCACGCGGCACAGGCTGCTGACCCGGTACTCGTTCTCGTATTTCTGTATGAAGGCGTACTTCACCCGAGTTCCTTGGCAAAGTACGCTGCGGCCTTTTTTAGGATGTCCCGCTCTTCCGTGACACGCTTCAGTTCCGCTTTGAGCCGGGCCACTTCGCTTTGCTGTTCCAAGGGTTTGCGTCCTGTTCCCTGAAACGCTTCCGGCCCTTTGGTGCTCAGTTCCTTCTGCCATTTGTAGAGCCGGTTGCGGGGAATGCCCAGTTCCATCGCCAGTTGCGTTGCCGGCTTCTCGCCCAGTTCCAGCAACCGTACCGCTTCCAGTTTGAATTCCCGGTTGAAACGCTGACGCACTCGCTCAGGATTGACTGCTCTTCGTTCCTTGCCCATCTGACACCTCCAAGTGTATTGTGACTCCACTTAAATGTGTCCGAAAGGCCCGGGTCAGTTCAGTCTGTCCCCTGTTGTTCCATTTGGTCTGTCCCCTGTTGTTCCATTTCCGTCGCCACGGATCAGCCGGGTGAAAAAATTGCCACACTTGAACAAGAAGGCGACCGCATTACTGCTGCGATGGATGAACTGTTTACGCGGTCTTGGGCGTAACAAAATAAATGCGAAGCTGAGGTTTTCTTAAATCGTTCAGGTCTTTTTTTGCAGCGCATCGTTTCTAGACCCTTTGAGGACTTTTTTTGGTTTTGCAACTCGAAATGGTTGGCAGATTTGGTTGCTGCGACAATGCAAACCTGCCCCCTTTTGCTTCGACCCGTTTGATCTTCTTTAACTCACTTAACGTTGCCTTTGCTGGCAGAGCGCTTGAGGTACGTGTTCAATTATGAATTGTTGATGCTCGGTTTTGGTCGGCTCAGATATATCCGGCTGGAGCAACCTGATTTCCATCGTCCCGGCGCAACACAAGCTGCCTTTCCAGCCGGCAGAAAATAGTGCAGGGGCAAATGTTCGCGTTGCGGATGGTATTTCCTCGGAGCATTGTTTTGAAAGCTGGGTGCATCCAATTCGAACGCTATTCGTATGCTTCAAAATGGTTTCGAGAATAGCGGCATTTGGATTCGCATGCTTCTCTCGACCTAGAGAAAATATTACTGTTTGCGGTTGAACCGTATCCATCAATTTACTGGCGAATGCTGTCGGATTCGCCGCATTTGGAAGGCCGCCGTGATGGGGGAAAACCAAAAAAAGTGCTTTTGCGTTTATTTTTTTTGAAATAATCTCATCAAGAGTAATTTCATCCATATCGCCGCTGAGCAAAGCTACTGGCGTACCGTTGTAAAGTACTCTGATGACAGCACTTAGTGAATTGCTTGTTATCAATCTATCTTGTTTATCCTTCCCTCCGACGCCAAATGCTGCGAGAAGCCTTGTTGGTGCGGCAACTTCAAGCAATGCATTTTTGAAACCAGGGATGGGCAACGGGCCATCAGCGAGACCTACAGTTAACTTTGGACCATTCTTATAGTGCTCTTCATCCAAAACGAAAATTAGATCACGCCAAGCTTCACTGTTCTTGTCTGCATCAGCATTTAATACCACCGCGTTCACACTAATCCCAGCACTCAGCATCCCAGCTAATCCGCTAATATGATCCGCATCGGAGTGGGATAAAATTACAAGTTCGATTTGTGAGATATTTCTATGAAGCAGATACTCAAGTAGCCGTCCTTTCAGTCCTGTATCAACGACGACAGTTACGCCATTCTCGTGAATAATATTGGCATTACCGTGCCCGACATCGAGTACAACCAAGCTGGGATCGTGTGTGGTGTTCATAACTATTTACTTAACGACCAGTCTTCGACGAACAAATCGTCTGCATCCTCCGCACCCACATTTACTGTGGCATAAAGTCGAACGATTTCACCTTTTGCAAGGCGATCTCGAACATTTATGAGTGCTGCGTTATGATTTATTCGCCATTCAAAACTGACCAGTATGGAAGGACTCCACTCAGGAATGATAGCGTTCACTTGTATCAGGTCGCCATTGCCAAGTAACTCACCACCCTCAATCCTAATAAGTGTTTTCCATGGCCGCCGTATGGGGGAAAAATTGCCCTTAAATTCGGCAACGCAAGTTTGAAAAGCGTTTTCTAGCGTTTCAGATGAGAGATCGCTCGGTGATATAACAACAGGAATGTGACGGCGGCTGCGACGAATTGCCTCGGGTAAGTGTTTATCTATCCTAGTACACAGAACAGCCGGGAAATTGTTCTTGTAGAGTCCTGAGACAATCTCGTCACCGTTAATGGTGGAATAGTTTTTTACTTTTAAATTGAAATCACATATTACTGCGTCATGGGCTTTATCAAACGTAGCAAGTAAAGTTGAGATGTCTACTATTGGTCCAATAACTTCTTCCGCAGCGATCTCAAGCTCCTCGACCGGGTATCGGTAAGTCTGTCGAACTTCAGCATTGTCATCTATAAGGCGGACTCGTTCTATTGTTCGGTCTTGGTAGGTCAATGTCATATTAAGATCCTAATATTGGGAGAAGAATCGTGAATTCCGCCCCACCAAGAGGGCCGTTGGATACTGCATCAATCTTCCCCCCCATATCTTTGACGGTGTCTCTAACTATGGTCAAACCGAGTCCAGTTCCATCCGGATTCGTCGTGGCACCTGGCAGCCAGATTTCAGACAATTTTAGATCAGCAATTCCAGGACCTGTATCTGCAAAAACGATTTCAATAACTTCATCCTTGACGCTCGTCGTTATAGTGATAAAGCGATTCGCTGTTGCGGCTCGCTCAAAAGCTGCCAGAGAATTATTAATTAGGTTAGCGAAAACTGATTCAATCGCGGCTTCTGAAGTGCGGAGGTAAGGGTCACCTTTGCACAAATGATGCTCGATTTTCGAGTCTCTTCCTAACATGAATGGTTCCATGAGCTTCGTAATGTGATCGATAGTCTCATGGATGGATACACGCGCCATTCGCCGCTTTGATGCGCGTACTAGGCTTAAAGTGGCAGTTCCAAGTGTTGCCAAGCTGGATGAGGCAGATTTAATACTTTCAACAGGGGCTAGCAGCTTAGCTTGATCCGTTTTTACCTTTACTATCTTAGGTATTCGCTGTGAAAGTGCAGTAACGCTAAGATCAATGGTCTTTAGAGGATTGCCATGAGCCTCATGCGAGAACGTCGCTGCTGTTATGCCGGCAGTACTTAACGTTCGATAAAGTTGAATTTCCTTCTTGAGAGCGTCTGTCTCTTTGTCACGAGTTTTCTGATATCCAGAGAATGCGGATTCAATAATTTTACGTACTTTGGGTTCGGCCAGAGCAATGGCCGCATCCACTTTGTCTTTTTGGATAACAGCTGCTTTTGGTGCTGCCTCTTTTTCGTTCCGTCTTCTCAGCTCCGCTTTTTCTAAGCGCCACCTCGCCATCCAGTTAAGTGCATCTTGCGCGAATTCCTTCAACTCACCAAAGGTGTCATTTTCTATAAATCCAGTTCTATCCGTTTTTTGCTTTAGCGAGTACTTGCCTGAACCCGGAACAGTGATTCGACCAATAGAATTGTGTGTCCCTGGACGTTCCTCAGGGCTTTTGACCCTCGCTAAGTTCATTTCCAGCCAGTCATTCCCTTGGTTTCCATATGGCGCTACACGTATTTCATCTTGATACACGTGTACTCCACCAAAGGTGGTTAACCAATCAGTGATTTCCGTTTTGGTAACACGACGTGCGCTGAACTCTGTTCCTCCCAATAGAAAGGCCCATAGGTCAAAGACAGACTGAGGGGCTTTGTACCGCTCAGCCTGCTTCTTTCTCCTTAGCTCTGCGTGATCTGCTTTGGCTAAGACCTTTCCTTGCCAATCCAAAATTCTTGCGGATCCCGAGCCGTTAGCATCTATCTTTGCGTATAAATGGTAGTCGGCTTGATCAAAGTATTTTTTACTTAACAAGGCTTCTACTTCTTTAAACTCTGGCGCAATCAAATTTACTTGGAATCCATTGGCTTTGTCACCGAAAGGGTCTGTGAGCAGTAACAGCGACCTTGCTAGGCGCTTTACTTCGTCCGGACGAACCGCTGCCCGCAAATCCTTAAGTACAATGGTGACCCCTTGGCCAAGTTCAACATTTTTCATTGTTGAAATTTGCAACTCGACGTCTTCCACGACATTCGCCGAGTCAAACTTTGACCAGTCAATAGTTAAGTGATGGATACGTCTTGAATTTCCGCGCTGTACTGCAGATAAGGTAACTTCTTTACCCATTCTTAAAGCAGCTAACCTACCCAAGCCTTTGCTGCCTGCCGGTCGTCTACCCAAACGAGTTGGTACGTCGCTTTCTTTACTTGATTTTCCGAGTATAAGCCAGCCATTCTTTATGGCATTGGCATCCATGCCATCACCATCATCAACGATACTAATTTCGCCACCAATTGTTGTTGTATTGGTTATCTTGATAGTGCAAAGGTTAGCATTGGCGTCATACGAATTCTTTACCAATTCCAAAATGCTTTGATCTGGACTTTGGTTTAATTCCTCACCGAGCCTAGTTAAAATTGCGGGAGAAAAGCGGAAAGTCGCGGTAGTCATAACCAATCAACCAAAGGTAGTTTTTTCACTACAGAAGTAGTTAAGTGACGGCAGCGAATTGCGTTATTCATCCATTCATCTACTTCGGGACGGAGAAGCGATTTCATTAGCTTCTTACACGTACTCAATTTACCGTCAATTGGGGAGAGAACAATCAAATGGTTTTCAACTGCAACTTGCAGAGGGCTGGTTATCAGTGACGGTATCACCCGCCTAGGATCAGATGGATTGGATGTCCTGCGTATGACCACAAATGGTGTTTGGTGCAGCGTCCCATCGAATATGCACTTTTCGTCTATTTCGGTCTCACCATCTGGAATTGCATGTGATACACATAGATAGGGTACTTTCTTACCTGCCACCTTGGCTCTAAAGGGGACATATGCGCCTACCGAAACACGAAAAACGCTCTCCATAAGAATGGTTTCTGGATCACTAAGGCAATGCCCGGCAAAATTTGACCAGTCGCCACAAAGTGAAATATTGGCGGCGTTATTCTTTATCAGGTGAATGACAAAGACATCGACATCAGTGTTTTTATCAAAGCGCCCGTATAAAGAAATGTTCTTAATTTCCGCTTGGCTAGAAATATACTTTCGCCACCGCGCATAGCGAGTTCCACTACGTAAAACGTCTGGTAGCACTGCAACTATTTCCTGTCCATCTTTAGCATTAGTAATAACGCAATCCAAGATTACGCCGGCCAGTTGGACATTACCTTTAGCCCATTTGCAGTCAGATGGAGAACTAACGGAAACAAAAGGAGGATTCATTACTACGCAATCGACTTGAGAAATTCGCTCAATATTATTGAAGTAATCGCCCATTTGCACTTGGTCGAATGGGGCTTCTGAACTCATCGATACGTTTTTCGAACCCTTCCCTGAAGAATGGCTCTTGGCAGCCAATAACATAAGGCGCGCTTTCGTCGCTTCGACAAAAGAATCATGCAGGTCGCATGCAACAATTCTTTTTTCCCATGCGCGAATCGTGTGTAATAAATCACTCCCAAGACCAAATGTTGCGGCGCACGCTAGTAAGAGGTCACCCGCACCACACGTCGGATCAGCGATAGAGGCCCCATTTTGCAAGCGGTCAGCGATACATGATGCAACGTATTTGGACAGTTCGTGACCGGTGAAATAGATGCCATCAGCGGCCCTCAACTCGTTGGACACATAACTGACTAAAGCTTCCGCAGCTGCCCCATTCAAAAGTTTTTCTGTAATAGCAGAATCTATTGAGCCATTTTCGAGAATGCAGGCTACCGCATATTTTACTTGGGATGCGAATGCGCTATATGGTTGCGCTGGGGAGATAGAGCTAGTTGTGCGGTTCATATTCATTATTGATTGTTAAGTAACGCACATCTGTCATTAACTTTTCGCACTCTGGTTAATCCTGATGGAATTGGGCAAGGTTATCAAAAAGCAATCAAATAATACCCGAATATCTTGATATTTATATCATTCTAGGGGGATTGATTGAGTCATTCAGAGCCCTGTATCTATATAACGGATTACTCAAACCGCAACGCCTTCTGTTTCGTTTCCACCACCTTACCCGCCTTCGCCCTCGCTCCAAAGTAAGTCTGCAACTCCTTCCCGCCGATCTTCAGTTGCTGCACCTTGCTGCCCACCGTGCCGCCCAAGGTGAGCTCGGGGGTGTTGATGACCGTGCAGGCCGTCAGTTCGTCGCCTTCTTTCAGGTCGATCAGCATCATGCCTTTGCCGCCGCCTTGCAGCAGCTTCAGTTCGGACAACACGAACACCAGCAGTCTTGCGTTCTTGCTCAGTGCGGCGACCAGCGAGTGTTGCGTCGGGGCCAGCAGCACCGGCGGCAGGATGGTTTCTTCCTTCACGCTGATGAACTGTTTGCCCGCCTTGTTGCGTCCGACCATGTCGCCGATGAAGCAGGGGAATCCGTAACCCGCACTGGTGGAAATCAGCACGGGGGTTTCGGTCTTGCCGCAGAAGGCGTGCGCGATCTTGGCGCCGGGGGCGAGTTCGATGAACGTGGCCAGCGGTGCGCCGTCGCCGCGGCCGGTGGGCAGCGCTGAGACGGGGATGCTGCACACGCGGCCATTGCTGCAGATGACGATGCACTGGTCGGTGGTGCGGCATTCGTAGGTGGCGGCGATGCTGTCGCCGTCCTTGAAGGCGATGGCGGAAGCGTCGATGCCGTGGCCCAGGCGCGTGCGTACCCAGAAACGTTGCGAGATGAACACCGTCACCGGTTCGTCGCTCACTTGCGCGGTCACCTTGGTGATCTGCGCTTCCTCGATCAGCGTGCGGCGCTCGTCGCCGTATTGCTTGGCGTCGGCTTCGATCTCGCCGACGACCAATTCGCGCAAGGCTTCTTCGCTGCCCAATACTCGTTTGAGCTCCTTGGCTTCGGCCTTCAGTTCCTTGATCTCGCGCTCGATCTTGATGCCTTCCAGTCGTGCCAATTGGCGCAGACGGATTTCCAGAATGTCTTCGGCCTGGCGTTCGCTCAGGTCGAACTTCTTCATCAAGTCTTCTTTGGGCGCGTCCGAATTGCGGATGACTTTGATGACTTCGTCGATGTTCAGGTAAACGATCATGCGCCCGGCGAGGATGTGCAGGCGGTCGTTGACTTGTCCCAGTCGATAGTCGCAGCGGCGCGTAACGGTGCGCAAACGGAACTCGACCCACTCGCGCAATACCTGCGTCAGCGCTTTCTGCTGCGGGCGGCCGTCGAGGCCGATCATGGTGAGGTTGACCGACACCGAGTTTTGCAAACTGGTGTGGGTGAGCAGCACCGCCATCATGTCGTCAGGGCTCTGCTTCGACGATTTGGGCTGGAACACCAGACGGGTCTTCTGCGATTTGTCCGATTCGTCGGCCACTGCATCCAGCACCGAGAGGATGAGCTGCTTGTTCTGCGTCTGCTCCGGCGTGAGCGATTTCTTGTTGGCCTTCACCTTGGGGTTGGTCAGCTCGTCGATCTCTTCCAGCACCTTCTGCGCCGAAACGCCGTGCGGGAATTCGCTCACCACCACCTGCCACTGACCGCGCGCCAGTTGTTCGATGCTCCAGCGTGCGCGCATCTTCAGCGAGCCGCGTCCGCTGGCGTAGGCATCGCGGATGTCCGCGGCGGAAGAGATGATCTGGCCGCCACCGGGGAAGTCCGGCCCGCTGATGTAGGACAGCAGCTTGTCGTCTTTCACGTTGGGGTTCTTCGCCAGCGCCACGGCAGCCTTGGCGACTTCCTTCAGGTTGTGCGAAGGGATCTCGGTCGCCATGCCCACCGCGATACCGGAGGCACCGTTCAGCAGCACCATCGGCAGGCGCGCGGGCAACATCGCCGGTTCCTGGAAGGCGCCGTCGTAGTTGGGAATGAAATCCACCGTGCCCATGTCCAGCTCGGACAGCAGCAAGTCGGCGATCGGCGTCAACCGCGCCTCGGTGTAGCGCATCGCCGCCGCGTTGTCGCCATCGCGCGAACCAAAATTGCCCTGGCCATCCACCAGCGGATAACGCATCGCAAAATCCTGCGCCAGCCGCACCATCGCCTCATACGCGGAAGAGTCGCCATGCGGATGGTATTTACCCAGTACATCACCGACCACGCGCGCCGACTTCACATGCTTGTTGCCATGCGTGAGACCCATCTGGCGCATGGCGTAGAGGATGCGGCGCTGCACCGGCTTCTGTCCATCGCAGACTTCAGGCAGCGCGCGGCCCTTGACCACGGAGACGGCGTATTCGAGATAGGCGCGCTCGGCGTATTCGGCGATCTTCACTTCGTCGGCGTCGGGCAGGGGGGCGAGGGGGGCGAATTCGCGCTTGCCGGGGGTGGGCTCAACCGGCGCTGGTGCAGCGGCTTCGGGTTGTTGGTTGTCTTGTGGGTCGATTTCGTTGGTTGTCATTCTTTGTTCTTGCCGTAAAAATTTGGTTACAAAGCACCGAATCAGTTCCCTCTCCCTTTGGGAGAGGGCTAGGGTGAGGGAGGACTCCTTGAGGTGAAGCCCTCACCCCAACCCCTCTCCCGGAGGGCGAGGGGCTATATATCCGCCTCAACCTCATTCCCGTGATACTCCAGCCACGCCCGGCGGGTTGACGCTTCCTGCTTGCCCATCAGCATATTGAAGATCGACATCGTCGCCTTGAACGAAGCACTGTCTGCCTTCACGCACAGCGCACGTCTGGTATCCGGATTCAGCGTGGTGTCCCACAGTTGCTCGGGGCTCATCTCACCCAGGCCTTTGAAGCGCGAAATCGACCAGCTGCCTTCGCGGATTTTTTCCTTGCGCAGGCGGTCGAGGATGCCGGTCATCTCGCCTTCGTTCAGCGCGTAGATCTTGCTCGCCTGTTTCTTGCCATGCGCGGGCACGTCGATGCGGAACAGCGGCGGCTGTGCGATGTAGATCTTGCCGGCTTCCACCACGCGGTAGAAATGGCGATAGAACAAGGTCAGCAGCAGCGTGGAGATGTGCGAACCGTCCACGTCGGCATCGGCCATGATCAGGATGGCGTTGTAGCGCAGGCCGGAGAGGTCGACGCTGTCGGTCGGCGCATGCGGGTCGACGCCGATGGCGACGGCGATATCGTGAATCTCGTTGTTGGCGAACAGGCGGTCTTTCTCCACCTCGAAAGTGTTCAGCACCTTGCCGCGCAGCGGCAGCACGGCCTGGAATTCCTTGTTGCGTCCCTGCTTGGCGGAGCCGCCGGCGGAGTCGCCCTCAACCAGAAACAGCTCGGTGCGCGATGGGTCGCTGGAGCTGCAATCGGTGAGCTTGCCGGGCAGCACGGCGACGCTGGAGCCTTTCTTCTTCTCCACCTTCTGCGCCGAGCGCATGCGCGCCTGCGCCTGCTGGATGGCGAGTTCGACGATCTTCTTCGCCGGCTCGAGGTGTTCGTTCAGCCACAGTTCGAGCGGGTCCTTGATCATCGAGGAGACCAGGCGCAGCGCGTCGCGCGACACCAGCTTCTCCTTGGTCTGGCCTTGGAACTGCGGATCGAGCACTTTGGCCGAGAGCACGAAGCTGGCGCGCGAGAACACGTCTTCCGGCACCAGCTTCACGCCCTTGGGCAACAGGCTGTGGATCTCGGCGAACGCTTTCACCGCGTTGAACACGCCGTCGCGCAGGCCGGCTTCATGCGTGCCGCCGGCGGGGGTGGGGATCAGGTTGACGTAGGATTCGCGCACTACGTTGCCTTCGGCGCTCCAGGTTAGCGCCCAGCTGGCGCCTTCACCTTCGGCAAAGCCGGTGGTGTCGCCCTTGCGGGTGAACTTCTCCTGCAGCAGGATAGGCGTGGCCAATTCGAATTCGGACAGTGCTTCGGCTAGGTAGCCGCGCAGGCCGTCGGGGTAGGTCCACGATTTAGTCTCGCCGGTCTTTTCCAGATTCAGCGTGATGGTGACGCCGGGCAGCAGCACCGCCTTGGAGCGCAGCGACAGTTCGAGCTGGGCGAGGTTGACGTTCGGCGCATCGAAATACTTGGGGTTGGGCCAGGCGCGCACCATGGTGCCGGTCTGGTTCTTCGGGCAAGTGCCCACTTTCGCCAGCGGCTTTTCGGCCACGCCGTCGACGAAGCGCAGCTCATGCTGGCCGCCTTCGCGGAACACGGTGACTTCGACCTGCTTCGACAGCGCATTGGTCACCGCCACGCCGACGCCATGCAGACCGCCGGCGAACTTGTAGGCGCCGTCCGATTCCTTGTCGAACTTGCCGCCGGAGTGCAGCACGGTGAACGCCACTTCGACCACCGAGCGGCCTTCTTCCTTGTGGATGCCGACCGGGATGCCGCGGCCGTCGTCCTTTACCGAGACCGAGCCGTCGGCATGCGCGGTGACAAAGATGTTCTTCGCGTGACCGGCCAGCGCTTCGTCGCAGGCGTTATCCACCACCTCGGCGATGATGTGGTTGGGCGATTCGAGGTTGGTGTACATGCCCGGGCGCTGGCGCACCGGCTCAAGGCCGCGCAGGACTTTAAAGCTAGCTTCGTTATAAGTGGCCATTGTCTGTTCGCTGAACTATTGCGTGTGTGAGGGTGCTGTCGGGGCGCATTTTACCGGACTGGACGGCCGGGAGACGAATGCTGTCATCGAATGCCTGCAGATCGAGCATTGACGCGGTTCTTCAGCCAATGTCGCACTGCGTTGCGGCGAGCGATGACAAAAAAGCCGGCTGGACGCCGGCTTTTTTGAAGCACATCGAGCTGGAGATTATTTATTGGCCAGGCTCTGTTCGAATTTGACCAGTTCGGTGATATCGGCCTTGTGGGCGCCGCTCGGGTCGTTGGCCGGCATGGGCATGGAGCCCCAGTTGCCGGAACCGCCCTTGGATACTTTCATCACCAAACCTTCGATGAGCGGATATTCCTTGCCCTTGTAGGTATATTTGGTGACGCCTTTGCCGGTGTATCTTGCGGCAACGTCTTTCCAGGCGGGACCAACTATCTTGTGGTCGATCGCGTGGCAGGCGACGCAATTGTATTTTTTCGCCAGAGGCGGCATGTCGATAGCGAAGGTGCTACCGGCGATCAAGAGTCCTGCAGTTGCGGCCATGCTAAGGATGACGGATTTCATAATTCCTCCTCGAATCAAGATTAATGCAAGTGATGTGGAGACTGTGCCTCCTGTCTGTTTTCATACCCGACTAGCCAAACTTATTGACGCCGGCAATCAAACAACGCGCATCCATGCGGATTGTTGACAGGGTTGCCGGGATGTTTGAAAACTGACTCAATTATTCACGGACCCTTTACACTTTCTTGACGGATACCTCATGTATGCAGCATTGGCTGCGTTCATGCCGGCTGGGGGAAACGCGGTGCGAAGACGTTCTCGCTCGCCGGATCAAAACCGGATAAATAGGATCCTGAGTTATAGCCTTGCACAAACTTTGCTGTTAGATTTTGCCCCTGTTGCCACAGGATGAATTTGATGTCGTTACTCGTATGCAGGAAATGCAAGAAGATCATCACCTCGGATACCGAGCCCTGCCCCTATTGCGGCGAGGCGGACCCCGGGGGACATCAGGTCGAACCTGAGCCTGCAGAACCGCAGGATGGCCTGATGAGCGCGGGGTTGGTGATATTCATTTTCGCCGCGCTGCTGATCCTGGTGTTCGAATGGTTTTCGAATAACGATCGAGCGAATGGCTCCGGTCAGGGAGCGGATAGCAGTGGAGCCGCAGGTTCAGTCTCACAAACGAGTTGCCTGGCATCCGAATGTGCAGCAGGAACCAGGACCGTTACCCGCGCCACCATCCAGGAGCCGTTCTACATGTGCAAGAGTGAAGAGTTCTCCGAGTATGCGAACTTTGTCTTGAGCGTGATGGTCAAGCAGGCCCGCTTCGCCGACATCGCCCCGGAGGTCTCCACCAAGACCGGTGAACCGGTGGCGCAGGGTGACGACAAGTTGCTGCTGGACAAGCACCGGGCGAAGGCAGGCGTCTCGACATTCGAGCAGGCCATCTCCAAGTGCTACCGGGGCAGGGGAAATCTGCAACTGGTGGTGCTGTACAGCCCGAAAGACAGCAACAGCATCTACGTCGCCGCGGAAGAGAACCAGGAAGATAAATACTGGTTGCCCAAAGCGCGGCTGTTCAGGAGGTAGCCTCCAGTCCGTGGCGCGCTACTTGGTCTTGGACAGGAAAGGCGCCACCAGATCCATGGGCAAGGGGAACACGATGGTCGTGTTCTTGTCCGCGCCGATCACCGTCAGTGTCTCCAGGTAACGCAACTGGATCGCCTGCGGTTCCTGCGAAAGTATCTTGGCCGCCTGGAACAGTTTCTCCGAAGCCTGCAGTTCGCCCTCGGCGTGTATGACCTTCGCGCGCCGTTCGCGCTCCGCCTCGGCCTGTCTGGCGATCGCGCGTATCATGGATTCGGTCAGGTCGACCTGCTTGATCTCGACGTTGGCCACCTTGATGCCCCATGAATCGGTCTGCGAATCCAGCGCTTCCTGGATGTCCTTGTTCAGCTTCTCGCGCTCGGCCAGCATGTCGTCCAGCTGGTGCTTGCCCAGCACCGAGCGCAGCATGGTCTGTGCCAGCTGGCTGGTGGCGTTGAGGTAGTTCTCCACCTGGATGATCGCTTTCTGCGGATCGATGACGCGCAGATACACCACTGCGCTGACCTTGACGGATACGTTGTCGCGCGAGATCACATCCTGCGTCGGCACCTCGAGCACGATGGTGCGCAGATCCACCCGGACCACTTGCTGGATGCCCGGGATGATGACGATGAGCCCGGGACCCTTGACCTTCCAGAAACGGCCCAGGGTGAACACGACGCCGCGCTCGTACTCGCGAAAGATGCGCAGGCTCGAGAACAGCAGCAAGACGAGCAACAACACTATAACGACGAAACTCAGATCCCATTCCATGTCAGTCTCCTTATCGAAGTATTCGACCTGCAGCATCATTCCTTCGGTGCTTGCTCCGGCTCCACGTCGAGGATCAGACCGTCGATACGCACGACCCTGATCTGTTGTCCCCGGCGCAGAGGCTGTTTGCTTCTGATGTGCCAGCTCTCCCCGTGCAATCTTGCCCAGCCATCCTTGCCGTCGAAATCCTCCAGCACTTCGCCGCTGCCGCCGATCAACTCTTCCCGTCCGCTCACCACCGGACGGTTGCGCGCCTTCAGCGCCACGCCGACGACCAGGAAGATGAACAGCGCACTGACGACGGCGACCGGCACGATGACCGACCATGGCACACCGTAACCTGAAACATCGGTATCGATCAGCATCACGGATCCCATCACGAAGGCAAGGATCCCGCCGATGCCGAGCACGCCGAAGCTCGGCACGAACGCCTCGGCGGTCATGAAGGCCAGGCCGAGCAGGATGAGCGCCAGCCCGGCATAGTTGATGGGCAGCATCTGGAATGCGAACAGCGCGAGCAACAGCGAGATCGCCCCGGTCACGCCCGGCAGCACGAAACCCGGATTGGAGAATTCGAAGAAGATGCCGAACACGCCGGCGAGCATCAGCAGGTAGGCGATGCTCGGATCGGCGATGACAGAGAGGAGACGACTGCGCCAATCCGGTTCCAGTGCGACGATGCGCGCGCCTGCGACGTCAAGCGTGCGCTCTGCACCCAGCACGTTCACTTTGCGGCCGTCCAGTTGCCGCAACAGGTCGGGCACGTCGGCAGCGATCACATCGATGACCTTGAGCTTCAGGGCTTCGGCGGCGGTCAGGCTCACCGCTTGCCGCACCGCCTGCTCGGCCCACTGCACGTTGCGACCGCGCATCTGCGCCAGGCTGCGGATGTATGCGGAGGCGTCGTTGACCTGTTTGTGTTCCAGCGCGGTGAGCGGCGCGGCTGTCTTGGCGGGCGCCGGATTTGCTCCGGCATCTTTTTCCTGCGTGTTGTCCTTGTCTTCCTTCTGCGGCTGGTCGCCTGTCCCCACACCACCCAGTCCGATCATGACCGGCGTGGCCGCGCCCAGATTGGTGGCCGGCGCCATGGCGGCGATGTGGCTGGCATAGAGGATATAGGTTCCGGCGCTGGCAGCCCGTGCCCCGTTGGGTGCGACGAAAGCGGCAACCGGAATCGGAGAGGCGATGATCTGCTTGATGATCTGGCGCATGGAGGTGTCCAGGCCGCCGGGTGTATCCATCTTCAGCACGATCAGTTGCGCCGACTGGTCTGCTGCCGATCTCATTCCGCGCACCACATAGTCCGCCGTTCCCGGACTGATCGCCCCGTCGACATCGAGCACGACCACTACCGGCCCAGATGCCATCGCGCATCCCGCCCAGGTCGCCAGGATCAGGCCCGATAGCAGGGTTTTGACTTTGTTCATGATGTGCTCCTTGTGAAGCCATCTTTGAATCCAGAGCATGCGCCAGTGAATCGGGATATTCAACACATGATTCGGGATGTCGTCCGGCTGCCATGAACGCGGATCGTTGAACGCATCGGTCCGGCAGCTGGATCGCGAAAGTTGGAGTCGCATCGCTTTATTAAGTTCTTTATCGAGGTTGGCTGTATGGGCAATTCGCAACGCGATCCGGTATGCGAAGTTTGCATTCTTTTTTCCGGCTGCTAGGATTGACCCAAGTCGGCGGCATTTCCCGGTTCGCGCGATCTATTGCAGGAGCAACTGCATGTCCATCCAACCTGCTTCCACCCTGAAGACTTTGCATCTGGTGATCCATGGCCGCGTACAGGGCGTGTTCTACCGCGACTCGATGCGCCGCGAGGCGCAGAGTCTGTCTGTGTCAGGCTGGGTGCGCAACCGCAGCGACGGGACGGTGGAGGCGATGGTGCAGGGCGAGCCCGGCGCGGTGGATGCACTGGTGCGCTGGGCGCAGCGCGGGCCGGTGCGGGCGCAGGTGGAGCGCGTCGACATCGAACCTGCCGCGGGCGGTTACTCCAGCTTCGAAGTGACCAATTGACCATGAAGACGATACTCATCACCGGAGCGACCGACGGCATCGGTCTGGAGACTGCCAGGCAACTGGCCAGGCAGGGACACGAGCTGGTGCTGCATGGGCGCAATGAAGAAAAGGCGGCGCGTGCGAGTGCCGCGATCCGCGCCACGGTGCCCGATGCGCGCTTGCATACGGCCTATGCGAACCTGGCCGACCTTGCCGCAGTGGCGCGCATGGCGCATGAACTTTCTGCACGTTTGCCGCAACTGGATGTGCTGATCAACAACGCCGGCGTCTACATGACCGAGCGCAAGCTTTCGCACGACGGCTTCGAGATGACGCTGGCAGTGAACCATCTCGCGCACTTCCTGCTCACCGATCTGCTGCTGCCGCTGTTGAAAAGGTCGGCCGCGCCGCGTGTGGTCACCGTCAGTTCGATGGTGCATGGCAGCGGGCGCATCGAGTTCGACAACATTAACAGCGAGCGGGGTTTCAACGGCTATCATGCCTATTCGAATTCCAAGCTGGCCAACGCATTGTTTGCCAACGAGCTGGCGCGGCGCGAACCCTGGCTGACTTCGAACAGCCTGCATCCGGGCGTGATCGGTACGAAACTGCTGCATGCGGCATTCAGCATGCAAGGCGATTCGGTGGCATCGGGCGCGCGCACATCGGTGTATCTCGCCACCTCGCCCGAGGTGGCCGGTGTGACGGGGAGATATTTCGACAACTGTGCCGAGACCGCTGCCGCGGCGCAGGCGCTGGACCGGCAACTGGCGCAGCGCTTGTGGGCATGGTCGGAGCGGGCTGTGGGCGGTTTTCTGACGCCAGCCGGGTAAGCGTCTGAACTGGCCGGCATCCGGTCTGACCGCTATTCTTTTTCTTTCTTCAGCAGCGACTTCAGATCGGCGAACGGGTTATGGGTCGCGGTGGCGCGGCTCTCTGCACCCCTGTCCCTCACCACTTCATCCATCACGCGCGAGTGTTCGTTGTCGTGGCAGTAGAGGCAGAGCAATTCCCAATTGCTGCCGTCCAGCGGATTGTTGTCGTGGTTGTGGTCCTTGTGGTGCACGGTCAGTTCGCGCAGGCGCGCACCGGAAAACTCGCGGCCGCAGCGGCCGCATATCCACGGGAACAGTTTGAGCGCCCGCTCGCGATAGCCGGCTTCGCGCAACTCGCGTTGCTTGCGCGCCTCGGCGACGACGCGGTCGAGCCGGGCATGGTCGGGAGTGGTGTGTTTAGTCATGGTATGCGTATGACTGCCGTACCGCGAAAGATCAGGACAGCTTCAATTGCGATTTCGATTTTCTGCCGGGTGCTGCGGGAGGGATGAAACCGGAAAGGCGGCAACTGATGCCCTCGATCTTCTTGCCCTTGTCGAACTTGGTCGAATGGCAGGCCATGATCTCGCCCTTGGCGGCGAGCTCTGCCAGAAGTGTGCGTACTTTCGCCAGCGTCAGTCCGGTTGCCTCGGCGATCTCCGTGTCTAGGCGCTCGCCATGCGTTTTCAGGTACTGCAGGATCTCGTTCATAGTGTCATTACCACGCTAGCCACATGGCCTAAGGTGTCAATGTACAGGTATGGCCGTCGCAGGACAATTCAAATATACGGACAGTGCCCAAAATGCCATATGGGAACGTGGTTAAGCGGGGGGCGGCAGGATTCTGCAACCTGCCGGCGATCACCATTTCAGGATCAGTTTTCCCAGCCACAGACCCAGCAGTCCGATGGCGAGCATGGGCAGGTAGTGCCATTCGACGACGTGTGCGATGGAGTCGGTCGTTTCATGCAGCCGCAGCCACAGCGCGCCGACACTGAAGGCCGACAGCAACGCGACGCTGCCCGCGAGGCGGTAGTGGGTGCTGGCGAACTTGCGCAGTGAATAGAACGTCCAGCCGGCGGGCAGCAGCGTCATCAGCGTGATGCTGAGCGTGCATTCGAAACTGTGCACAGGCGGCAGCGAAGGCGGGCTGTCGGCATGCCATGCAAAGAGCATGACCACCACGAACAGCAGGAACGGCACCACCGGCGCGAAGGCGAGGGTGCGTTTCTGGTGCAGGTCGGGGAATGCCAGCAAGGCGGCGCTGATCGCAGTGACGATGAAGATGGCGAGCAGGGTGGCGACCTCGGCGACGAACCAGGGACTATGGAATCTTTCCAGCAGGTCCGGGCGCGGGCCGGACAGCGCGAGCGACACCGCAAGATAGGCCGCTGCAGCGCCTATCCATTGCAGGCTCAGCAGGAACGGGTGCGGCGCAGGTCTGACTGCGGTCGCATCCTGTGCCAGTCTTGCCACGAGATCGTCGATGTTTGCCATTATCTTTCCAGTTTCGTTCTCAATACCTTGTAAGCGCGATGCGCTGCGACCTTGACCGCCGATTCGGTCATGCCGATCTTCTCGGCGACCTCCCTGGCGGTGTATCCGTCCTGATGCAGCAGGCGCAGGATGGTCGCCTGTTTCTCGGGAAGTTTATCCACCTCCCCACTGATGGATTCGTAACTCATCACCGATTCGGTTACAGGGTCATGCAAAAATTCTTCCAGTTCGTCGAAGTCGACGGCATGGCGCAGCTGGTCGGAATAGTGTGTGCGCAAGTGATCCTGCAGCCGGAATCGGGCGATGGCATACAGCCAGGGCCTGAACGGGCGATTGCCATCGTAGGTATGGCGGGCCTTGTGCACGGAGATGAGTATCTCCTGCAGCAGGTCTTCCACTTCATCGGCCATGCTCAGGCGCTTGGACAGGAACGGGCGCAGCAGGCGTGCGGTCTCCTGCAGCAGGAGTGCGTAGGCGCGCTGGTCTCCAGCCAGGGACTGCTGCATGAGTCGTTCCAGATTGTCGTCCTGGTCTGCCATCCTGATTCCGTCGCTACTGTATGTAACTTTATTCTGCTTCCGCCCGAACATATCGGCGCAGATGCGATCGACACTATATAACATAGCCGGCATCCCGGACTGTGTTGAAATGTGCGGGCCGCTACCGACATGAACGACTTGGATAAAGGGGGAACGATGCAACAAAACCTGGAACATGGAACGACCGGTCGTCAACGCAGACGCTTGCTGCAAGGTCTGGGGGCAGGGCTGCTGGGCATGATGCTGCCGGCAGTCAAGGCGTTCGCCATCGCATTCAAGCCGCCAGAGAAACTACCGGCGACGCAATCGGTCTATCGCCTGAAGGGCCGGGCGTGGGTGAATGGCAACCCGGTGGATGCCAATACGCGCATCGGGCCCAACGATACGGTGAAGACCGGCAAGGACAGCGAACTGGTCTTTGTGGTCGGCGACCACGCCATGCTGCTACGCAGTGAAAGTCACCTGGTGATCAGGCCCAAGGAAGAGGATATCGGTTCGCTATTGATCGGCGGGCTGAGGTTGCTTGCAGGCAAGCTGCTGTCGGTCTCGCGCAACAAGGGTTTGCAGATCGAAACGCCGACGGCCACGATAGGCATACGCGGTACCGGTGTCTATCTGGAGGCGGGGCCGGAGCGGACCTATTTCTGCAACTGCTACGGCGATGTCGATGTCGTGGCAAGGAACGACGGTACGAGCCAGGAGAGCGTGCATTCCGTGCATCACGACAAGCCTCTGTATATCTACCGCCAGGAGCGGCCGGGTCAGTGTATCCATGGCGCGAGCCACCTGGCCAGGCCGAACCACAGCGACGAGGAGTTGATCATGGCGGAAGCGCTGGTCGGGCGCACGCCACCCTTCGTGTCCTAGGGGATCCCTGTCTGGGGGATTCCCATCTCCGCCTTCCGCGTGACGGAGAGCCGATGTAACCATTCTTCGGTCCGGCGCGAATCTACAGTCAGGGTGAGTCAGGAGCGGTCCGGGTTTACCCATCTTCACAGGAGGGCAACATCATGCAACGCAGAGATTTCTTGTTGGCGGTGTCCGGAATGGCGCTGGCTTATTCGGCGCGCTCTTTAGCCAAAACACCAGATGCCAACGATCAGGTGACCATCATGCGATTCTCCGATGACGGCAAGCCGCTGGGGCGAGTCACTCTGGCCAAGGTGCACAAGGAGGCCGAGTGGAAAGCGCGTCTGTCGCCGCTGGCTTATGAGGTGACGCGCGAGCAGGGTACCGAGATGGCGTTCTCGCAGCCCGGTTACAACAGGCACGAGCCGGGCCTGTATCGCTGTGTGTGCTGCGACAACGCGCTGTTCGACGCCGCCACCAAATACGATTCCGGCACCGGCTGGCCGAGTTTCTGGCAACCGATCGCAGCCGAGAATGTGCGCGAGATCCGGGACCACATGTTCGGCATGACGCGCACCGAAGTGCGCTGCGCCCTGTGTGATGCGCATCTCGGCCATGTGTTCGACGATGGTCCGCAGCCGACCGGGCTGCGCTATTGCATGAACACCGTGGCGCTGCGTTTCGTGCCCAGACCCAAATGATCCGGAACAATTGACATGCTGATCTTCCTGCTCGCCTATCTCGGTGGTGTCCTGACCATCCTCAGCCCGTGCGTGCTGCCGGTGCTGCCGTTCGTATTCGCCCGTTCGGAACGGTCGTTCCGGCGTTCCGGCCTGCCTGTCCTGATCGGCATGGCAGTGACGTTCGCCGTGCTGGCCAGCCTGGCTGCAGTGGGCGGAGCGTGGCTGGTCGAGGTGAACCAGTACGGCCGCTATGCGGCAATGGCCTTGCTGTTGTTGCTCGGGTTGGCGTTGATTTTTCCATCATGGTCGGAACGCATGATGCGGCCTTTCGTCGTGTTCGGCGGGCGCCTGCAGCAACGTGCCGACCAGCAAGGCAGTATCAAGGGATCGTTGCTGCTGGGTGTGGCCGTCGGTTTCCTGTGGGCGCCCTGTGCCGGACCCATCCTGGGGCTGGTGCTGGCAGGCGCGGCGTTGAACGGTGCGAACCTGCACAGTGCGTTGCTGCTGTTCACGTTCGCAGCCGGTGCGGCGACTTCGCTGGCTGTGGCGCTGCTGGCCAGCGGTCGCGTGATCGCCTGGATGAAGCGCAGTTTCGGCGTCGAGGAATGGGTGCGACGCGTACTCGGTGTCGCCGTGGTGGCGGGCATCGTCGTCATCGCATTCGGCTGGGATACGCGCTTCCTGGCGCAGTTCACTTCGGCGAACACCACTGCCGCAGAGCAGCACTTGATCCGGCAACTGGCGCAACGTCCGGCGGCGATAGAGGTTGCCGAGACCGGCATGGCAGCGCCACTGAACGGCGCGACAGAATGGATCAACTCACCGGCGCTGAGCATGGAGGCGTTGCGCGGCAAAGTGGTGCTGGTGGATTTCTGGACCTATTCCTGCATCAACTGTTTGCGCACGCTGCCGTACCTGAAGGCAT
This sequence comes from Sideroxydans lithotrophicus ES-1, assembly GCF_000025705.1. Lineage (NCBI taxonomy): Bacteria > Pseudomonadati > Pseudomonadota > Betaproteobacteria > Nitrosomonadales > Gallionellaceae > Sideroxydans > Sideroxydans lithotrophicus. Next base: position 2,793,473 of record NC_013959.1, on the reverse strand, counting down.
GGGATGAAAAGTATCGCGAGCAGGGGTTGGTCATCGTCGGCGTGCATGCACCGGAGTTCGCTTTCGAGAAGGATCTGCATAATGTCGAACAGGCCGTGCGCGAACTCGGCATCAGGTATCCGGTGGCGGTCGATAACCAGTATGCGATCTGGAATGCCTACCAGAACGAATACTGGCCCGCGCATTACCTGATCGATGCCCAGGGACACATCCGGCATGAGCATTTCGGTGAAGGCGCATACCGTGAGACCGAACAGATGATCCAGACCCTGCTCAAGGAAGCTCACCAGAACCTGGCATTCAAGGATGGATTCGTACGTGTGCAGGGTGCCGGTGCGTTGGCTGCCGCAACCGACATGGATCGTTCTCCGGAGACCTATGTGGGCTATGGACGCCAGGAGAATTTTGCGTCACCCGAGGCGATCGAACGCGACAAACCGGCCCGCTACACTGCGCCGCGCAAGCTCAAGGCCGACCACTGGGCGCTGAGCGGAAGCTGGCGGGTCGGCAAGGAGTCCGCACAACTGGATGCAGCGGGTGGCGGGATCAGCTACCGCTTCCGTGGTCGCGACCTGCATCTGGTGCTGGGGCCGCATAGCGGCAAGCCGGTGCGCTTCAGGGTCACGCTGGACGGGGCGGCGCCCGGCAAGGACCACGGGGTGGACACCGATGCGCAGGGCAATGGTGTGATACGGGAACAGCGCCTCTACCAGCTCGTGCGGCAAAGCGGCAAGATCAGGGATCTGACTTTCAAGATTGAATTTCTGGATGCCGACAGTGAGGCGTTCGCGTTCACGTTCGGCTGATTGCATAGGAGGGTCATCATGTTAACGATCAAAGTCATTCGCAGTTTCTTTCTTGGTGGTCTGGGCCTCATGCTTGGGCTGGGTACGTTCACCAATGCCGGTGCCGTGCCCGCGGAGCAGACGGCAGTGTTCGCCGGCGGTTGCTTCTGGGGCGTGGATGCGGTGTTCAAGCATGTCAGGGGGGTGAGCAATGTCGTATCGGGTTATTCGGGCGGCAGCGCGGAAACCGCACACTATGAGATGGTGAGCCAGGGCGATACCGGCCATGCCGAATCGGTGCGTGTCCGTTTCGATCCGGCACAGGTGTCTTACCAGCAACTGCTGCAAGTGTTCTTCTATGTCGCGCACGATCCGACCGAGCTCAACCGCCAGGGGCCGGATACCGGTAGCCAATATCGCTCGGTGATCTTCTACACCAGTGCGGAGCAACAGAAGGCTGCACAGGACTATATGCAGAAGCTCAACGCCGAGCATGTTTTTCGCGGGCCTATCGTCACCCAGCTGGTCCCGCTGAAACAGTTCTACCCGGCGGAAGAACATCACCAGAACTATCTGGAATTGCATCCCTACCAGCCTTATATCGTGTTCAACGACATGCCCAAACTGGATCGTCTGCACAAGACATTCCCGGCGTTATATCAGTGACGCCGGAGCGCGCGTGAAGGTAGGCGCGGTCGGTCCGGCTTCCTTTGCGCACCATGTTGCGGTGGGCAGCTCTACTGCCGGCCTTCAGGTGCAACTGGACCGGTACAGGCAGCAGCTGGCTGACTGGGTCACGTGCGCATCCTGCAATACCATCGAGGGCAAGAACAGGATCGCGCAGATATCCGCCAGGATCGGCGAAGTCGAGTCGCAGATGAAGGCTGCAGAAGATGCCAGGCGCACCAGCGGTACCAATGGACTGAATGAGGTCCTTCCTGTCGATCAAGTGTTGCAAGCAGACAAGCCAGGTAATGATGTCGGCACTGGCTCCGCTCCATCAGCCGTCACGCCCGGAAGTCGCCTCGATATATTTGCATGAGCCGTGTAACCATTTTTTCGATACTCCCGAATCCATCGGTGCGAGGGCGAGATATCGCGAGTCCGAAAAGAAGTGTAAGGAAACGAGACTCTGGCCCGACCAATAGTTGAAGAATCTTCTTCGATCAACCAACCCGCAAAAGGAGTATCAAAATGGAAAAGCAAAAGATGTTGTCGCTCGCAATCGGTGGTCTGTTGGCGCTGGGCCTGGCAGGTACTGCAAGTGCCGCCGACAAGCCCAAGGTGGAAATGGAAAAATGCTTCGGCATCGCCAAGGCCGGCATGAATGACTGCTCCAGCAACAAGGCTGCGCACTCCTGTGCCGGTCAGGCCACCAAGAACAACGATCCGATGGATTTCGTCGCCGTTCCCAAGGGAACCTGCGACAAGATCGCCGGCGGCATGCTGAAGTCGATGTGATGTCCAGGCCCGCAACCGGTATGTTGCCGTCTATCGCAGGAATAGGGTTGCGGGCACCTCATTACCGTGAGGTCCTGGAAACGTTACCCAGGCTAGGCTGGGTGGAAGTGCATAGCGAGAATTTTTTCGGCGGCGGTGCGCCGCTGCATACCCTGCGCAAAGTGCGCGAGCATTACCCCGTCAGCCTGCATGGCGTCGGCATGGGACTGGCATCGACGACTGCGCTCGATGAAGGGCATCTGTCATCGCTGGCACGTTTGTGCGAAGACGTGCAGCCCGCTGCCGTGTCGGAGCATCTGTGCTGGAATGCGGTAGCAGGCATGGTGGTAAACGACCTGCTGCCGTTTCCCTACACCCGCGAAGCGCTGGATCATGTGGCGCGTCGCGTGGACCAGGTGCAGGAAAGGCTGGGGCGCCAATTGCTGGTGGAGAACCTGTCCAGTTACCTGTCTTTTTCCCACAGCGAGATGACCGAGGGCGAGTTCCTCGCCGAACTGACGCAGCGCACCGGCTGCGGCATCCTGTTCGACGTGGAGAACCTGTTTGTGAACGTGCGCAATCTTGGCGTCGACGCCAAGGCGTTCATCGAGGCCATCCCAGCGGCTGCGGTGAAGGAGTATCACCTGGCCGGCTACAGCATGCGCGACGGCTGTCTGGTGGACACGCACGACCATCCGGTCTATCCGGAGGTGTGGCAGTTGTATGAGTCCGTGCTGCGGCAAATCGGTCCGCGTCCCACGCTGATCGAGTGGGATAGCGATATCCCCGCGTTGCCCGTGCTGATGGGAGAGGCGGCCAGGGCGCAGCAGCGTCTGCAAGCGCTGGAGGAATGCCATGCTGAATGCTGAACTTGATTATTTTGCGCGAGCCATCGTGGGCGGCGAGGAAGCATCGTCACGGGTCGACGGGACTTATGCGAACTATTCTGCCGCTATCGCCATCGACATCTATCGCAACAATTATCGCGGCAATCTGCACGATGCGCTGGCCGGCGCATATCCGGTGGTCAGGCAGTTGGTCGGTGACGACTTCTTCCGCTTCATGGGCAGGAAATTCATCGCGCAATACCCGTCGCGCAACGCGAACCTGCATCGTTACGGCGCGGAGCTGGCGGATTTTGTGGCGGCCTTCGAACCGGCGAAAGAGCTGCTCTATCTGGAGGATGTGGCGGCGCTGGAATGGGCCTGTCACCAGGCTTATTTCGCGGCTGACGCGGATGCACTGGATATCGACGAACTGGCGCAGATACCGGCCGAACGCTATGCGGAGCTGATCCTGCATCTGCAGCCGTCATGTCATCTGCTGCATTCCCGCTATCCCGTTGCCGCCATCTGGCATGCACACCAGCCCGGTGTAGGCGACGATTTCCGTATCGATCTGGATAGCGGCGCATGCGATGCGCTGGTCTGCCGCCGCGGCGATCTCGTTCTGGTCAGCGAGCTGGCGGAAGCCGAGGCTGCATGGCTGCACCGCATAAGCGTTGGGATTCCTTTGGGGGATGTGACCGCTGCCACACTGGAAAGTGATCCGGATTTCGATTTACAAGCCGTATTGCTGAAGCTGGTCGCACAAAATATTTTTGCGAATTTCAATTTAGAGAAAACACCATGAATGTGTTATCGCGCTTGGCAAGATTCTATTACACCGCCTCACACTGGCCGGAATATCTGGCGCCGTTGCTGGATCTCGCGCTGCGGCTTTATATTGCAGATGTGTTCTTCAAATCCGGCCTGACCAAGATCAAAAGCTGGGACAGTACGCTGTATCTGTTCAGCGACGTCTATCAAGTGCCGTTGCTCAATTCGGATGTAGCGGCATATCTGGCGACTTCCGGTGAACTCGGCTTGTCGGTATTGCTGGTGCTGGGGCTGTTCGGAAGATTCGCGGCGGCGGGGTTGTTCATACTCAACGTGGTCGCGGCTTATTCGTATTACTCGGGATTGAGCGAAGCAGGGCTGTTCCAGCATTTCTGCTGGGGAACGTTGCTGACTGTGCTATTGATACTCAGTCGCGGCAAGTGGTCGGTCGATGCGTGGCTGGAGCAGCGGCTGCGTTGAATCCGGATGCTTACAGATCTTCCGCTGCCAGCATCGGCAGGCCGTGTATCCAGACCAGGGTGTCGATCAGTGCAGTGCATCTGCTTTTGGCGCGTATCTCGCTGAGGCAGCCGCAATATGAGCCGCGCATCCAGAGCCTGGCGAGATGGTTGTGGTCGGTGTGCTGCAATTCGATCTGCTTTGCAAGCAGCAGCGGCGCGGCATCTCCCTTGTTCTCCAGGATGTAGCGGCGCAGGCGCAGCTTTGCCTGGTCGAGCACTTCGTTCAACAACAGCTCTTCGTCGAGCTTGACGTGAGCGTCGGGGAAGCTCTTGCTGTCCAGCGTGTTGCGCTGGGCGAAGAGCATCCCTTTTCCTTCGGGTACGACGAGGAACCATTCGGCATGCGCCAGTCCCGCAGCCTGGGTGTAGGCGGTGGTGACGATGAATGGCGCATCGGCCAAGCCGAGCGGATCGGCCAGGTGGATGCGAAAGGTCGGTTGCAGGTTCATCGCTGACCTGTCAGGTCATCTTCAGATTGTCCAGCCCGCTCATCACATCCCTGTCCCGGGTGGCCTGGCCTTCCAGCTTGATCTTCAGGCGCAGGTCGTTGACCGAGTCGGCGTTCTTGAGGGCTTCTTCGTAAGTGATGGCACCGGCTTCGTGCAGGTCGAACAGCGCCTGGTCGAAGGTCTGCATGCCGAGCTCGCGCGACCTGGCCATGACTTCCTTGATCTCATGCACGGCGCCCTTGAAGATGAGGTCCGCGATCAGCGGCGAATTGAGCAGGATCTCGAAAGCGGCTGCGCGTCCCTTGCCGTCCTTCTTCGGGATCAGGCGTTGCGAGATGAGTGCCTTGATATTGAGCGACAGGTCCATCAGCAACTGTTCGCGGCGTTCTTCCGGGAAGAAGTTGATGATGCGGTCGAGCGCCTGGTTGGCACTGTTGGCGTGCAGCGTCGCCAGACAAAGGTGGCCGGTTTCGGCGAATGCCACGGCATATTCCATGGTCTCGCGGTCGCGGATCTCGCCGATCAGGATGACGTCGGGCGCCTGGCGCAAGGTGTTCTTCAATGCGGTGTGCCAGTCGTTGGTATCCACGCCCACTTCGCGGTGGGTGACGATGCACTTGTCGTGATCGTGCACGAACTCCACCGGGTCCTCGATGGTGATGATGTGGCCGAAGCTGTTGTGGTTGCGGTGACCAAGCATGGCGGCCAGCGAGGTGGATTTGCCGGAACCGGTACCGCCGACCAGGATCGCCAGTCCGCGTTTGGTCATCACCACGTCCTTGAGCACTTTCGGCAGTCCCAGTTCTTCAAAGGACGGGATCTTGGTGGTGATGGTACGCAATACCATGCCGACGCGCTGTTGCTGCATGAACACATTGACGCGGAAGCGCCCGATGCCGGGCGGGCTGATGGCGAAGTTGCATTCGTGCGTGGATTCGAACTCGGCTGCCTGGCGGTCGTTCATGATGCTGCGCGCCAGCTCCTGCGTGTGCTGCGAGGTCAGCGCCTGGCTGGAGACCGGCGTCATCTTGCCGTCGATCTTGAAAGCGGGCGGGAAGCCTGAGGTGATGAACAGGTCGGACGCCTTCTGCGAAACCAGTCCGCGCAGCAGGTTGTGGACGAGTTCGGTGGCCTGGTCTCTTTCCATGATGTACTCCTGAAAAAACGGTGCTGCTTGATTGTCTGGCGCTTAACCGGGGAACAGGTCCTTGTTCGCCGCTTTGCCGCGCGCTTCGGAAGATGCCACCATGTTGCGCTTCACCAGGTCCTGCAGGCACTGGTCCAGTGTCTGCATGCCGATGTTGCCGCCGGTCTGGATGGCGGAATACATCTGCGGCACCTTGGCTTCGCGGATCAGGTTGCGGATGGCCGGGGTACAGATCATGATCTCGTGCGCCGCCACGCGACCGCTGCCGTCCTTGGTCTTGAGCAGGGTCTGCGAGATCACCGCGCGCAGCGATTCGGACAGCATCGCGCGCACCATTTCCTTTTCGTCGGCGGGGAACACGTCGATGATACGGTCGATGGTCTTGGCTGCCGAGCTGGTGTGCAAGGTACCGAACACCAGGTGGCCGGTTTCCGCCGCCGTCATCGCCAGACGGATGGTCTCGAGGTCGCGCATTTCGCCGACGAGGATCACGTCCGGGTCCTCGCGCAGTGCGGAACGCAAGGCGTTGTTGAACGACAGTGTATGCGGGCCGACTTCGCGCTGGTTGACCAGCGACTTCTTCGATTCGTGCACGAATTCGATCGGGTCTTCCACGGTCAGGATGTGGCCCATCTCGTTCTCGTTGATGTGGTTCACCATCGCCGCCAGCGTGGTCGATTTACCGGAACCGGTCGGGCCGGTCACCAGCACCATGCCGCGCGGGAATTCGGAGATGTCCTTGAAGATCGGCGGGCACTTGAGGTCTTCCAGCGTGAGGATCTTGGAAGGAATGGTACGCATCACCGCGCCGGCGCCGCGGTTCTGGATGAAGGCATTGACGCGGAAACGCGCCAGGTTGGGCACCTCGAACGAGAAGTCGACTTCCTTGTTCTCTTCGTAATGTTTGCGCTGGCCGTCGTTCATGATGTCGTACACCATGGCGTGGACTTCCTTGTGCTCCATCGCTGGCAGGTTGATGCGGCGCATGTCGCCGTGCACGCGGATCATCGGAGGCAGGCCGGCGGAGAGGTGCAAGTCGGAGGCTTTGTTCTTCACGCCGAAGGCGAGCAGTTCGGTGATATCCATATATAATCCTGAGCGTTGAAAACAGAGTCGACGAGTGACTGTCCGGGCGATTATGACTGCAATCCTCTCCAACTTGCAAGCGACCCGCGATGCCATTGCACAGGCTGCAATATCGGCGCACAGAAATGTTGCAGAAGTGCATCTGCTGGCAGTGAGCAAGACTTTTCCGGCAGAGGCGGTGCGTGAGGCATACCGGGGCGGACAGGCCGCATTCGGCGAGAATTATCTGCAGGAGGCGCTGGAAAAGATCGCTGCTTTGCGCGATCTTCCGCTGGAGTGGCATTTCATCGGTCCCATCCAGAGCAACAAGACGCGCGCGATCGCCGAGAACTTTGCCTGGGTGCACAGCGTGGACAGGCTGAAGATTGCCGAGCGGTTGTCGGCGCAACGGCCGTCGCAGCTGCCACCGCTGAACATCTGTCTGCAAGTGAACGTGAGCGGCGAAGAAAGCAAGAGCGGTGTGGCGCCGGCAGAGGTGGCGCAACTGGCGCAAGATGTTGCACATTTGCCGAATCTCAGGTTGCGCGGGTTGATGACGATACCTTCACCTGCGGCAGACCAGGAGCAGCAACGCGCACCTTTTGCCCAGATGCGGGCTTTGTTGAAGCAGCTGAACTCGCAGGGTATGTCACTGGACACGCTGTCGATGGGCATGACGCATGATTTTCCTGCTGCGATAATGGAGGGCGCGACCATCGTGCGCGTCGGCACGGCGATATTCGGCCAAAGATGAAACAGTTTCGCGTAGCGATACGTTTGGCCCCTCTCCCTCCGGGGTAACCAATGACTTGGCTGGTATTGTTTGACAGCCTAGTCAGATGGCTAGTAGTTTTATCGGAGGGTTACACCCGCAAGGGGTAGGCCGTGGTTGTACCAAAGGCAGGCAATCCACTACGCAGCGAGCTGCGTGTGGAATTGTCACTAAGGGGCTAAAGCCCCAACAACACACGCACGGTTGGGGGAACGGGTGTTCAGCCGGCCCGCTATTCAGAGGACAACACATGAAGATAACTTTCATTGGCGGTGGCAACATGGCGAAGGCGTTGATCGGTGGTTTGATGAAGCGCGGATACTCGCCCTCCAGGATGCATGTGGTCGAGATGCACAAAGACAAATGCGCGGATCTGCACAACGAATTCGGCGTCAGGGCGACCACTGAACTTGCGGCAGCAGTGGCGCACGGGGAGATAATCATTCTTGCGGTCAAGCCGCAAAATCTGCAGGAAGTCGCCCTGCAGCTTGCCCCGCTGCTGGAGGGACAGCTGGTCATTTCCATCGCCGCGGGCATACGCACACAGGATATGGCACGCTGGCTGGGTACGCAAAGCATCGTGCGCTGCATGCCCAATACGCCTGCCCTTATTCGCAGCGGCGTCACCGCCTTGTATGCCATGCCTGCAGTCACTCCGGAACAATGCCAGCGTGCCGAGTCGGTGCTCTCGGCAGTGGGCAGCACGTTGTGGATGGACGACGAGGAGATGCTGGATGCCGTGACGGCGATCTCCGGTAGCGGCCCGGCTTATGTGTTCTATTTCATCGAGGCGATGCAGCAGGCGGCTTTCGAGTTGGGACTGGATGAAGAACAGTCCCGCCAGCTGGTGTTGGATACCTTTCTGGGCGCCTGCAAACTGGCAGAAAGCAGTCAGGAAGACGTTGCCAAATTGCGCGAGCGCGTGACTTCCAGGAAGGGCACCACTGAAAGCGCCTTGCTCAGCATGGAAAAGAACCAGGTCAAGATGGATATCGTCGCGGCGATCCATGCGGCAGCTGTGCGTTCCAGGGAACTGGGCGATGAACTAGGGAAGGACGCTTGATGGCCGCCTCTGAAAATCCAAATTTCTTTGCAATACGGCGTTGCTCACAAAAAATTACTCCTTACATACTCAAAGGCATGCCGCGTCGCAATTTTTTGCTCGCGCCTTGTCTTGCTTTGAACTTTGAATTTTCAGAGGTGGCCAATGCTCGGTGATGTGATCTCGTTCCTGAACGACGCCTTGGTGCAGCCGTTCGCCGGCATCCTGCTGTTCCGCTTCCACGCCGTATGGCTGCAAGCGCCGATGCGCAACCCCATCGGCGAGTTCGTCATGGCGCTGACCGACTTCGTGGTGCTGCGTGTGCGCCGCTTCGTTCCGCGGGTCTGGGGAATGGATACCGCCTCGCTGCTGCTGGCCTTCATGGTCGAACTTGCCTATCTCGGCATGTTCCTGTGGATACAGGGGTATGCGTTCGATGCTTTTTCGCTGGCCGGCCTGCTGGCATGGACCGCTGTGAAGCTGCTGAAGATCAGCATCTACCTGCTCATCGCCTCGCTTGTCATCGAAGCCGTCCTTTCATGGGTCAGTCCCCATACGCCGCTGGCTCCCATGCTGTTTGCGGTCAATCGTCCCTTCGTGCAGCCGCTGCGGCGCCGCATTCCGCCCGTGGGCAATGTTGATCTGTCGGTGCTGCTGCTGTTGCTCATTTGCCAGCTCATCCTCATCGTGCCGATCGCCGGTCTGGAGCAAGCCGCATTGAGACTGCTGTGAGCGAGTGGTTCCGCCGCAACGGTGACATTCTCACGCTTACCCTGCACATCCAGCCCGGCGCGAAACGCACCGAGGTGGCGGGACTGCATGGTGCAGCCCTCAAGATACGCCTCGCCGCCCCACCCATCGAAGGTCGTGCCAACGAAGCGCTGCTGAAATTCATCGCGGAGTCGTTCGGCGTGCCGTTGCGTCAGGTCGAGCTCAAACAGGGCGGACAGTCGCGCCATAAGGTGGTGGCGGTCACGGCAAGCAAGATCGAACCGGAAAGTCTGCTGGGCTGATTCTTAATCTGCTTGTCATGGCGGCGTCACACAGACACCTTATAAGGGGTCTCCATGATGAAGAGAGTCCTGTTCGGGTTGTTGCTGGTTACCGCCGCTTCGGCGTGGCCGGATTCGCGCTATCCCGGATTGCAGGTGGAAGTGAAAAGGGACGGCAGCCTGTATACCTTCATCGCCAGCTTCGATACCACATTGACAAGATGCGCGGCCTATCGCTACCTGACCGATTACGAGGCTGCGAAGGCGCTGCCGGATGTGGTCGAGTCGCTGGCATTGCGCGAATCGGCAAACAAGGTCAGGGTGGAACGCACAGCCGACGAGCATGTCCTGTTCTTCCATGTCCGGCTCCACTCCGTGATGGAATACACGGAAAAGCCGTTTGACAGTGTCGAATTCACACAATTGAGCGGCGATTCGAAGATGTTCCGGGGCGACTGGATCATCGAACCGAACCGGCTGGGCAGTACGCTCAAGTTCCATGGAACGTGGCAGCCGGACACTCTGATCCCCTTGTTTATCATCGACCATTTTGCGAAAAACGGCCTGCTGGACAGCTTCAGCGATATGGCTCAGCTGGCCGAGCGGCGCAAGGATATCCTGTCGGCACGCTGTGAAGGCCAGCAGGCGGCATCCAATGCGATCGAATGAGAAGCCGGCTCGCACCGCTGAGCCTGGCTGCATTCTGGGGCCGCGGCGGTTGCCCGGCACGGTGTTTTGCATGCATTTGAGGCGAGAATGAGATACACCCTCTTGCCAAGCGGCAAAATATCCACAACAATCCGCTCCGGTACTTCAACCGCAACCAAGGAGCATATACGCATGAACCGTAAAGAACTGATTGATGCACTGGCAACAAAGACCGGCAGCAGCAAGGCTGATGCTGACCGCAACATCGCTGCGCTGATCGATATCGTCACCGCCACGCTGAAAAAGGGCGACAACGTTGCTCTGGTAGGCTTCGGCACATTCGAAGTGCGCAAGCGTGCAGCCCGCAACGGTCGCAACCCGTCGACCGGTGCAGCCATCAAGATCAAGGCTTCCAAGCAGCCAGCTTTCAAGGCAGGCGCTACTTTGAAGGCTGCAGTCAACGGCGGCAAGAAGTAATATTCCAGTCAGTACTGGAATCGAATGAAAAGCCGGCTTATGCCGGCTTTTCATATTTCACGGTTGTGAAGGCATGAGTTCGACTACATCAGGATGACATCGTATTGCTCCTGCGAGTAGAGCGTCTCTACCTGCAGGGAGATGGGCTTGCCGATGAAGTCGGAAAGCATGGCCAGGCTTTGCGATTCCTCGTCCAGGTAAAGGTCGATGACCTGTTGCGAGGCAAGGATGCGGTATTCGCGCGCATTGAACTGGCGCGCTTCGCGCACGATCTCGCGCAGGATCTCGTAGCACACGGTCTGCGCGGTCTTCACTTCGCCGCGTCCCTGGCAGGTGGGGCAGGGTTCGCACAATACGTGCGCCAGGCTTTCGCGCGTGCGTTTGCGCGTCATCTCGACCAGGCCCAGCGCCGAGAAGCCGTTGACGCTGATGCGGGTGCGGTCGTGCGCCAGCATCTTCTTGAACTCCTCCAGCACCGCATCGCGGTGTTCCACCGTATCCATGTCGATGAAGTCGCAGATGATGATGCCGCCGAGATTGCGCAAGCGCAGTTGCCGTGCGATGACCTGGGCCGCTTCCAGGTTGGTCTTGAAGATGGTGTCGTCGAAATTGCGTCCGCCGACGAAGCCGCCGGTATTGACGTCCACGGTGGTGAGCGCCTCGGTCTGGTCGATGATCAGGTAGCCGCCCGATTTCAGGTCGACGCGCCGCGACAGGGCGCGCTCGATCTCTTCTTCCACGCCGTACAGGTCGAACAGCGGACGCGCGCCGACATAACGTTCCAGTTTCGGCACGGCCGAGGCGCTGTAATCGGTGGCGAAGGACATCATGCGTTCATGCGTTTCGCGCGAATCGACCAGCAGGCGCGAGGTCTCTTCGTTCACGAAATCGCGCAGCACGCGCAGGCTGATGTCCAATTCCTTGTACAGCAGGGCGGGGGGCGCCAGTTGCAGCGATTGCTGCTGCAGATTGCTCCACAGTTTGTCCAGATAGGCCACATCGGCGCGCAGTTCGCTGTCGGAGGCCGATTCCGCCATGGTGCGGATGATGTAACCGCCCTTGTGTTCGGCCGGCAGCACCTGCTGCAGCTTGTTGCGCAACGACTCGCGTTCCTCCTCGTTCTCGATGCGCTGCGAGACGCCGATGTGCGATTCCTGCGGCAGGTAGACCAGCAGACGCCCGGCGAAACTCAGTTGCGTGGAAAGGCGCGCCCCCTTGGTGCCGATGGGGTCCTTGATGACCTGCACCAGCAGGCTCTGTCCTTCGAACAGCACCTTTTCGATGGGTTTGGCGGCATCCTCGCCGTTGGCGCGGTTCTCCCAGATGTCGGCGACATGCAGGAAGGCGGAACGCTCGAGCCCGATATCGATGAATGCGGACTGCATGCCTGGCAGCACGCGTTTCACCTTGCCGACGTAGACATTGCTGACCAGGCCGCGCTGGCTGCCGCGTTCGATGTGCAATTCCTGCACGACCCCCTGTTGCATCACCGCAACGCGCGTTTCCTGCGGGGTGACGTTGATCAAGATCTCTTCTGTCATGGTGCGGGATATCCGAATAGTTTCAGCAATTCTACCGTCTCGTACAGCGGCAGTCCCATCACGCCGGTGTAACTGCCGTCGATATGCTTCACGAACGCCCCGGCATGTCCCTGGATGCCGTAGGCACCGGCCTTGTCATGGGCTTCGCCGGTGAGCAGGTAACGGTGGATGCGCTCCTCGCTGAGCGTATCGAAAGTGATGGTGGTCGCAGACAGGCGCATCTCCAGCCGCTCGCCGAAGACCATGGCGACTGCGGTGAGCACCTGATGCTGGGTTCCCGAGAGCATGCGCAGTATCTCGGCGGCATGCAGGTTGTCATCCGGTTTGCCGATGATGTGGCCGCCCAGTGTGACGGTGGTGTCCGCCGCCAGCACCGGCGATAGCGGCAGCTCGCGCAACCCCAGGGTCTTCCATCCCGCCAGTGCCTTGGCGCGACAGATGCGCTGCACGTAATCCTCCGGGTCTTCACCGTCATGCGGCGTCTCGTCCACATGCACGTCGCGGCGCGGATCGTTGCGCAGCAACAGCACTTCGTAATGCACGCCGATCTGCTTGAGCAGTTCGCGGCGGCGCGGGCTTTGCGAGGCAAGGTAGATATGGTGCCTGGTGTCCATGACTCACTCTCTGTGATAAGGGTGGTTGTGCATGAGCGAATGCGCCCGATACAGCTGCTCCGCCAGCAGCACGCGCACCATGCCGTGCGGCAGGGTGAGTGCGGAAAGTGCCATCAGCTGCCGTGCCTGCTGTTTGACCGATTCGTGCAAGCCGTCTGCGCCGCCGATGATGAAAGCCACATCGCGACCTTGCTGCATCCAGTCCTGCATCTGCTGTGCGAGCTGTCTGGTGGTGGGAGTCGCTCCGCGTTCGTCGAGCGCGATGCACAACGCTCCGGCGGGCAGCACGGCGTTGATGCGCTGCGCCTCGGCTTCCATGATCTGTGCGGCGGTCTTGCCGCTGTTGCGCGCTTCCGGCTTGATCTCGACCAGTTCGATCCTGGCTTCGCGCGGCATGCGCTTGGTGTATTCGTTGAAGCCTTCGGTGATCCACGATGGCATCTTGTTGCCCACCGCCAGGATCAGCAGCTTCATTTGCCAGAATTGGCGCGCAGCTTGGGCTGCACGCCCCACAGTTCTTCAAGGTTGTAATAGGCGCGCACTGCCGGCTGCATGATGTGCACGATCACTTCGCCCAGGTCGACCAGTACCCATTCGCCGCTGTCCTCGCCTTCGGTGCTGTATACCGTTGCGCCGAGTTCCTTGAGCTTCACCACCACGCTGCTCGCCAGGGCTTTGGTTTGCCGCGTGGATTGTGCGCTGGCCACGACCATGCGATCGAACAGCGGGCTCAGCTTGCTGGTGTCGATGACGCTGATGTCGAGCGCTTTGACGTCTTCCAGGGCGGCGACGACGGCTTGGGTCTTTTCTTCTGTGCTTAGCATGTACGGTAGAGTGAGTTGGTGTTGATGTAATTGGCGACGACGTCCGGCACCAGGTAGCGGACGCTCTTGTCTTCCGCGCAACGGCGGCGGATGTCGGTGGAGGATATCTCCAGCGCGGGCATGTCGGCGACGAAGATCCTGCCGTCTGGCACTTCATGCAGCGCGTTGGCGCCGGGGGCGAGACGCGCCCGGTATTCTTCCTGCAGCGCGGCATCGGCATCGTTCACCGCATTGCCCAGTGGCGGGCTGCCGGCGCGTTGCAGCACCACGATGTGTGCCAGCTCGAACAGCCGTTTCCACTCATGCCAGGTGTGCAATTGCAGAAAGGCATCGCCGCCGAGGATGAGACACAGAGGTTGTTGCATACCGAGTTCGGCGCGCAGGGCGGCGAGGGTATCCACCGTGTAGCAGGGGTCGGTGCGGAAGATCTCATGCACATCGACGAGGAAATCGGGATGGCCGTTCAGGGCCAGGCGCAGCATCTCCCAGCGCGCCTTCGCATCGGCCTTGGGTGCGGGACGATGCGGCGGCGTGCCGCAGGGGACGAAGCGCACTTCCGCGAGATCGCACTGCTCCAGCGCTTCCTGGGCGATACGCAGATGCCCATTGTGGATGGGATCGAACGTGCCGCCGAGGATGCCGATCGGGGCGGTCACCGGTTACAGCGCCAGGCGGCGCATGTCGGACAGCACATGCGCGAGGTAGGTGGTGAAGCGCGCGCCTGCGGCGCCGTCGATCACGCGGTGGTCGTAGGACAGCGACAGCGGCAGCATCAGGCGCGGCACGAACTCGCCGTCCTTCCACACCGGTTTCATGCTCGAGCGCGATACGCCGAGGATGGCCACTTCCGGCGCGTTGATGATCGGGGTGAACGAGGTGCCGCCGATGCCGCCCAGGCTGGAGATGGTGAAACAGCCACCCTGCATGTCGGCGGCGGTGATCTTCTTCTCGCGCGCCTTGGCGCTGACCTCGCCCAGTTCCTTCGCCAGTTGCACGATACCTTTCTGGTCCACGTCGCGTATCACCGGCACCATCAGGCCGTCCGGCGTATCCACGGCGACGCCGATATGGATGTATTTCTTCAGTACCAGGTTCTCGCCGGCGGCATCCAGCGATGCGCAGAAATCGGGGAAGTGCTTCAGCGTGATCGCGCAGGCCTTGAGCATGAACGCCAGCGGGGTGATCTTGAAGTTCTCTTTCACATATTCCGCGCCCAGTTCCTTGCGGAAGGCTTCCATCTCGCTGATGTCGGCCTCCTCGAACTGTGTCACGTGCGGGATCATCACCCAGTTGCGATGCAGGTTGGCGCCGGATATCTTCTTGATGCGCGACAGTGGTTTGCTCTCGACCGCGCCGAACTTGGCGTAGTCCACATCCGGCCATGGCAGCAGGCCGGGCAGTGCACCACCTGCGGAAGTTGCCCCGCCGCCAGCCAGTGATTTCTTGACGAAGTTCTGCACGTCGTCCTTGGTCACGCGACCCTTCTCGCCGCTGCCGCCCACCTTGGACAGGTCCACGCCCAGCTCGCGCGCGAAGCGGCGGATGGACGGGCTGGCATGTGCGCTGCCTGCGGCGGAAATGGCGGGCGCGGCCGCCGGAGCGGCGGCAACGGGCGTAACGGCAGGTGCTGGCTTGGCAGCAGGAGCGACGGGTGCAGCCACGGGCTGCACGGGGGCTGCCGCTGCTTGCGCAGTATCACCGCTTGTTTCGAGCGTGACGATCAGCGAGCCTTCCGACACCTTGTCGCCGGCCTTGACCTTGACTTCCTTCACCACGCCGGCAAAAGGTGCCGGCACATCAATGGTCGCCTTGTCGGTCTCCAGCGAGATCAGCGACTGTTCGGCAGACACCATGTCGCCGGCTTTCACCGCTACTTCGATGATGCTCACGTCCTTGAAATTGCCGATGTCCGGCACTAACACATTCTTGATTTCGGCCACGTTGTTCCCCTTGCCTTAAACCGTCGTCGGGTTCGGTTTGTCCGGATTGATCTTGTACAGCTTGATCGCCTTGCTCACTTCGCTCGCCGGGATGGTGCCTTCGTCTGCCAGCGCCTTCAATGCGGTAACGGCAACGTAGAAGCGATCCACTTCGAAGAACTGGCGCAGCTTGACGCGGAAGTCGGAACGTCCGAAACCATCCGTGCCCAGCGTCTTGTAGCGTGCCTTCACAAAAGGACGGATCTGGTCGGCATAGGAACGAATGTAGTCGGTGGCGGCGATGACCGGTGTCTTCGCATCCAGCGACTGTTCGACGTAGCTCACGCGTGCCTTGGCTTCCGGATGCAACGTGTTCCAGCGCTCGCAGTCGATGCCTTCGCGGCGCAGCTCGTTGAAGCTGGTCACGCTCCAGACGTCGGCGGCGATGCCGAAATCCCTCTCCAGCAGTTCGCCGGCGGCGATCACTTCGCGCAGGATGGTGCCGCTGCCCAGCAGCTGCACCTTGGCCTTCGTTTTGGCTTTGCTTGCGCTGAACTTGTACATCCCCTTGATGATGCCTGCCTCGACGCCCTTGGGCATGGCCGGATGGGCGTAATTCTCGTTCATCACCGTGAGGTAATAGAACACGTCCTCCTGGTTCTGGTACATGCGGCGCATGCCGTCCTGCACGATCACCGCCAGTTCGTAGGCGAAGGTCGGATCGTAGCTGACACAGTTCGGAATCATGGCGGCTTGCAGGTGGCTGTGACCGTCCTGATGTTGCAGGCCTTCGCCGTTCAGCGTGGTGCGGCCGGCCGTGCCGCCGACGAGGAAGCCGCGCGCGCGCATGTCGCCCGCTGCCCAAGCCAGGTCGCCGATGCGCTGGAAGCCGAACATGGAGTAATAGATGTAGAACGGGATCATCGCCACGTCATGGCTGGCATAGGAAGTGGCCGCCGCGATCCAGTCGGCCATGCCGCCGGCTTCGTTGATGCCTTCCTGCAGGATCTGGCCGGCCTCGGATTCCTTGTAGAACATGAGCTGGTCGGCGTCCTGCGGCGTGTACAGCTGGCCCACCTGGGAGAAGATGCCGAGCTGGCGGAACATGCCTTCCATGCCGAAGGTACGCGATTCATCCGGCACGATGGGCACGATCTTCTTGCCGATGTTCTTGTCTTTCACCAGCACGCCGAGCAGACGCACGAAAGCCATGGTGGTGGAAAATTCGCGGCCCTCGCTGTCCTTCAGCAAGGCATCGAACGCAGGCAGGTCGGGGATCTGCAATTTCTTGACGATAGGCTTGCGTGCCGGGAGAGTACCCATGGCCGCACCGCGCTCGCGCAGGTATTTCATCTCCTGGCTGTCTTCGGCAGGACGCACGAACGGCAGCTGGGTCAATTGTTCGTCGGTGACCGGGATATTGAAACGGTCGCGGAAACGGCGCAGTGCATCCTCGCCGATCTTCTTCTGCTGGTGGGTCGGGTTCTGCCCTTCGCCCGCTTCGCCCATGCCGTAGCCCTTCACCGTCTTGGCGAGGATCACTGTCGGCTGGCCTTTGTGTTTGCAGGCTGCCGCGTAGGCAGCGAACACCTTGAACGGGTCGTGGCCGCCGCGGTTAAGGTGCCATATCTCGTCGTCCGACATGTCGGCGACCAGCTCCAGCAGCTCGGGATATTTGCCGAAGAAATGCTGGCGCACATAGGCGCCGTCTTTGGATTTGTAGGTCTGGTATTCGCCGTCGACGACTTCTTCCATGCGCTTCAGCAACAGGCCGGTCTTGTCCTTGGCCAGCAGGCGATCCCACCAGCGGCCCCAGATGACCTTGATCACGTTCCAGCCGGCGCCGCGGAACACGCCTTCCAGTTCCTGGATGATCTTGCCGTTGCCGCGAACCGGACCGTCCAGGCGCTGCAGGTTGCAGTTGATGACGAAGATCAGGTTGTCCAGCTTCTCGCGTCCAGCCATGGAGATTGCGCCCAGCGATTCCGGCTCGTCGGTCTCGCCGTCGCCGAGGAAGGCCCATACCTTGCGGCCATTGGTCTGGGCGAGCTCGCGGTGTTGCAGGTAACGCATGAAGCGCGCCTGGTAGATCGCCATCAGCGGGCCCAGACCCATGGATACGGTGGGGAACTGCCAGAAATCCGGCATCAGCCAGGGATGCGGGTAGGAAGACAGCCCGCCGCCATCCACTTCCTGGCGGAACTTGTACAGCTGTTCTTCGCTCAGGCGGCCTTCGAGGAAGGCACGTGCGTAGATGCCGGGCGAGGAATGGCCCTGGAAATACACCAGGTCGCCGCCGTGCTCGTCGGTCTTGCCATGGAAGAAATGGTTGAACGCGACGTCATACAGGGTGGCGGCCGAGGCGAAGCTGGCGATGTGGCCGCCGAGTTCGGACGATTCCTTGTTGGCGTTCATGACGATGGCCATCGCGTTCCAGCGCATCAGCGCGCGGATGCGGTGCTCCAGCTCGAAATTGCCGGCCGAGCGTTCTTCCTTGTCCAGCGGGATAGTGTTGATGTAGGGCGTGGTGGCGCTGATCGGCATGTCGTCGCCGGCCATGCGTGCGTGGTGGATCAGCTGATCCATCAGGAAGTGCGCACGTTCGGCACCTTCCTTGTCCAGCACGGACTGGAGCGCATCAAGCCACTCCTGCGTTTCCTGCGGATCCTGATCCACTTTTGGTGGTTGTTGTGTCGCCATCGCTTACCCTCTCCCTAAGTTGCAACGTATCGTTTCGTCTTCCGTCACCAGCCAGCCCACATTGTGGTCGGTCTTTTCCTGCGGAATCTCCGGTACTACTTGTAATGCAAACGCCCCTGCGACCAGATTCGGCCGGTTCGGCATCGACGCCAGCAGCTTGTCGTAAAAGCCACCGCCGTATCCCAGGCGCGCACCCTTGCGGGTGAACGCCACGCCCGGTAACAGGATGAAATCCACTGTCCCCAGCGCCTCTTCTTTTATGCAGCGTTCGGTGACCGGTTCACGTATGCCCCATAAGCCGGGAGCCACGTCATGCTGTAAATCGCGCACCTTATATAAGTCCAGATGCTTGCTGGCCCGGTTCACCCTCGGCAACAATACTTGTTTGCCATCGGCCAATGCATGCTGCACCCACAACTCGGCGGCTAGTTCCGCCCCGAAATTCAGATAACCCAGTACCGTTGCGGCTTGCTGATACTCCGGCAACTCGCAGATGGAGCCGACAACGGCACGGCTCAGCCGCAAGCGTTCGGCCGCGGGCAACTTTTCGCGGGCGGCGATTATACTTTGCCTGAGTGCCTGCTTCCTAGCTTGGATGTTCATTGCCAGGCTGCCTTCCTCGCCCAAAGCGGGAAAAACTCGCTATCTTCGAGAATATCTGCCGGAACTTCGTGGTAATTCTGCAAAATCTGCTTTTTTGAGGGAGAAAAAACGGGGGCGTTACGGGCCGGAAAGTCGGGCAGGGTGTCCGGATGCGTCCTGAAATACAGTCTGCCATCGAACGGGATGCCGAAAAACTTTTCTCCGGCATACAGCCCATGGCCGCCGCACATGCGTTTGCAGCGCAAATCGCCCAGACCGGCGAGGTGTTCCAGCACGAAATCACGGAAAGAGTCCGTGCTCACCCGGAATCAACCCAAAAACAGCCGGTAGGCCGGATTGTCGCTCTCGTCCCAGTACGGATAGCCGAGCGTGTCGAGGAAGGTCTTGAGCGCTTTCTTGTCGGTGCGCGGCACCTGCATGCCGACCAGCACGCGGCCGTAGTCCGCCCCGTGGTTGCGGTAGTGGAACAGGCTGATATTCCAGCTGTGGTCCATGCTGTTGAGGAAGTTCATCAGCGCGCCGGGGCGCTCCGGGAACTCGAAACGGAAGATGATCTCGTCTTTTGCTTCAGGGGCATGGCCGCCGACCAGGTGGCGCAGATGCAGCTTGGCCATTTCATTGTCGGAAAGGTCGAGCGTCGGCAGCTTGCCGCGCTGCAGCTTGTCAACCAGATCGGCCGTTTCGGACTGATCCTTGACCTGGATGCCGACAAACACCTGCGCCGCTTTCGGGTCGGCATAGCGGTAGTTGAACTCGGTGATGTTGCGCTTGCCCAGCAGCGTGCAGAACTTGCGGAAGCTGCCGGGTGTCTCCGGGATGGTGACGGCGAGGATGGCTTCGCGCTTTTCGCCGATCTCGGAGCGTTCGGCGACGAAACGCAGACGGTCGAAGTTCATGTTCGCGCCGCTGCACACGGTGACCAGCGTCTCGCCCTTCAGCTGTTCGCGCTTGGCGTAGAGCTTAGCGCCGGCGACGGCCAGCGCGCCGGCCGGTTCGAGGATGGAGCGCGTGTCCTGGAACACGTCCTTGATCGCCGCGCATACCGCGTCGGTATCCACCAGTACCACTTCATCGACGTACTGTTTGCATACACGGAAGGTCTCTTCCCCGGCCAGTTTGACAGCGGTGCCGTCCGAGAACAGGCCGACGTCGTTGAGCGTGACGCGCTTCCTGCTTTTCAGCGAGCGCGCCATTGCATCCGAATCGGTGGTCTGCACGCCGATCACCTTGATGTCGGGGCGCACCTGCTTGACGTAGGCGGCCACGCCCGCGATCAAGCCGCCGCCGCCGATGGCGCAGAAGATGGCATGGATCGGTGCCTGGCGCTGGCGCAATATCTCCATCGCGATGGTGCCTTGTCCGGCGATCACATCGGGATCGTCGAACGGGTGCACGAAAGTGAGCTGTTTCTCTTTCTCCAGCGCGTAGGCATGGGCGCAGGCATCGCTGTAACTGTCGCCGTGCATCACGATCTCAACCGAGCGCTGGCCGAAATGCCTGACCGCATCGATCTTCACCTGCGGCGTGGTGGTCGGCATCACGATGATGGCCTTGCAACCGAGGCGGTGTGCCGAGAGCGCCACGCCCTGGGCATGATTGCCGGCCGAGGCGGCGATCACGCCGCGCTTGAGTTGCTCCGGGTTGAGCTGCGCCATCTTGTTGTAGGCGCCGCGCAGCTTGAACGAGAATACAGGCTGCATGTCTTCGCGCTTGAACAATACGTTGTTGCCGATGCGTGCCGACAGGTTGGGGGCGAGTTCCAGCGGCGTTTCGACCGCCACGTCATAGACGCGGGCGGTCAGGATTCTCTTGAGATAGCTTTGCATGATGTTTTGCGGACAATTGGATTGTCCGCAAGATTAGCAGGAAACCGGCCGGGTTGCTTAAATGCGCAGGCCGGTGACCTTGTAGAAGTTCGCCAGGTCGCCCAGGTCGTCGAACACTGCGGCAGCATCGGCGAAATCCTGCCGGTGCGTGTATGGATTGGTGGTGACGTAGGTCTTGATGCCGGCGGCCAGTGCCGAGCGCAGGCCATTGTTGGAGTCTTCCAGTGCGATGCAATCCTGCGGCGCGAGCTTGAGCTGGTTCAACACCCAGTTATAGATGTCCGGCGCCGGCTTCTTCTGCGGCACGATGTCGCCGCAACCGATGGCATCGAAATGTTTCTCCCAATCCTTGCCGAGGCCGACTTCCAGCAAGGCGGCGACATTCTCCGGCGAAGTGGTAGTGGCGATGGCCAGCTTGATGCCGGCCTTGTGCGCATCGCCGATGAGTTGCCTGATGCCGGGGCGGAGCGGGATCAGGCCATCGCGCAGCATTGCCGTGTAATGGCCGGTCTTCACCACATGCAGGTGCTTGACGAAGCCGTCATAGTCGACCGGCCTGGGGAAATCCGGCAGGCAGCTTTCGACATAGTGCTTGATGCGTTCCTTGCCGCCCGTCACCTTCAGCAGCCTGTCGTATAGCGCCACGTCCCAGTTCCAGGGAAGTCTGTTCTCGGCGAATGCCTTGTTGAATGCGATGCGGTGTGCATCTTCGGTATCGGCAAGCGTGCCGTCCACATCGAAAATGATGGCTTTGATAGTCATGTCGATTGTCTTGGTTAAGGATTGGTTAGCGCATGCCGGGGAATTTGCCTGCCATCCCCTTCATCATTTTGGCCATGGCGCCTTTACCGCTGAACATCTTCATCATCTTCTGCGACTGTTCGAACTGGTTCAGCAGCTGGTTGACGTGCATCACCTGCACGCCTGCTCCGGCGGCGATACGGCGTTTGCGCGAGGCCTTGATGAGCTCGGGGTGGGCGCGTTCGAACGGAGTCATCGAGTTGATGATGCCCTCGGTGCGGTTGATCTGGCGCTCGTCGACCTTCGCATTTGCCGCGGCTTGCGACAGTTGCGCCGGCAATTTGTCCATCAGCGCCGACATGCCGCCCATCTTCTTCATCTGCACGATCTGCATCTTGAAGTCGTTGAGGTCGAAGCCCTTGCCGCTGTGCATCTTCTTGGCCAGTTTCTCGGCTGCGGCGTGGTCCACGTTGCGCTGAGCCTCTTCCAGCAGCGACAGCACGTCGCCCATGCCGAGGATGCGCTGGGCCATGCGTTCCGGATGGAAAGCTTCGAGTCCGTTCGGTTTTTCGCTGACGCCGACGAACTTGATCGGCTTGCCGGTAACCTGCCGCACCGACAGGGCGGCGCCGCCGCGGGCGTCACCGTCCAGCTTGGTGAGGATCACGCCGGTCAGCGGCAGGGCATCGCCGAAGGCCTTGGCCGTGTTCACCGCATCCTGGCCGGTCATCGCATCGACCACGAACAGCGTCTCGATCGGTTTCAGCGCGGCATGCAGGTCCTTGATCTCGGCCATCATCGCTTCGTCCACGGCCAGGCGGCCGGCGGTGTCGACGATCAGCACGTCATGGTGGTGTTTCTTCGCAAAGTCGTGCGCGGCGAGGGCGATGTCTTGCGGTTTTTGTGATGCGTCGGACGGGAAGAAGTCGACATCGAGCTGTTGTGCCAGCATGCGCAGTTGCTCGATCGCGGCAGGACGATATACGTCACAGCTTACCAGCAGCACTTTCTTCTTGTTCTGCTCGCGCAGCAACTTGGCCAGCTTGCCGCTACTGGTGGTCTTGCCCGCGCCTTGCAGGCCGGCCATCAGGATCACTGCCGGCGGCACGGCGGCGAGGTTGAGCGCATCGTTATGCTCGCCCATCAGTTTGGTCAGCTCGCGGTTGACCACACCGATCAGCGCTTGTCCGGGTTGCAGGTTGCCGATGACTTCCTGCCCCAGCGCCGCGTCCTTTACCTTGGCGATGAATTCCTTCACTACCGGCAATGCTACGTCGGCTTCCAGCAGGGCAAGGCGCACTTCGCGCAGGGCGTCCTGGATGTTGCTCTCGGTCAGCCGCGCCTGTCCGCGCAGGTTCTTGACGATGCCCGAGAGGCGTTGCGTAAGGTTGTCCAGCATGATCTAGATCCCGAGATTGTTTCAGCGAACGCCGGTGCAGACACTTTCGCGGCGCTTCCTGTAGAATCCGCACAGTCTAAAACATTTGCACTCTCCATGTCGAACCAAGCCCTGCATCTGCTCACGTTTGCCCTTTATTCCGTTCTGGCTATTCTGTTCTGGCGCGCGCAGGCGGCAGGCAATGCAGAGCAGCAGAATCGGGGGGCATTGGGTTTTCTGGTCATCATTCCGCTGGCGTTGCATGGCTGGCTGCTGTACGACACCCTGTTCATCTGGGGGGCCTTGAATCTGGGGCTGGTGTATGCGCTGTCGCTCATCCTGTGGCTGACCGTGCTGATATATTGGCTGGCGCGTTATTTCTACCCGCTGTCCAGCTTGCAGACGCTGGTATTGCCGCTGGCAGCCGTCAGCACCGCGCTGCCGGCCATCTTCCCGGATGTACGCATCCTGTCGCAGCCGGCTTCCAGTCTGTTCGATACCCATGTTCTGGGCGCGATGCTTGCTTATAGTCTGTTCACTATTGCCGCCTTGCATGCGGCACTGATCTCGCTGGTCGAAAAGCGCCTGCATCATGCCAAGATGCCGAAGGTGCTGCGTAACCTGCCGCCGCTGCTGACCATGGAGATATTGCTGTTCCGCGTCATCGGGGTGGGATTCGTATTGCTGAGCATCACGATCGCGTCCGGCATGATGTTTTCCGAGGAGCTTTTTGGCCATCCGTGGCGGTTCAGCCACAAAGTGCTGTTCGGGATCCTGTCCTGGGGCGTGTTTGCCACGCTGTTGATGGGCCATCGATTCTATGGCTGGCGCGGCCATATCGCCGTACGGTGGACGCTGAGCGGCTTTTTCTTCCTGGTGCTGGCCTATCTGGGTACCCAGTTCGTGCTGGAAGCCATCCTGCACCGCTGATTTTCCTGTCAAAACAGTCCTTGCCAGAGGTTGGCAAGGTATCGTAGAATTCGCGCCCTTTTGGCATAGTCCAAATCTAAATTTTATCGGGTAATCATTATGGTAGTCATTCGTCTTTCTCGCGGTGGTTCCAAGAACCGTCCGTATTACAACGTGGTGGTGGCGGATTCCCGCAACCGTCGTGACGGCCGTTTCATCGAGCGTGTCGGCTTCTACAATCCTCTGGCAGCCGAAGGCTCCGAAGGTCTGCGTATCCAGCTGGATCGCGTGACGCACTGGCAGGATAAGGGTGCGCAGTTGAGCGAGACCGTAGGTCGCCTGGTCAAAAAAGCCGGTGCAGCAGCCAAGGCCTAACTAGCATGGCGGTTCGCCGTGCCGGGGTTCCCGCTGCGTCTGGCGGGAGTCCCCCACCCCAACCCTCCCCCCGAGGGAGAAGGGGCGAACGTGGAAATCAATCTTTGACTCCTGCAAGCCCCATGGTCGTCATGGGGAAGGTGGTCGGGGCGCAGGGCATTCAAGGTTGGGTGAAAGTGCAGGCTTTTACCGAGTATCTGGACAGCCTGCTCGACTACAGCACTTGGTATGTGGGCAACGAACAAAGCTGGCGTCCGCTGGAAGTGCTGGAAGCGAACGTGCATGGCGGCAAGGTACTCATCGCAAAATTGCAGGGTATCGTCGACCGCACCGCCGCCGAAAAATGCAAAGGGTTGTTGATCGCGGTTCCGCGCGACAGCTTGCCGGAGCAGCAGGAAGGCGAATACTACTGGTCCGACTTGATCGGCCTGTCGGTGGAGAATCTGGCCGGCGAAAAGTTCGGCACGGTGGACTCCCTGTTGGAGACCGGCGCGAATGACGTGCTGGTGGTCAAGGGTGAGGGCGGCGAAACATTGATGCCGTTCATTGCCAGCGTCATCCGGCAAGTGGATTTGCAGAATAAATTGATTCGTGTGGATTGGCAGGCGGATTACCTCAAATGAGGTTCGACGTCATCACGCTGTTCCCGGAGATGTTCGAAGCGCTCACCCAATACGGCGTGACGCGGCGGGCGGCAGAGCAGGGCAAGTTTCAGTTGCAGACGTGGAATCCGCGCGATTTCACCACCGACAACTACCGCACCATCGACGACCGTCCCTACGGTGGCGGTCCCGGGATGGTGATGTTGGCGGAACCGCTGGAGAAGGCGATCAGCGCAGCGAAAGCAGCGCAGGTTCAAAGCGGAGCGAAGAAGAGTTGTGTGATACACCTTTCGCCGCAAGGCAGGCAGCTCACCCATGAAGTGGTGATGGAACTGCTGGCGCGGGACGAAGGATTGATTTTGCTGGCGAGTCGTTACGAGGGCGTGGATGAGCGCCTGTTGCGCCAGCAAGTGGATGAAGAGCTTTCCATCGGGGATTATGTGTTGTCCGGTGGCGAGTTGGCAGCGATGGTGGTGATGGACAGCGTGGTGCGGCAGATCCCCGGCGTATTGGGCGACGACGCATCGGCGCAGCAGGATTCCTTCGTACAGGGACTGCTGGATTGCCCCCACTACACGCGGCCCGAGGTTTATAACGGCGAGGCGGTTCCGGAAGTATTGATGTCCGGGCACCACGCCGAGATAGAGAAGTGGCGATTGAAGCAGGCATTAGGCAGGACTGCGGAACGTCGCCCGGATTTGCTGGCATCACGCCAGTTGACTAAACAGGAAGCTCGGCTACTGGCAGAGTACCAGCAGGAACAAGCTTCCGCACAAAAAAAGGAAACAAAATGAATCTGATCGGCATTCTCGAAAAAGAAGAAATCGCGCGTCTGAACAAGACCATCCCCAATTTCGCACCCGGCGACACCGTTGTGGTCGGCGTGAACGTGGTCGAAGGCGACAAGAAGCGTGTGCAATCCTTCGAAGGCGTGGTCATCGCCAAGCGCAACAAGGGGCTGAACTCCAGCTTCATCGTGCGCAAGGTCTCCTCCGGTGAAGGTGTGGAGCGTACGTTCCAGACTTACTCTCCAAGCGTTGCCAGCATCGAAATCAAACGTCGCGGCGATGTGCGCCGCGCCAAGCTGTACTACCTGCGCGATCGTTCCGGCAAGTCGGCACGTATCAAAGAGAAACTGGCTGCACGCAAGGAAGCATAAGCAGCGATCTTTCAGGCAATACAAAAAACGGGAGCTTGGTCTCCCGTTTTTTTTTGGGCTATCATGTGCGCATGGACTATCAGGCAATCATCTCCGCACCGTTCGGCAAGCTCGGCATCCGCTGTTCAGACACGGATCTGCTGGGCATCGAATTCCTGCCCGGGAAAACAAAATCGCAGCCGCCGCAGAGCGCAATGGCAAAAACGATCTGCGCGGAACTGGAAGCCTGGCTGGCCGATGCCAAGCATGAGATCGACCTGTCTTTCGAACTCGATGGCACGCATCATCAGTGCAACGTATGGCAGGCGATGCTGGACATTCCCTGCGGGCAGACGCTGACCTATGGCGAACTTGCAAAACAGATCGGCTCAAGCGCCCAGGCAGTAGGACAGGCCTGCGGTAGCAATCCGATACCCGTTGTCATTCCCTGTCACCGTGTGGTGGGCAAAACCGGGCTGGGCGGCTTCATGGGGCACGCGGAAGGTGACTCACTCGACATCAAGCGCTGGTTGCTGGCACATGAAAGCTACAGTTCCCTCTCCCCCAAGGGGTGAGGGGAGTATTGATGTCCGACACCGACCTCCTCGACGAATTCAGCGACGCCCTCTGGCTGGAAGACGGTCTTTCCCGCAACACCCTGGAAAGCTACCGCCGCGACCTGAACAAATTCACCGAATGGCTGCAAAAGCAGCGTGGATGCGGCTTGCAGGCGGCTACACACGCCGACATACAGGGTTTCCTCGCGCATCTGGTGAGCGGCGAAAAAGCCAAAGCCACCTCCACCTCGCGCGCCATCTCCAGCCTCAAGCGCTTGTTCCGCTACCTGCTGCGCCAAAACAAGATCACCGCCGATCCGACGCTGCAGATCGCCACCCCCAAGCTGCCGCGCAGTTTGCCCAAGAGCCTTACCGAAGAAGATGTTGAACTGCTGCTGAACGCACCCGATGTCGATACGCCGCTCGGCATGCGCGACCGCACCATGCTGGAAGTGCTGTACGCCAGCGGCCTGCGCGTGTCGGAACTGGTTGGCCTGAGCGTGGCGCAGGTGAGCCTGGACATGGGTGTGACGCGCGTGATGGGCAAGGGCAGCAAGGAACGCCTGGTGCCGCTAGGCGAAGAAGCGCTGGACTGGGTGAAGAGATACCTCGCAGAAGCCCGTCCTGCCTTGCTTGCAGGGCAGGTGGCCGACGCGCTGTTCGTTACCCAACGCGGCGAAGGCATGACGCGGCAGATGTTCTGGTATCTCATCAAGAAGCATGCGAAGGAAGGCGGTCTGCACAAGCCGCTGTCGCCGCACACCCTGCGCCATGCCTTCGCCACACACCTGCTCAACCATGGCGCCGACCTGCGCGTGGTGCAGATGTTGCTGGGGCATTCGGATATTTCCACGACGCAGATTTACACCCATGTGGCACGGGAACGGCTCAAGGCGCTGCATGCGATGCATCATCCGCGAGGATAAGGGGAATTTGATTGGTGGAGGTGATCAGGATCGAACTGACGACCTTCTGATTGCGAACCAGACGCTCTCCCAACTGAGCTACACCCCCACGTTTGGCGAATCCTAAAGGCAAATCGCCCGATTGGAAAGAGCCGGAGGCAAACGGTCGGGAAGGTTTCTTAATTGGTGAATTCCTGCAATAATCGCCCTCGAAAGAATATTCCTGAATCGAGACTAGACATGGCTTTGACGCAAGACGATATGAAACGCGCGGTCGCCCAGGCGGCGATCGCTTATGTGCCGAACGATTGCATCGTGGGTGTGGGTACGGGCTCTACAGCCAACTTCTTCATCGACGAACTGGCCAGGATCAAGAACAAGATACGCGGTGCGGTTGCCAGCTCTGAAGCGTCGGCCAAACGCCTGCAAGGACATGGCATCGAAGTTTTGTCGTTGAACGATGCGGGCGACCTGCCGGTCTACGTGGATGGCGCCGACGAGATCACGCGCCATATGCATATGGTCAAGGGCGGCGGCGGTGCCCTGACGCGCGAAAAAATCGTGGCGGCTGCCAGCCAGAAGTTCATCTGTGTGTGCGATGCCAGCAAGCTTGTGGATGTGCTGGGGAAGTTCCCGCTCCCCATTGAAGTGATTCCGATGGCGCGCAGCTATATTGCGCGTGAATTAGTGAAGCTGGGTGGCCAGCCGAAATTGCGCGAGGGCTTTACCACTGATAACGGCAACGTCATACTCGATGTGCATAACTTGCAGATCATGAATCCGGTGGAGCTGGAAACGACTTTGAACCAATTGGCCGGTGTGGTGACCAATGGTTTGTTCGCGCGCCGCGGGGCGGATGTGCTGCTATTGGGCACTCCCGACGGCGTCAGAACGCTCACCGCCTGAGGGGATGTAACAAAACCTTAATGGCGTTTCAGTAATATCCTTTATTTGCAACAATCCTTTAAGGAACGATCATGGCCGGTAGCGAACATACCTCGAAACAGTTCGATGCAGAGCTCGAAGCAGTACGCGCACGCGTATTGCAGATGGGCGGTCTGGTGGAAAGCCAGATCCGTCTGGCAGTCGAGTCGTTGATATCGGGCGACGTGGCGCTGATGAACCGTGTGATCGAAGACGACCATCGCGTGAACGCGCTGGAAGTCGAGATCGACGAAAGCTGTAACCGCATCCTGGTACGCCGCCAACCTGCTGCCGGCGACTTGCGCATGATCACCACAGTCATCAAGACCATCACCGATCTTGAGCGCATCGGCGACGAGGCGGAAAAGATCGCGCGCATGGCCAAGTTATTGTCGCAAAAAGACAGGTTGTACCTGCCGCGCTATAACGAGATCAAGCATGCATCCGACATCGCACTGGACATGTTGCGCAAATCGCTGGATGCATTCGCCCGCCTGGATCTTTCCACTGCTGCCCAGGTGGTGCGCCAGGACGAACAGGTGGATGAAGAGTTCCGTTCCATCATGCGTTATCTCATCACCTTCATGATGGAAGATCCGCGCACCATCTCCACTTCGCTGGAGATTCTTTTTGTGGCGAAAGCGATCGAGCGCATAGGCGACCACGCCAAGAATATGTCGGAATACGTGGTGTATATGGTCAAAGGTCGCGATGTCCGACATGTGACCGTGGAAGAAATCGAGCGCGAGGTCCTGGAATAACTCCAGTGCAACAATCAGTCCTTGCCGCGGTCGATCTCGGCTCCAACAGTTTTCGCCTGCAAATCGCCCGTGTGGAAAATGACCAGCTTTACATGCTGGATGGGCTACGCGAACCCGTGCGTCTGGCTGCCGGGATAACGGAAGATAAGCGTCTCGACAAGTCGTCGCAACAACGCGCACTGGCATGTCTGCAACGTTTCGGTGAGCGCTTGCGCGGGCTGCCGCGCGAAGCGGTACGGGCGGTCGGCACCAACTCGCTGCGAGTTGCCAAGAATGCGCCGGAATTCCTGCAGCAGGCTGAAGCCGCGCTTGGCTTTCCGATTGATGTGATCGCCGGGCGTGAAGAAGCGCGCCTCATTTACCGCGGAGTGGCGCAAACCTTGCCGCAATCGGAAGGCAAGCGGCTGGTGATGGACATCGGCGGGGGCTCCACCGAGTTCATCATCGGCAACGGTCTGCAGCCGCTCAAGCTGGAAAGCCTTTATATGGGCTGCGTCAGTTACAGCGTGCGTTTCTTCCCGGATGGCAAGATCAACAAATCCAACCTCAAGCAGGCCGAACTGGCTGCCCGCAGCGAAGTGCAGGCGATCGCCTCCGAATTTTCCACGGGGCACTGGAAGGTCGCATTCGGTTCATCCGGCAGTGCACGGGTGCTGTGCGACATCCTTGAACAGAACGGTTACAGCAACGGCGGCATCACGCTAGAAGGACTGGAACAATTGCGCGTTCAGTTGCTCAAGGCGGGCGATGTCAACAAACTCGATGTGCTTGGCCTGAAACCGGATCGCATTCCGGTATTGCCCGGCGGCTTTGCCATCATGTATGCCGCCTTTACCGAACTCGGTATCGAACGCATGCAGCCTGCGCTCGGAGCATTGCGCGAGGGATTATTGTATGACCTGCTCGGACGCTTCCACCACAACGACATGCGCGAAGTCACCATGCAGCAGTTCATGCGCCGTTACCATGTGGATGTCCGCCAGGCGATGCGCGTCGCGCATCTTGCGGATTTCTTTGCCAGGCAATTTCTGGAAGGCGAGCTTGGTGACGAAGACCTGCACCTGCTCAACTGGGCTGCCAACCTTCACGAGATAGGCATCAGCGTCGCGCACAGCGGTTACCACAAGCACACTGCCTACATCCTGGCCAACGCCGATATGCCCGGCTTTTCAAAGACAGAGCAAAATCATCTGAGTCTGTTGGCACTGGCGCATCGGGGCGGATTGGAAAAACTGCGCGGTATGCTGGATACGCCGGAAAAACTGGCCCAGGCGATGGCGCTGCGTCTGGCCGCACTGATCTATCGTAATCGCGGCGATGTGGAACTGCCCGCCATGCAGGGACGTTTCAGCGGTACCAAATTCCACCTCGTCCTCGCACCCGGCTGGCTGGTGCAGAACCCGCTCACTGAAGCAGCTCTTCTGGAAGAAATAAAGCAATGGAAAGGGCTGGGCGTAAGCATGCAAGTGGTCGAAGGTTGAGACACAATCCGCAACTGCGGCAAAACGTAGGCAACTAACCGGAGGTATCCGTGATGAAACAGATCAGAATCATTCTCGTCAGCCTGATAATCGGTACGCTCATCGGCATGGCATTGGGCATCAACATCGGGCGCGAAAAACCACTGCTGTCCAATCCTTTCACCAAAGATTCCCTGGTCGACCGTGCCAAGCAGTTGGGCAGTGAAACCCTGGAAAAAGGCGGCAAGGCGCTGGAAAAGACCGGCCAGGCCCTGCAGGACAAGGCCAAGTGATCAGGCCCTGCGGGCTTTTACATCCCCTCCGTGATAAACTTCGCCCCGAAGCTGGCTAGACAGTCGCTGCGCACTTTATGCTGCGTAGAGGAAAGTCCGGGCTCCGCAGAGCAGGATGCCGGTTAACGGCCGGACGCCGTGAGGCGATGGAAAGTGCCACAGAAAATACACCGCCGATGGCTGCGCAAGCAGTACAGGTAAGGTTGAAATGGCGAGGTAAGAGCTCACCGCGCTGGTGGCGACATCAGTGGCAGGGTAAACCCCATCCGGAGCAAGACCAAATAGGCTGGCTATGACGTGGCTCGCGTCGCCAGCGGGTAGGTCGCTTGAGCGTCAGGTAACGAAACGCCTAGAGGAATGACTGTCCACGACAGAACCCGGCTTATCGGCTGGCTTCACCCCATTTGAATCATGTATCGATGATTACTCTGTAATCCGGCTCCCTAGTGTTGACCGATAATGCTGCTTTGCGGAGCATTTGCCTGATACGGATTTATCGCCAATCGATTTCAATAAAACTTAAAGAGGTAAAGATATGAGAAAAATTCTTTTGGTCGCTTCCCTGCTGTCTTTCACTGCAACCTGTGCGCACGCTGGACTGATGGATGATTTGAAGAAACCAGGGGGTGGTGACCTCGGGGCAAAGATCACCGATCAGGCGCGGGAAAAGGCGCGCGCCAAAGGTAATCAGCAAATCGCATCCCAGGTGAACAAGAAATTGTTGGCCGAAGGCCGCAAGAATCAATGCTCGTTCAAGAGCGGAACGGATGTGCTGGAGGCCGGATGTGGCGCGAAGTCCAAGAAGCTGGCCAATGTCATCATCGACGTGAAGAAATCGTTGCAGTCGCAAGGGCAAAAAGGATTCAAGTTCATCGTTTCCGGACATACTGACTCGTCAGGCGATGCGACCAAGAACAAGGAACTGTCGGCTCGCCGTGCACGCGTCATGGTCAAGGAGCTGATCGCGCAGGGAGTGGACGCCGGCGATATCGAAGCGGTTGGCATGGGCTCTGAAAAAATGTTGGTCAAACCCGACAACACTCCGGCCAAGAAGGCAAAAAACCGTCGCTACGAAGTACAAGTTCGTTTCTGACGGGAATGGAATCTCGAACGGCACGCAAGTTGTTGCGTGCCGTTTTTTTTGAAATGTAACGCCTCACATGCGATCGGTTTTCAGAATGGGATTTGTCGACTCGGACTGGAGCCTTGAATGGTCGCAACACCGCAAAAGATATAGCCCTCCCGCTCTTTCCATTACAAACAACTTTAGCTTGCCCGCGCAATCCATTGCTTTTTAAGCATATTTGTTTTGCATTAACTAAGTGCGCTAACTCATTGTCCCATAAAGAAAAATCCCATTTACTTGCTTGACCGCCTTGTTGTTTTTCAATATAGTGGCTGTAAGTGGTAAAAAGTGGGTAAACGTGGGAAACGAGAATGTTTCAGGGAGCGACACAACTCAATCTGGATAGCAAGGGCAGGCTCGCGATACCGGCGCGGTATCGCGACATGTTGCTTGCGCATTGCGCAGGTCAGCTGGTGCTGACTGCCGATGCCGACGGTTGTCTGTTGATCTATCCGCAACCTGAGTGGCAACCGATACGCGAAAAGCTGATGCAGCTTTCCGCCTTCAATCCGCGCATCCGCGCACTGCAACGTTTTCTCGTCGGCCATGCCGAGGATACGGTGATGGATGCCGCCGGGCGCGTGCTGGTCTCGCCCACGCTGCGCAATTTTGCAGTGCTGGACAAGCGCGCGATGCTGGTAGGTCAGGGCAACAAGTTCGAGTTGTGGGACGAGGCGCGCTGGCAGGCGCAGAACGAGAAGATGACGGGTTTCACGGCGGACAACCTGCCACCGGAACTCGAAGGGTTCACTTTGTGAGCGAAGGACTGGTTCATGCGACCGTCCTGTTGAATGAAGCAGTCGAAGCGTTGCGGGTGAAGGCGGACGGAATCTATGTGGATTGCACGTTCGGGCGCGGCGGGCACAGCCGCCTGATTCTGGAAAAACTGGGTGAGCGCGGCAGGCTGGTCGCGCTGGACAAGGATCCCATGGCGGTGGCTGCAGCGCGGGAGATCGGCGATGCGCGCTTCCAGCTGCAACACAGCGGTTTCGAGCATCTGGGCGAGGTGTTGCGCGGGCTGGGGATCGAGAAGGTTGATGGAGTGCTGTTGGACCTGGGGGTGTCGTCGCCGCAGCTGGACGATGAATCGCGCGGTTTCAGTTTTCGCTTCGATGCGCCGCTCGATATGCGCATGGATACCAGCAGGGGGCAAACGGCGGCAGAGTGGCTGGCGACGGCAGATGAAGGCGAACTCGCGGAGGTGATACGTGATTACGGCGAAGAACGGTTTGCTAGGCAGATTGCAAGGGCGATTGTTGCTGCGCGCCAGGAACGAGCGATCCTCACCACGAAACAACTCAGCGACATTGTCGCGCAGTGTGTACGTACGCGCGAACCCGGCAAGAATCCGGCTACGCGCACCTTTCAGGCTGTACGGATTTATATCAACCGCGAGCTCGAAGAGCTCGAAAGCGTGCTGCCGCAGTGCGTGGATCACCTGAAAGCGGGCGGACGCATGGCAGTGATCAGCTTTCATTCGCTGGAAGACCGCATGGTCAAGCATTTCATGCGCGACATGGCGCAAGGCGACAAGCTGCCGAAGAACGTGCCGATACGGGCTGTCGATGTGCCGCAGGGCAAGATGCGCCTGGCGGGCAAGCCGATCTATGCATCGGCGGAAGAAGTGGCGGCAAATCCCCGCGCAAGAAGCGCAGTGCTGCGCGTGGCGGAGCGGATGTGATGAGCTGCATGAAGCAAGACGATCGGTCTGGAACCAGGGTAGGAGCCGGGGGTGGCTAGGCTCAATGTCTTGTTGCTTGTTCTGGTCATCGCATGTGCGCTGGGTGTCGTCACCTCGCAGCACAAGGCGCGCAAATTGTTCGTGGAATTGCAGAAGGAAAAAGATAGGGCGCAACAGATGGATGTGGAGTGGGGACAGTTGCAACTGGAGCAAGGAACGCTGGCGATGCCCGCGCGAGTGGAAAAACTCGCGAATCGTCTTTTGCAGATGCAAATGCCGCAGCCCAAACAGGTTCGCTATATTCGGCTCGATTCCGGAATGGTGACGCTGCAATGAACTATGCCACGATTCCCATTCAGACCACAGGACAGATCGCGTTGCCTGCATGGCGTTCGCGCGTGCTGTTCCTGCTGCTGCTTGGAGGACTGTTCGGTTTGATGATGCGCGCTGTCTACCTGCAGGGAATCCATAACGATTTCCTGCGACAGAAAGGCGATGCCCGCTACGGACGTGTGGTCGAGATCCATGCGCATCGCGGCATGATCACCGACCGGCATGGCGAACCGCTGGCGGTGAGCACGCCGGTGGAATCTGTCTGGGCGAGTCCGGGCGATGTCGAAATCACTCCTGCGCAAACCGTTCGACTGGCACAGATCGTCGGATTGCCTCCCCAGGAAGTGAAGAGCAAGCTCAGCGACACCGCGCGCGAATTCGTCTATATCAAACGCCAGCTTCCCCCCGACCAGGCGGCCAAGGTGATCCAGCTGGGCATTCCCGGAATTTCCCTGCAGCGCGAATATCGCCGCTACTATCCCGGCGGCGAAGTCACCTCGCATCTCATCGGTTTCACCGATGTCGACGACAACGGACAGGAAGGCATCGAACTGGCATTGCAGGCACAGCTTGGCGGCAAGGCGGGCAGCCAGCAAGTCATCAAGGACAGGCGCGGCTTCATCGTCGAGGATGTGGCCAGTTTGCGCGCACCCAAGGCGGGAGGAGACGTCGCGCTGAGCATCGACAGCAAGATCCAGTCGCTTGCTTTCCGCGAGATCAAGCAGGCTGTCGTGAATCACAAGGCCAAGAGCGGTTCCATCGTGGTGCTGGATGCCAAGACCGGCGAGGTGCTGGCGCTGGCGAATTGGCCTTCCTATAACCCCAACAACCGGGAAAAACCGAGCGTGGCGGTGCTGCGCAACCGTGCCGTGACTGATGAATACGAGCCCGGTTCCACCATGAAGCCCTTCACCATCGCGACTGCATTGCAGGCCGGAACGATCAAGCCGAATACGGTCATCAATACGGCGAATGGCATGTTTACCGTGAACGGACGGACCATACATGACACCCACCCGGACCGCGCGCTGTCGGTGACGCAGATCATCCAGAGATCCAGCAACGTCGGCGCAGCCAAGATAGCGCTCAGCCTGCCGCCGGAAACGCTATGGAATGGACTGAGCGAAGATGGCTTCGGTTCGCCTACCGGCAGCGAATTTCCGGGAGAAGCCGAAGGCAAACTGCGCGACTATAAAAAATGGCGCCCGATCGATCAGGCAACCATCGCCTACGGCAACGGCATCTCGGTCAATCTGCTGCAGCTGGCGCGTGCTTACACTGTGTTCGCCAACGACGGAGAATTGAAGCCGGTCACTTTGCTCAAGCAGGAGACCCCGTCTCTGGGCGTGAAGGTCTATTCGGCGGCAACGGTGCAGGAAGTGCGCGACATGATGGAAACGGTGGTTAAACCGGGAGGCACTGCGCCGCTGGCGCAAATCACCGGTTATCGCGTGGCTGGCAAGACCGGCACTGCCCATAAACTCGAAAACGGCAAATATGTCGATCGCTATATCGCCTCGTTCGTTGGGCTGGCGCCCGCATCCGATCCGCGCCTGATCGTAGCGGTGAAGATAAACGAGCCGAGCGGCAGAGACTACTATGGCGGCGAGGTGGCTGCTCCTGTGTTCAGCAATGTGATGGGTGCGACACTGCGCATGCTCAACGTGCCCAACGATGCCCCGCTTGACAACGTCATCCAGTCGCCGGGTGAAGTGATCGGGGAGGACGCATGAACGCCTTCAACCCGGATGGATTGAAATTGCTGGGAGTGAATGTCAGGCATCTGGTATCCGACAGCAGGTCGGTCAATCGCGACGATACCTTCGTTGCCTATCCCGGATCGCAGGCTGACGGGCGTCATTTCATTGCACAAGCCATCGAACGGGGCGCCAACTCGGTCATCTGGGAAGAGCACGGCTTCAAATGGAATCCGACCTGGAGTGTGCCGAACCTGGCAGTGAGTGACTTGCGCCATCAGGCCGGCCTGATCGCAGACCTGGTCTATGGCCAGCCTTCGCAGAAGCTCTGGATGGTCGGGATCACCGGCACGAATGGCAAGACATCGATCAGTCACTGGCTGGCAAAGTCCTTCGGCGCACTGGGCCGCAAGAGTGCATTGATCGGCACATTGGGCAACGGTTTTCCGGAAGCGCTGCGAGCAACGGCAAACACGACGCCGGATGCATTGATCGTGCACGGACTGCTGGCGGAATACGAGCAACAGGGCGCCCGGGCCGCAGTGATGGAAGTGTCTTCGCATGCACTCACGCAAGGCAGGGTCAATGGCGTGCATTTCGACGTGGCGCTGCTCACGAATCTGACGCGCGACCACCTCGATTTTCACGGCGACATGCAAAGCTATGCGGCGGCAAAGAAACGCCTGTTCGACTGGGCATCGCTCAAGTATGCCGTGCTCAACCTGGACGACATGTTCGGTGCCGAGTTGGCCGAGCAATTGCAGGACGCGTCCGTCGAAGTGATCGGCTATGGTTTGAACGACGATTCGCTGAAGATGGCGGAGCGTCTTGGAATACGCATGGTGTATGGCAGCCTCACGCAAATGGATGCACAAGGTCTTACGTTGCAGCTGCATACCAGCTGGGGTGCAGCTGCACTGTGCAGCAGATTGATAGGGAGCTTCAATGCTTCCAATCTGCTTGGCGCGCTTGCGGTATTGCTGGCAAGCGAGGTCAGGATAGACGATGCGGCGCGCGAGCTCGGATTGCAGAAAGCAGTGGCGGGACGCATGCAGACACTGGGTGGCAAAGGCCTGCCGACAGTCGTCGTGGATTACGCTCACACGCCAGATGCTCTGGACAAGGTGTTGACCACGGTGCGCGAGGTGACGGAGTCCGCGGGCGGCAAGGTCATCTGCGTGTTCGGATGCGGCGGCGATCGAGATCGCGGCAAGCGGCCGATGATGGGAACCGTTGCGTCAAAACTGGCCGATGTGCGGATCATCACCAGCGACAATCCGCGCAGCGAGGAGGCGGCGGAAATAGTCAGCGAGATCGCCGCAGGCATGCAGGGCGAATATCAGGTGATCGAGGATCGCGCCAAAGCCATCACCCTGGCCATCGCCAATGCACGGCATATCGATACCGTGCTGCTTGCAGGCAAGGGGCATGAGAATTACCAGGAGATCAAAGGGGTACGCTATCCCTTCTCGGACAGCGAGATCGCCCATCGGGCGCTGAGCATGTGGAGCACCGAGGAGCAGCGGCAATGATGATGCTCTCCCAGGCCGTCAATGCATTGCATGCCCGCATGGACGGAGCGGATGTGCGTTTTTCCGCTGTTTCCACCGATACCCGGACCATTCAGCAAGGCGATCTGTTCATCGCGCTCAAGGGCGAGAACTTCGACGGCGCGAGGTTCGTTGCACAGGCGGCAATGGCGGGTGCGGTGGCGGCAGTGGTGAATCGGGACGCAGGACTCCGGACGCAGGATTCGGGAGTGCCGCTGCTGTTCGTTGAAGATACGCGCCTCGCGCTGGGCGAACTTGCAGCATATTGGCGCGCACAGTTCGATATCCCGCTTGTCGCCATCACCGGCAGCAACGGCAAGACCACGGTGAAAGAGATGCTGTCGGCCATCTTGCGCCAGAAAATCAAAGATGATTCTTACGATCGCTCCCTCGCCCCACGGGAGAGGGTTGGGGAGTGCGACGATGCAGATCGATTTGTATTGGCGACCAAGGGCAATTTCAATAACGACATCGGCATGCCGCTCACCTTGTTGAGACTGCGCGCGAACCATCGCTATGCGGTGATCGAAATGGGCATGAACCATCCGAACGAGATCGACTACCTCACCCGCATAGCCTGCCCCGATGTGGCGCTGGTCAATAACGCGACCGGCGCGCACCTGCAGGGACTCGGAACGGTGGAAGGCGTGGCGCGGGCCAAAGGCGAGATATTCGCAGGCCTGAAGGATGACGGCACCGCCGTGATCAATGCCGACGATGCGCATGCAGCACTATGGCGCAGCCTGGCAGGCAAACATCGCGTCCTCGATTTCTCCCTCGAACACCCGGCAAACATCCAGGGGAAATGGGTGGTGCAGGGTTATGGAGGCGAACTGCTGGTACGCACTCCGGCAGGCGAGATGCGCATCGTGCTGCAGGTGCCGGGCGAACACAATGCGCGCAACGCACTGGCTGCAGCGACGGCAGCGCTGGCGCTGCAAATCCCGTCGGCAACCATCGTCACGGGTCTGCAGGGCTTTGGCGGAGTCGCCGGGCGACTGCAGCGCAAGCAGGCGAAAAATGGCGCGACGCTGATCGATGATACCTACAACGCCAATCCCGCATCGATGCACGCGGCACTGGAAGTCTTGGCGCAGGCAAAGGGCAAGCGCATCTTTGTGCTGGGAGACATGGGGGAGCTGGGAGAAGACGCGGCGCAGTTTCACCGCGAGATCGGTATCTCTGCCCGCGAACTGGGCATCGAGCGGCTTTTCGCGCTGGGGACCCTGAGTGCTGAAGCCGTGCGGGAATTCGGCGCGGGCGCGCTGCATTTCGCCAGTGTCGAAGAGCTGAACGCTGCGCTGGACGCGGAACTGGATGCGCAGACGACGGCGTTGATCAAGGGATCGCGCTTCATGAAGATGGAACGGGTCGTGCAATCTGGCGCATTACACAAGGAGGAAGCATGCTGCTCGCATTAACCCAGTGGCTGGCGCAGGATGTGCGTACGTTCAGCGTGTTCAACTACATCACGCTGCGCGCGGTGATGGCGGCGATGACGGCGTTGTTCATCTCCTTCATGCTGGGTCCGTGGATGATACGCAAACTGACTGCGATGAAGATCGGCCAGTCGGTGCGCGCCGATGGACCGCAGACGCACCTGGTCAAGGCGGGAACGCCGACCATGGGCGGCGCGCTGATATTGATGTCGGTCGCCATCACCACTTTGCTGTGGGGAGACCTGCATAACGCCTACGTCTGGGTGGTGCTGTTCACGACATTGGGTGTCGGCGCCATCGGCTGGGTGGACGATTACCGCAAAGTGGTGCACCGCAATCCGGACGGCCTGTCAGCGCGGGCGAAGATGTTCTGGCAGTCGCTGATCGCATTGGCGGTCGGCATCTTCCTGTGGTCGCATGCCACATTGCCCGCACACACCGAAGTCATCGTGCCGTTCTTCAAGCATCTGGTGCTGCCGCTTGGCATGGTCGGCTTCATCGTGCTGGTCTACCTGGTCATCGTCGGCAGCAGCAACGCGGTCAATCTCACGGATGGCCTGGACGGCTTGGCCATCATGCCGACGGTGATGGTCTCCGCCGCGTTGGCGATCTTTGCCTATGTCGCCGGCCATGCCGAATTCTCCAAATATCTGGGCGAGCCATCCATCCCCGGCGCGGGCGAACTGGCCGTGTTCTGCGCGGCGATCTCCGGCGCAGGCCTGGCATTCCTGTGGTTCAACGCCTATCCGGCGGAGGTGTTCATGGGTGACGTCGGCGCACTGGCGCTGGGCGCGGCACTCGGTGCCGTGGCGGTGATCATCCGCCAGGAACTGGTGCTGTTCATCATGGGCGGCGTGTTCGTGGTGGAAGCGGTGTCGGTGATGCTGCAGGTGTCCTGGTTCAAGTACACCAAGAAAAAATACGGCACGGGCCAGCGCATCCTGCTGATGGCGCCGCTGCATCATCACTTCGAGCAAAAGGGCTGGAAGGAGACGCAGGTCGTCGTTCGTTTTTGGATCATCACCATGCTGCTGGTGCTGATCGGGTTGGCAACGCTGAAATTGAGATGACATCGCTACGCGACAAA
This sequence comes from Sideroxydans lithotrophicus ES-1, assembly GCF_000025705.1. Lineage (NCBI taxonomy): Bacteria > Pseudomonadati > Pseudomonadota > Betaproteobacteria > Nitrosomonadales > Gallionellaceae > Sideroxydans > Sideroxydans lithotrophicus. The sequence continues at coordinate 2,753,554 of NC_013959.1, read as the reverse complement.
TCGGTACTGGTACTCGGTCTCGGTGAGACCGGATTATCACTTGCGCGCTATCTGAGCGCGCAGGGAGCGCGTGTGCGCGTCGCCGACAGCCGCGAAGCGCCGCCCGGCGCCGCCACCTTGCACGAGGAATTGCCGCAGACCGAACTGCATCGCGGCCCGTTCCGCGACCAGTTGCTGCAGGGCATCGACCGCATCGTCATCAGCCCGGGCGTACCGGTTGCCGAACCGCTGGTGCAGCGCGCCATCGCGCGCGGCATCGCGGTGGAGGGAGACATCGAATTGTTGGCGCAACAGCTGGCGACCAACGACTACCGGCGCAATACCAAAGTCATTGCCATCACCGGCGCCAACGGCAAGACCACCGTCACCAGCATGGTCGGGGCGATGTGCGCGGCGGCAGGGTTGGATGTACAGGTGGCTGGCAACATCTCGCCTGCGGTGCTGGACGCACTGCGTGCGCGCGACCATCAACCACAGGTGTGGGTGCTGGAGCTCTCCAGCTTCCAGCTCGAGACGACATACACATTAGATGCCGATGCGGCGGTGGTGCTCAACGTGACGGAAGACCATCTCGACCGTTACGACAGCATGGATAGTTATGCCGCCGCCAAGGCGCGCATCTTCATCGGCAACGGTGTGCAGGTCGTGAATCGCGACGACGTGCGCAGTGCGGCGATGAGGCTGGAAGGGCGCAAGCAGACCAGCTTCGGGTTGACTCCGCCTGCCAGCGATGAGGATTGGGGCATCACTCGCGAGGGCGCGGCGACATGGCTGATGCAGGGAGCGCAGAAGATCCTGCGCGCCGACGAGTTGCAGGTGACCGGCATGCACAATGTCGCGAACGCGTTGGCCGCATTGGCGCTGTGCCGCGCGCTTGGTCTGCCGATCGTGCCGCTGTGCGAAGCATTGCGCGCATTCAGGGGACTGCCGCACCGGGTGGAGAAGGTGGCGGAAGTGGGCGGCATCACCTACTACGACGATTCGAAGGGGACCAATGTCGGCGCAACCGAGGCGGCGCTGAAGGGGCTGGGCAAACCTGCCGTGGTGATCCTCGGTGGCGACGGCAAGGGCCAGGATTTTTCGCCGTTGAAAGCGGCGGTGGCGCAACATGCGCGCGCCGTCGTGCTGATCGGGCGCGATGCGCCGTTGATCGAACGGGCATTGCAGGGCTGCGGCAAGCCGGTGTTGGAAGCGCATGACATGGATGAGGCAGTGAGCATGGCGGCAGCGAACGCCCAGACCGGCGATGCGGTGCTGATGTCGCCCGCCTGTGCCAGCTTCGACATGTACAGGAATTACCTGCATCGCGCCGAAGTGTTCGTCGCGGCGGTGGAGAAATTGAAGACGGAGGCGCCATGTTCAGCACGGCATTGAAGGAACCGCGCCGTACCGTGGAGGAATACGACTCCGTGCTGACCTGGATCGTCACGGCATTGCTTGCCATCGGCCTGGTGATGGTCTATTCCGCATCGATCGATACGGCGGAAGCAAGCAAGTTCACCAATTACCAGCCGACCTACTATCTGGTGCGCCATGGCATCTTCATCCTGACCGGCGTGGTGGCAGGCGTGCTCGCGTTCCAGATCCCGACCCAGATGTGGCAGAAATATGCGCCTGTGCTGTTCCTGATCGGGGTGCTGCTGCTGTTGCTGGTGCTCATCCCGCATGTGGGCAGGGCGGTCAACGGCAGCCGGCGCTGGTTGCCGCTGGTCATCATCAACCTGCAGCCGTCGGAGCTGATGAAACTGTTTGCCGTGCTGTATGCGGCCGATTATGCGGTGCGCAAGGGGACGGTGAAAGACCATCTGCTGCAGCCCTTCCTGCCGATGTTCGGCGTGATGACCCTGGTGGGCGCGCTGTTGCTGCTGGAGCCGGACATGGGCGCATTCGTGGTGATCTGCGCGATCGCGATGGGTACGCTGTGGCTGGGCGGTTTCAATCTGAAGATATTCGGCGGTCTGCTGGTGTTGCTGCCACTGGCATTCGCCGCGCTGATCCTCTCGTCGCCTTACCGCATGCAACGGGTCGTCGGTTTCATGGATCCGTGGTCCGACCCATACGGCAAAGGCTATCAGCTCAGCCACGCACTGATCGCCTTCGGTCGCGGCGAATGGCTGGGAGTCGGCCTCGGCGGCAGCGTCGAGAAATTGTTCTACCTGCCGGAAGCGCACACCGACTTCCTGCTTGCCGTGACGGCGGAAGAACTGGGGCTGTTCGGCGTGTGCGGGGTCATTCTGCTGTTCGGCTGGCTCATCGTGCGCGCATTTTCCATCGGCCGCCAGGCCGCGATGTCGGAACGCCTGTTCGCCGCTCTGGTGGCGCAAGGCGTCGCCGTCTGGCTGGGCGTGCAGGCGATGATCAACATCGGCGTGAACATGGGCGTGTTGCCGACCAAGGGGCTGACGCTGCCGTTCCTGAGTTTCGGCGGCAGTGGCGTGGTGGTCAACTGTGTGGCGGTTGCGGTGTTGTTGCGCATCGATTATGAAAACAGAAGGGTTGCGCGAGGACTTCCAATATGAAGATGCTCGCTCACAACCCTTCTGTTTCGGCGAAGACTAACTTGCGTAAGCAAGTTAAGTCCCATCGGGACGGTCGTAGCCAAAACCGCCGGGTCGCACGAGGATTGCCGATATGAACCGCACCATCCTCATCATGGCAGGCGGCACCGGCGGACATATCTATCCGGGGCTGGCGGTGGCAGATGCATTGCGTGCACAAGGCTGGAACGTGGTGTGGCTGGGTGCGCCGAACAGCATGGAAGCGGAACTGGTGCCGAAGCATGGTTACCCGGTGGCATGGGTGAATTTCACCGGGGTGCGCGGCAAGGGTCTTGTGAGGTTGCTGACACTACCGTTCACCCTGTTGCGCGCACTGGGGCAAAGCGCAGTCGCGATCTTCACATTCCGTCCCGATGTGGTACTGGGCATGGGTGGTTACATCACCATGCCGGGCGGCCTGATGGCGGCGATCCTGCGCCGTCCGCTGGTCATCCATGAACAGAACTCCATCGCCGGCATGAGCAACAAGCTGCTGGCGAAAATCTCCGCGCGCGTATTGAGCGGCTTCCCCGAAGTTTTGAAAGGTACGCAGTGGTGCGGCAACCCGGTGCGCGCCGATATCGCCGCACTGCCTGAACCGCAAGAACGCTACGCGGCCCGCAGCGGCAAACTGAACGTGCTGGTGGTCGGCGGCAGCCTGGGGGCGCAGGCGCTCAACGCAGCATTGCCGAAGGCGCTTGCCATGCTGAGTGAAACGGAGCGACCGAATGTGATCCACCAGACCGGCAAGAAACATCTCGAGTCGGTGCAGCAGCTCTATGAACAGGCAGGCGTGAGCGCCGACATCCGGCCATTCCTCGATGACATGGCGAACCAGTACGCGAATGCTGATCTGGTGATCTGCCGCGCGGGTGCCTTGACCATTGCAGAGCTGGCGGCTGCAGGCGTGGCGAGTTTGCTGGTCCCGTTCCCGTTCGCGGTGGACGATCACCAGACGCATAACGCCCGCTTCCTGAGCGAAAAGAATGCAGCGGTTTTGCTGCCGCAAACGGAGCTGAGTGCAGAAAAACTGGCGCAACTGCTGCGCCAGACCGGCCGCGAAGGACTGCTGGCGATGGCACAAGCCGCGCGTAGCCTGGCGAAGCCGGATGCGACGCAGGCAGTCGCAAAGGTCTGTGAGGAGTTGGCCTCGTGAAAAAGTCCAAAAACAATTTGCCACAGAGATCACAGGGTACACAGAGACAGTCGCCGAACTTCTCTGTGGCTCAATTCGGGGTTCGTGAATGAAGCACAAGATCAAACATATCCACTTTGTAGGCATCGGCGGATCCGGCATGAACGGCATCGCCGAGGTACTGCTCAACCTGGGCTTCAAGGTGAGCGGTTCCGACTTGGCCGACAACGCGGTCACGCAGCGCTTGCAAAGCCTGGGTGCGATCATCCAGCACGGGCATGACGCGAACAATCTGCTCGATGCCGATGCGGTGGTGGTCTCCACTGCCGTCAAGGCCGACAACCCGGAAATGATGGCGGCGCGCGAACAGCACATTCCCATCGTACCGCGTGCAGTCATGCTGGCCGAGCTGATGCGCCTGCGCCAGGGCATCGCGGTGGCAGGCACGCACGGCAAGACCACAACCACTTCGCTGGTGACCAGCGTGCTGGCCAAGGGCGGCTACGACCCGACCTTTGTCATCGGTGGCCGCCTCAACAGCAGCGGTGCCAACGCGCGCCTGGGCACGGGCGAGTTCATCGTCGCCGAGGCGGACGAATCCGATGCTTCGTTCCTGTATCTCACGCCCATCCTTGCGGTGGTCACCAATATCGACGCCGACCACATGGAGACCTACGGCCACGACTTCGGCAAACTGAAGCAGGCCTTCGTGGATTTCGTCGAACGCCTGCCGTTCTATGGCCGCGCCATCCTGTGTGCGGACGACGAAAATGTGCGCGACATCCTGCCGCGCATCAGCAAGCCGATAACTACATACGGCTTGAGCGAGGATGTGCAGATCCGCGCAGTGGATGTGCGCCATGAAGGCGGCCGGATGCGCTTCACTGCGCAATGCCGCCATGACGAGAAATGTCTGTTCGAGGGCAAGCCGATCGACCTGGAGGTCACGCTCAATCTTGCCGGCATGCACAACGTGCTCAACGCACTGGCTGCCATCGCGGTAGGTCTGGAGGTGGGCGTGGCACCATCCGCCATCGTCGCTGCGCTTGCCGAATTCGAGGGCGTTGGCCGGCGCATGCAGAGGTATGGCGAGATACCTCTCCCCAACCCTCTCCCGCAAGCGGGCGAGGGGGCAAACGCCGCTGCCGCGGGCGGCAGCTTTACTTTGATCGACGACTACGGACACCACCCGGTGGAGATGAAAGCGACGCTGGCTGCGGTGCGCGGAGCCTTCCCCGGCAAACGTTTGCTGCTGGCCTTTCAGCCGCACCGGTTCACCCGTACCCGCGATCTGTTCGAGGATTTCGTGAAAGTGCTGGGCGGTGTGGATGCGCTGGCGCTGGCGGAAGTGTATGCGGCGGGAGAGCAGCCTATCGTCGCTGCAGACGGGCGCGCCCTGATGCATGCCTTGCGTGTGGCTGGTCAGAATGAAGCCGTGTTCGTCGAGAACATCGCCGACATGCCGCAAACCATCATGCAAATGGCACAGGACGGCGATGTGGTGTTGACCATGGGGGCCGGCTCCATCGGCGGCGTGCCGAATCTGGTGAAGCAGATGGCGCAAAAATGAACATGAACGAACCGACACAGTTCAGTGCTGAAGGGTTGCGCGGAGAGATGCTCCACGACGAGCCCATGAACCGCCACACGAGTTGGCGCGCAGGCGGCCCGGCGCAGCGCATGTACCGGCCGGCCGACCTTGAGGACTTGCAGCGCTTCCTTCAGCAAATGCCGGACGACGAACCGCTGGTCGCAGTCGGTCTCGGCAGCAATCTGCTGGTACGTGATGGCGGGTTCCGCGGGACAGTGTTGCTGATGGTGGGAGCGCTTGCCGAACTGCGCATGGATGGCGACAACATCATTTATGCACAGGCCGGCGTGGCGGGGGCCAAGCTGGCACGTTTTGCCGCCTCGAACCACCTGTACGGCGCGGAGTTCTTCGTCGGCATCCCGGGCACCCTGGGCGGCATGCTGACGATGAACGCCGGATGTTACGGCGGCGAGACCTGGCAGAAGGTGCAGCGCGTGCAGGTGCTGACGCGGCGCGGAGAACTGCTGGAGCGTACGCCGCAGGAATACGAAATCGGTTATCGGCATGTGCTCCGGCGCGCTGCGGGCGAAGAGTTCTTCGTCGGAGCATGGCTGCGATTCGAAGCGGGCGATGTCGAGGCGGCGCGCCAGGAGATCAAAGCCCTGATGGAGAAGCGCAGCGCCAGCCAGCCGTTGCAGTTGCCGAACGCAGGTTCGGTGTTCCGCAATCCACCGGGCAGGCATGCGGCGAAACTGATCGAGGACTGCGGATTGAAAGGCAGGCGCATGGGCGGTGCGCAGGTGTCGGAGAAGCATGCCAACTTCATTGTGAATGCGGATGGTGCGACGGCAACGGATATAGAGAATTTGATCGACGAAGTACGGGCAGTGGTATTGCAACAAACAGGCATTGACCTGCATCCCGAAGTAAGGATTATTGGTGAGCACGCAAATCATGGATAAGAGCATCCCTACCTCTTTTGGCAAAGTCGCAGTGCTGTTCGGCGGGCGTTCGGCAGAGCGCGAGGTGTCGTTGAAGAGCGGCGCAGCAGTGCTGGCCGCATTACTGAAAAGCGGTGTGGATGCACATGCCTTCGATCCGGCACAGCGCGACCTGTCCGAACTCAAAAAGGAAAAGTTCGACCGCGTATTCATCATCCTGCATGGTCGTTACGGGGAGGATGGCACGGTGCAGGGCGCGCTGGAACTGATGGATATTCCTTACACCGGCAGCGGTGTGATGGCTTCGGCCATTGCGATGGACAAGTGGCGCACCAAGCTGGTTTGGCAGGCGGCGGGGCTGCCTATCCCCGAATACGAGGCGCTGACCGCGCCCTCCGACTGGAACGCAGTGGCCGATCATCTCGACCTGCCTTTGTTCGTGAAACCTTCCAGCGAGGGCAGCAGTGTCGGTGTGACCAAGGTGAAGACGGTGGATGAGTTGCCCATTGCGTATGCAGAGGCAGCGAAGTACGACAAGGTGGTGATCGCCGAGAGCTTCATGAGCGGCGGCGAGTACACCGCGACGATCCTGAATGGCCGCGCCCTGCCGGTAATCAAGATCGAACCGGCGAACGAGTTCTACGACTATGAAGCCAAGTACTTGCGCGATGACACGCGCTATCTGTGCCCGTGCGGATTAAGCGTGGAACAGGAAGCCGAGATGCAGCATCTGGCGTTGCTCGCGTTCCAGCTCATCGGTTGCCAGGGTTGGGGGCGTGTCGACTTCCTGCGCGGCGACGACGGCAAATTCTACCTGCTGGAGATCAATACTGCGCCGGGCATGACCGACCATAGCCTGGTACCGATGGCGGCCCGCCAGGCGGGTATCAGTTTCGAGCAACTCGTGGTGCAGATTCTGGAGGGGGCAGGAATTGGGAAATAGCTTTTCACAATTGCTTCCTCTCCCTCGGGGAGAGGATTGTGGTGAGGGTTATGTGGGATAACGCACCGTTGCTGCGCAGCATCGCCAATGCGCTGTTCGGCCTCAGCTTGGTGCTGGTGCTGTACGGTACGGCGCGCTATGTGCTGCACTTGCCGGTGTTCCCGTTGCGTACGGTGGAACTGACCGCGGTGCCACAGCAGGTCCCGACCGAGATGCTGGAACAGGTGGTGCATGAGCAGGTGAGCGGGAATTTCTTCACCGTCGACCTGGAGCGCACAAGGCAGGCATTCGAAAAGCTGCCCTGGGTGCGCAAGGTGAGCGTACGGCGCAAGTTCCCATGGAGCCTCGAAGTCGAGGTGGAAGAGCAGGTCGCCCTGGCGCACTGGAACGGCACGGAACTGGTGAACACGCATGGCGAAGTGTTCGAAGGGAAGACCGGGCAGGTATTGCCGGTGTTCGTCGGACAGCCCGATACCTCGCTGCAAGTGACACAGATGTACGACGAATTGAATGCGGTGCTGCAGCCGATCCGGCAGCAGATCGCGCAGATCAACCTGTCCCCGCGTTATGCGTGGCAGGTCAAGCTGGGTAGTGGCCTGGTGCTGGAACTGGGGCGCGAAGAGATGCAGCAGCGACTGAAGCGCTTCGTTGCCGTTTATCCGTACAGCATGGCAGCACTGGGTCAAAAGGTAAGTCACGTCGACCTGCGCTACCGCAATGGGTTTGCGGTACGTGCGTCGTCCAGCAAGGTTTGAAAGAGTAGCAAGGGGATCGCGATGAGCAAGAACAGGGAAAACAAGAATTTGATCGTCGGCCTGGACATCGGTACGTCGAAGATCGCGTGCATTGTCGCCGAGATCAGGCCCGAGGGGACGCTGGAGGTCATCGGTGCCGGTCTGCACCAATCCTCCGGCATGAAGAAGGGCATGGTGGTGAACATCGATGCCACGGTCGGCGCCATCCAGCGCGCGCTGGAAGAGGCCGAGCTGATGGCCGATTGCAAGATACGCGAGGTCTATACCGGCATCGCGGGCAGCCACATCCGCAGTTCCAATGCGAACGGGATGATCAAGATCAAGGACAAGGAAGTGGCGCACACCGACATTGTGCGCGCGGTGGAAACGGCGAGTTCGATCAGCCTGCCGGGCGACCAGCAGATCCTGCACATTCTCGAGCAGGAGTTCAGCATCGACGGACAGGAGGGCATAAAGAAACCGTTGGGCATGAGCGGCATGCGGCTGGAAGTGGAAGTACACATCGTCACGGGCGCGGTGGCAGCGGTGCAGAACATCCTGAAATGCATCCACCGCTGCGGACTGGAAGTGAACGAGATGATCCTGCAGCCGCTGGCATCGAGCAAGGCGGTGCTGGCGGACGACGAAAGGGAGCTGGGTGTGTGTCTGGTGGACATCGGCGGCGGCACTACCGATGTGGCGGTATTCACCAACGGGGCGATACGCCACACGGCGGTGATCCCCATCGCCGGCGACCAGATCACCAACGACATCGCGATGGCCTTGCGCACGCCGACCAAGGATGCCGAGGACATCAAGATCAAATACGGCTGCGCCCTGCGCCAGTTGGCCAACGATGCGCCGATCGAAGTGCCCGGGGTGGGTGAGCGCAGCGCGCGCATGCTGTCGCGACAGACCCTGGCGGAAGTGATCGAGCCGCGCGTGGAAGAATTGTATTCGCTGGTGCAGCAGGAGCTGCGGCGCAGCGGCTTCGAAGACCTGCTCTCTTCCGGCATCGTGATCACCGGCGGCAGCAGTGCCATGCAGGGGATGGTCGAGCTGGGCGAGGAGATATTCCACATGCCGGTGCGCATGGGCGTGCCGCGCAACATCGGCGGATTGTCGGATGTGGTGAAGACCGCGCGTTATGCGACTGGAGTCGGGTTGTTGTTGTACGGGCTGGAGCAACACAAGCGCGATGAAGTGGCGCGGGTCAATTCGGGTTCGTTCGGGGATGTGCTGGCGAATATGAAGACGTGGTTTCAACGCAATTTTTAGTGGTTCGGGTTCGGGGTTGGTGTGTCATTTAGAAAAGGAGAATAAACATGTTTGAATTGATGGATGCTCAGCCGCAAGGCGCGGTTATCAAAGTGGTGGGTGTGGGTGGTTGCGGCGGGAATGCAGTCGACCACATGATCGATCAGGGTGTACAGGGCGTCGAGTTCATCGTTATCAATACCGATGCTCAGGCGCTGCGTCGCAGCAAGGCGCGCGTGCAGCTGCAGATCGGCGCTAATCTGACCAAGGGGCTGGGCGCAGGCGCCAAGCCGGAGATCGGCCAGGCTGCGGCGGAAGAGGATCGCGAGCGCATCGCCGAAATCATCAACGGGGCGAATATGGTGTTCATCACCGCCGGCATGGGCGGCGGCACCGGCACCGGGGCGGCTCCCATCGTGGCACAAGTCGCCAAGGACATGGGCATCCTCACGGTGGCCGTGGTGACCAAACCGTTCGTGTTCGAAGGCAAGCGCATGACGCTGGCGCAAAACGGCATCGAAGAGCTGGCGGCTTATGTCGATTCGCTGATCATCGTGCCCAACGCCAAGCTGATGGAAGTCCTGGGCGGCAAGACCACTCTGCCGGAAGCGTTCAAGGCAGCGAACGGCGTGTTGCAAGGTGCGGTAGCCGGTATCGCCGAAGTCATCAACGTGCCCGGCATGGTGAACGTGGACTTTGCCGACGTATGCACACTGATGTCCGAGAACGGCATGGCGATGATGGGTGCGGCTTCCGCATCCGGCGAGGGCCGTGCGCAGCGTGCAGCGGAACAGGCCATCGCCAGCCCTCTGCTGGAAGACGTAGATCTGTCCGGTGCCCGCGGCGTGCTGGTCAATATCACCTCCAGCAGCAGCCTGACTCTGGAAGAGCTGCACGAAGTGATGAATTGCTTCCAGTTCGCGGCACAAGAGGCGACGGTGATAGTCGGCTCGGTGTTCGATGAAGCGATGGGCGAGGAGTTGCGAGTGACTATCGTGGCCACGGGATTGGGCGCGCCGATGGCAAGAAAGCAGCCGAAACCGGTATTGGCCTACGAAAAACAACAACGCACCGGAACGCACGACGCTCCGCTGGTGAATTACAACGAACTGGACATGCCGGCAGTGATCCGTACCGGGCGTCATCGCGAGGCGGTGGAGGCAATGAAACAATCCGGTGTCGACCCGCTCGATATACCGTCGTTCTTGCGCAAGCAGGCGGACTAACGGCAGGAATTTGGATTTAGGATTTAGGATTTTCGGGGTAGGCGTTTACGCAAAATCCCAATTCCCGGTTCCCAAATCCTGCCTTTGGGCTGTGTTAAACTCCGCAGCGGTTCAGTCAGGTATTGCCAAATGGTCAAGCAACGCACATTGAAAACGACGGTGCAGGCGACGGGCGTCGGTCTGCACACCGGAGAGAAGGTCTACCTGACCTTGCGTCCGGCCGCCATCGACAGCGGCATCGTTTTCCGTCGGGTCGATCTGCCGGATTCCAAGGATATCCGTGCCGAAGCGCATGCGGTACATGACACGCGCCTTTCGACCTGCCTTGAGGCGCATGGAGCGCGCGTGGCAACGGTGGAGCACCTGATGTCGGCCCTGGCCGGCCTGGGGGTCGACAATGCCATCATCGAGCTGACCAGTTCGGAACTGCCCATCATGGATGGCAGCGCAGGCACATTCATCTTCCTGCTGCAATCGGCTGGCATCGTCGAGCAGGCGGCCGCCAAGAAGTTCATCCGCATCAAGAAAGCCGTCGAGGTGAAGGATGGCGACAAGTGGGTGCGCTTCGAGCCATACAACGGCTACAAACTGAACTTCACCATCAATTTCGCCCACCCGGTGTTTGCCAACACCAAACAGGATGTGACGGTCGATCTGGGTGAACAGTCCTATATAAAAGAAGTGAGCCGCGCCCGTACCTTCGGTTTCATGCAGGAAGTCGAATATATGCGCTCGCAGGGATTGGCGCTGGGCGGGAGCCTGGATAACGCCATCGTAATGGATGAATACCGCGTTATCAATCCGGACGGCCTGCGTTTCGAGGACGAGTTCGTCAAGCACAAGGTGCTGGATGCCATCGGCGACCTGTATCTGCTCGGCCATCCGTTGATCGGCGCATTCTCCGGCTACAAATCCGGCCACGCCTTGAACAATGCACTATGCCGCGCCTTGCTTGCCGACGAGACGGCGTGGGAGTTCACCACATTCGAGAAGCAGGAAGAGGCTCCGGATTTCTTGCGGCTCCAGCTACAGATGGCTTGACCCAGCGTCAGCGATGCTTATCCGCCTCGCTTTGCTATTCGCCATACTGCTGATTGGCTCAGCGACAGTCTTGTATTTGATCACCCGCGATCCGCGATACCAGCGCTTTGTTTGGCGGGTGGTGCGTTTAATGGCCTACGTGTTGCTGATATTCGGCGCGCTATACCTGCTGGAACGATATGGTCTGGTTGCATGGATGGTACTGGTGTAACCATTATGCTTTCCTGGCTAATCGCCTTAAAGCCGCTTTAAGTGACGAATCGCCCAGATTTGCGTCAAGCTTTTGGAGAGCTTCCCGCGCTACTTTGCCCAATTGGCGCGGTTTGGGCGGGGCCGGGCGTGACGGGATTGAGACTTGCACCCTGATTTGAATTCCAGTAACCTCGCATCCCCTTGCTTGGAAAAGGGAAATGAGTTCGGTGGTCATATGACGCAGTTTGGCTGCAACCGCGCCATTATTTGCAACAAGGACCAGTGTCTGGTGATTCATCCTTGATACTTGGCTGTTACGTGCCAGATCAGGTGGGGCGAAAGACTCGTAATGTCTTTGCAATGCCCTGAGCAGCGTGGCTTTGCTGGAAAGTAACCGCAATTCTTGATTGGATGCCAAAAAGCTGTTCAGTCGGTGCGGCACGTTGGGTTCACAGGAATCGTGTCATAAAAGGGGAATGCGTGAATATTATTCTAGTTTCCAACCGGTTTGCAAAAGCACGTAGTGTCACTGTGACAGGCACTCATCTCGCCGCGTTGGCCATGCTGGTTGCGGTGCTATTCGTTGCGGCCGTGCTGACGGCACAATACGCCATCGTTCGATTCCAGCCGGGCTGGATGGGCACGGAGATGCGCGACTGGCTGGCCAGTGCACATGAGGTTGAACAGCAAAAACAGGAAGCGTTCATGCGCAAGAGCCTGGATACCCTGGCCATGAGGCTCGGGCAGATGCAGGCTCAAGTGATGCGCCTGAATGGTCTGGGCGCGCGCCTGGCCAAACTGACGGGCATGAAACCGGAAGAATTCTCATTCGACAAACAGCCTGCGCAGGGTGGCCCCTACCTGCCATCGGCGTTGCATCAGCAGGTTTCCATGTCGAGCATGGAACAGCAGATGGCGGATTTGAATGCGATGCTGAGCGATCGCAGTGACAAACTGGTGGCATTGGAGACCCTGCTGATGCAGGACAAGTTGAGCAAGAAGCTGTTGCCTTCCGTACCACCCATCAGGGACGCATGGTATTCCTCCAATTTCGGCTGGCGCATCGATCCGTTCACGGGCAAGAACGCCATGCACGAAGGTGTGGACTACATGGTTCCGGAGGGGACGCCGATCCACGCTTCCGCCAGCGGCATGGTGGTGTATGCGGATGCCCATCCGGAGTATGGTAATATGGTCGAGATAGACCATGGCAACCAGGTCGTAACGCGCTATGCGCATGCGTCCAAGTTGCTGGTCAAAGTTGGGCAGATGGTTAAGCGCGGTCAGGAAATTGCTTTGTCTGGAAGTACTGGCAGGTCAACCGGCCCTCATCTGCATTTCGAAGTGAGATACAAAGGCATCGCCCAAAATCCGGTACGCTTTCTGGAAAAAGCCAGCAGTTGACCGCACAGATTTTGCAGAAGGGTGAGGTGTGTGCCTCACCCTTTTTTATTTGTTCGACTGCAATACAGAAGAAAACTACAGCATGATCTCAAAATTATTGAAATCCGTATTCGGCAGTCGTAACGACCGCCTGCTCAAACAGTACCGCCAGACCGTTGCGCGCGTGAATGCGCTGGAAACGCAGACGGCAGCCCTGTCAGACGACGAGTTGCGCGGCAAGACGCTCGAATTCAAGCAGCGGGTGCAACAGGGCGAGTCGCTCGATGCACTTCTGCCGGAAGCGTTCGCCGTGGTGCGCGAAGGCGGCAAGCGCGCATTGCAGATGCGTCACTTCGATGTGCAGCTGATCGGCGGCATGGTGCTGCATTACGGCAAGATCGCCGAAATGCGCACCGGTGAAGGCAAGACGCTGATGGCAACCCTGCCGGCCTATCTGAATGCGTTGTCCGGCAATGGCGTCCATGTCGTAACAGTGAATGACTATCTGGCGGCGCGCGATGCCGAGTGGATGGGCAAGCTGTACAGGTTCCTCGGCCTGTCGGTCGGCGTCATCCTGACCAGCATGGAACATGCCGACAAACAGGCCGCTTACGGGGCTGACATTACCTACGGCACCAATAACGAATTCGGCTTCGACTACCTGCGCGACAACATGGCGGCGAGCGCTGAAGAACGATTCCAGCGCGGACTGAACTTCGCCATCGTTGACGAGGTGGACTCCATCCTGATCGACGAGGCACGCACGCCGCTGATCATCTCGGGTCAGGCGGAAGACAATCTCGACGTGTACCAGGCGATGGACAAGCTGGCGCCCAAATTGACCCGTCAGGCTGACGAAAACTCTCCGGGCGATTACTACGTCGATGAAAAGAATCACCAGGTATTGCTGAGCGAATCCGGCCATGAAAACGCCGAACGTTTGCTGGCCCAGGCGGGCATGCTGCCGGTCGGCGGCAGTCTGTACGATCCGGCCAACATCACGCTGATCCACCATTTGTACGCAGCCTTGCGTGCCCATAACCTGTATCTGCGCGACCAGCACTATGTGGTACAGAACGGCGAAGTGGTCATCGTCGATGAATTCACCGGTCGCCTGATGTCGGGACGACGCTGGTCTGACGGCCTGCATCAGGCAGTGGAGGCGAAAGAAGGAGTGGCGATCCAGAAAGAGAATCAGACGCTGGCCTCGATCACCTTCCAGAACTATTTCCGCATGTACAACAAGCTGTCCGGCATGACAGGCACGGCGGACACCGAAGCTTACGAGTTCCAGACCATCTATAACCTGGAAACCGTGATCATCCCGCCACATCGCCCGACCATCCGCAAGGACATGATGGACAAGGTCTACCTCAGTACGGGCGAGAAATACGCCGCAGTCATCGCCGACATCCGCGATTGCTACGAACGCGGGCAGCCGGTATTGGTCGGCACCACCTCCATCGAAACCTCCGAATTGCTGTCCGGTTTGCTGGAAAAGGAAAAGCTGCCGCATCAGGTGCTGAATGCCAAGCAGCATGCGCGCGAGGCCGAGATCGTGGCTCAGGCGGGCAGTCCGAAGATGATCACCATCGCCACCAACATGGCTGGGCGCGGTACCGACATCGTGCTGGGTGGCAATGTCGAAAAACCGATCGAACTTGTGCGCATGGACGACAGTCTGGATGCGACGACGAAAGAGCAGCGTATAGCCAAGCTGCGTGCCGAGTGGCAACCGATCCATGAACGGGTCATCGCCAGCGGCGGCCTTCACATCATCGGCACCGAGCGTCATGAGTCGCGCCGGGTGGACAACCAGTTGCGTGGACGTTCCGGGCGCCAGGGCGATCCGGGCTCCAGCCGCTTCTACCTGTCGCTGGAAGATCCGCTGTTGCGCATCTTCGCTTCCGACCGGGTAGCGGCGATCATGAACAAGTTCAAGCTACCCGAGGGCGAAGCCATCGAGCATACCTGGGTGACGCGCGCGATCGAGAATGCGCAACGCAAGGTGGAAGCGCGCAACTTCGACATGCGCAAGCAGATCCTGGAATACGACGACGTCGCCAACGACCAGCGCAAAGTGATCTACCTGCAGCGCGCGGAATTGCTGGAAAGCACCGACATCTCCGAGACCATCAGCGCGATGCGCGAAGGGGTGCTGTCCGATACGGTTGCCGAATATATTCCGCACGGCAGCATGGAAGAACAATGGGATGCGCCAGGCCTGGAAAAAGCCCTGGCTGCCGAGTTCCAGCTGCAACTGCCGATCGTGCAATGGCTGGAGGAAGACAAGAGCCTTGACGAGAGCGGCTTGCGCGAACGCGTGGCAGAGGCCGGACGTCAGCTATACCAGGTCAAGGTCGATCAGGTGGGCGGCGAGGTGATGCACGGTTACGAGCGCATCGTCATGTTGCAGAGCCTGGATCAGCACTGGCGCGAACATCTGGCAGCGCTGGATCATCTGCGGCAGGGCATCCATCTGCGCGGTTATGCGCAGAAGAATCCCAAGCAGGAATACAAGCGCGAAGCGTTCGACCTGTTCTCCAATATGCTGGAAGGGGTGAAGCGCGATGTGACGCAGACCCTGATGAATGTGCAGATCCGTAGCGAGGCCGATGTGGCGGCGGCTGAAGTGCCCCACGCCCCGGAAAATGTGCAGTATCATCATGCGGATTATGACGAGGCGCTGGGGCAAACTGAACAGCAGGCGGATGAACACAAACCATTCGTGCGCGGCAGTGAAAAGATCGGGCGTAACGACCCCTGTCCTTGCGGTTCGGGAAAAAAATACAAGCAGTGCCATGGCAGATTGAACTGATGCACCAACTTCCGGGGGATTCGAGAATGACAAAAGAAGACTTGATCATACAAACCTTGCATAACTCCACGCTCACGGAGGAATTGCGCGATGCCGAGATCGAATCGCTGGCGCGTATCATCGAGGTCAAGGATTACAAGGCAGGCGACGTGCTGGTACAGCCCGGCAATGACCGATTGAAGAACGCATTGATCATCCTGGCCAGCGGCGAAGTCGAGGCGACTGCTAACGTCGGCGGTGAACAGGCGATCTTGCATCTGCTCCAGCCGGGTGATTTGGCGGGGATCATCACTTTCGTGGGCGGGAATGTCGCGCAAATCAGTGCTACGACCATAGCCAAGACGGATAGCAAGGTGCTGGTTCTGGAGCGTTCCAAGTTTGAATCCCTGTTGAACACGCAGCCCGCCATCGTGTATTACGTGATGCGCGGTATCGTCCGGCATACGCATGGCATCGTGCGCCGCATGAACATGCAATCCGTAGAGATGACCAACTACATCCATCAAACGGGTGGCCGTTACTAAAGGAAGTCTGCAATGCCGGTGAATCTCTCAGCGCCCGTCGCGGCACAACTGTTGCCTGTTGCGGGCGTTTCTCTAGGTACCGCTGAGGCGGGTGTCAAGCGTGCAGACCGCAAGGACCTGCTGGTCATCAGGCTGGATGAAGGCGCGACCGTCGCGGGCGTGTTCACTACCAATCGTTTCTGTGCCGCCCCGGTCACCGTGGCACGCAATCATCTTGCTGCCGGCAAGGGGATCCGGGCACTGGTGATCAACACCGGCAATGCCAATGCTGGCACCGGTGAACAGGGCATGCAGGCCGCTCATACCACCTGCATCGAGCTGGCCAAATTGCTGGGCTGTTTGCCCGAACAGGTGCTGCCGTATTCCACCGGCGTCATCATGGAGCTGCTGCCGGTCGGCAAGATCGTCGCCGGCATGCCGCAAGCGATCGCCAGTCTGAAGACCGACAACTGGTTCGATGCCGCACACGCCATCATGACCACCGATATTGTTGCCAAGGCCGTGTCGAAGCAGGTGCAGATCGGCGGCAAGACGGTTACCGTCACCGGCATGTCCAAGGGCTCCGGCATGATCCATCCCAACATGGC
The DNA here is from genome assembly GCF_000025705.1 of Sideroxydans lithotrophicus ES-1. Taxonomy (NCBI): domain Bacteria; kingdom Pseudomonadati; phylum Pseudomonadota; class Betaproteobacteria; order Nitrosomonadales; family Gallionellaceae; genus Sideroxydans; species Sideroxydans lithotrophicus. The sequence goes on along the minus strand of NC_013959.1, from coordinate 2,736,705 downwards.
CACCATGCTGGGCTACATCGCCACCGATGCGGCCATCGCACAACCGCTGCTGCAGCAGATGGTGAGCGAGGCCGCCAACCGTTCATTCAACTGCATCACCGTGGACGGCGACACTTCCACTAACGACGCGCTGATGCTGATCGCTACCGGCAAGAGCGGTGCAGTCATCGATGCCGCGAACCTCGCCGCCATGCAAGCCGCCGTCACCGAGGTCGCCACCGCGTTGGCGCAAGCAATCGTGCGCGACGGCGAGGGGGCGACCAAGTTCATCACCATCAAGATCGAAGGCGGCAAGGATGCAGCCGAATGCAAGAAGATCGGCTATGCCATCGCCCATTCTCCGCTGGTCAAGACCGCTTTCTTCGCCTCCGACCCCAACCTTGGCCGTATCCTCGCGGCAATCGGTTATGCGGGCGTAGGCGACCTCGACGTGGAGAAATTGAAGCTGTATCTCGACGAAGTGCTGGTGGCCGAGAACGGCGGGCGCGCGAACAGTTACCGGGAGGAAGATGGTCAACGCGTGATGCAGCAGAGCGACATCACCATCCGCGTGGTGCTGGATCGCGGGACGGTGAACGCGACATTATGGACTTGTGATTTTTCTTACGACTACGTGAAGATCAACGCGAGCTATAGAAGTTGATTTACAGCTCCCGCATGGGAGATGCTGAAGAGGTTCTATGGACAAGCTGGACAAATTCCTCACCCGCGGCGAAGGCCTGCTTTCCCGCCTGGAAAACATCCTGCCCGGCGCGCAGCCGCAAGCACCCGATTGGCAATCCGCCGCCGCTTTCCGCTGGGACCACCAGCAACGCACGCTGCATCCGGTCCCCAATTTCCAGCGCATCGCTCTCTCCGACCTGTTCGGCATCGACAACCAGAAGCAGCGCATCCAGCAGAACACGCTGCAATTCGTGCGCGGCGGTACGGCGAACAACGTGTTGCTCTCCGGCGCGCGCGGCACGGGCAAGTCGTCGCTGGTCAAGGCACTGCTGAATGAATACGCCGGACAAGGCCTGCGCGTGATCCAGATCGACAAGCAGGGTTTGATCGATCTGTCGCACATCGTCGGGCTGGTGCAGGGACGCGCTGAACGCTTCCTTCTCTATTGCGACGACCTCTCCTTCAATGCCGACGAACCCGGTTACCAATCGCTGAAAGCTGCGCTGGACGGCGATCTCGTGGCTTTTTCCGACAATCTCCTCATCTACGCGACCTCGAACCGTCGCCATCTGATGCCGCAATCCATGCAGGACAATCTGGCTACCCAATATGTCGGCGACGAAGTGCACCCTGCAGAAAGCGTGGAAGAGAAGGTGTCGCTGTCGGAGCGGTTCGGTTTGTGGATCTCGTTCTATCCGTTCACGCAGGATGAGTATCTGGTGGTGGCGACGCATTGGCTGGCGCATCATGGCTGGAAGCAGGGGCTTACTGATGAGGTGCGGACGGCGGCGCTGCAGTGGTCGTTGATGCGAGGTTCGCGGAGCGGAAGAGTGGCGGGACAGTTCGCGAGGGACTGGTGCGGACGACATGCCGGAAAATAAATGTATAGAAGTCTCGGCGGCAGTTTTGCAGCGACCGGATGGTTCTTTCCTGCTTGCGCAACGTCCTCCCGGTAAAATCTGGGCTGGTTATTGGGAGTTTCCCGGCGGCAAGATCGAACCGGGTGAAACCGCACATGACGCACTGGTGCGCGAACTGCATGAAGAACTGGGTATCACAGTCCAAACCGCTTATCCATGGCTCACCCGCGTATTTACCTACCCGCATGCGACGGTGCACCTGAATTTCTTCCGCGTGACGACATGGACAGGCGAACTGCACCCGCATGAGGGCCAGCAATTTTCCTGGCAACATCCGGCCGGGGTCCTGGTCGATCCTGTCCTTCCAGCCAATACACCCATCCTGCGCGCCCTGACATTGCCTGCGTTATATGCCATCAGCAATGCCGCCGAGCTGGGTACGGAGCAATTTTTGCTGAAGCTGGAAGCCAGGCTGGATGACGGGCTGCAGCTAATTCAGGTGCGCGAAAAAGACCTCTCCCGCGATCGATTGCGCGAACTTGCACTCAAAGTGGTGGCGCTGGCGCACGCTCGGGGCGCGCGAGTGCTGCTCAACGGCGATATCGAGATGGCACGGGAAGTGGGCGCGGACGGGGTGCAACTGACTTCGTCCCAGCTTGCGGCATTGAAGCTGCGTCCGGCAATCGACTGGTGTGCGGCTTCCTGCCACAATGCGGAAGAGTTGCGTCGTGCGGAAGCATTGGGCTGCGATTTCGCATTGCTCTCGCCAGTGCTGCCGACCCGATCCCATCTTGGTGCGTCGTATCTGGGCTGGGAAAGATTCGCCGCGTTGGCCGGCGGTTCGACTATCCCGGTGTATGCCCTGGGTGGCCTGTCGCAAGCCGACATGCAGATGGCATGGCAGCACGGTGCACATGGGATATCCCTGCTGCGTCAGGCTTGGTGATCCGATCCTGGCGGATCCTGCTCGCGTTGCTCAACGCGATATTCCTCGTTCGCCCACTTTCCCAGATCGATGAGTTTGCAGCGTTCGCTGCAGAAAGGACGGAAACGGTTGCTGGTGTCCCATACCATTTCTTTGCCGCAGTTCGGGCAGGTGACGATCGGCGGTTTGCTCATTGCAGCGAACAGAAAGTCAGGTCGAACGCGACATCGTGATTGTAGAGCGCGGTCTTGGCTGCGTATTTCGCTTCGACAAAGCGGATGTTGAGGGCGTATTTGTTGGCGCTGACCTCGGGGATGCAGAGCAGTTCGGAATCAAGCGATATGCGCAGCATCTGGGCTACGCGACCGCCTTGCATTTGCTGGAAGCTGCCGTGAAAGGCCGTGAAGTGATGCACTTTGCCGTTTTCGCGCAGTAGCTTGAGGAGAATGGTGATGCCGTCACGTAACGGCAGCATTGGGCTCAACCAGGCAATCAGGTTCTGGCGCCGGTGTTCGGCACTCTGATGCTGCCAGTAATGATAGGAGGGAAGGTCGAACTCGCATACCCCGCCGGGGATGCAGGCGCGCTGTTTGATCGCCATCAGCCACTCGTCATCGCGCAAGTGTTGGCCGATCTTGCCGTTCATGCCGAGCAGCCGGGTGCTGGCCCCCTCGATCTCGCTCAATACTGCATCCAGCGCGTCTTCGAGGATCTCCGGATTATTGTGCAACGCATTCAGCGCTTTTTTCTGGCGTTCCAGTTCCTGTAACAGGTCGGATTTGAGATCGGCGCGACAGGCGACTTCCAGTATCTCGAAAAGCACGCCCAGAGCAGCATGATGATCCGGGCTCTCGTCGCTATCGATGAAGCGCTTGATGCGGAAGAAGAGGTCCTCCAGACGCAGCAGGGTACGAACTCGTTCGTTGAGAGGAAACTCGTAACTGATCACATTCGCCTGTCCGGGACTGGATTTATCGGATGCGAAAGATTAAAGGCAGCGCAGCGTATCGTCAATCGCTTTCATCGGCCATTGACGACAAACGGCGATGTATTCCGACGACCTGCAATTTCAGGTCGTCCAGGCTGCCATCGTTGTGGATGACTTCATCGGCAAGCTTCGTTCGCTCGGAACGGCGGACCTGTTGCGCCATGATCGCCCGGATCGCGGCTTCGTCCAGGCTGCTGCGCTGCATGGCGCGGGATATCTGGGCTTCCTCGGAACAATCCACGGTAATGATGCGTTGCAACCAGTCGCGGTAACGTCCGCTTTCGAACAGCAGGGGGACGACGACCAGTGTGTAAGGCGCGTCGGTGGGTGATGCTGCCTGCTGCCTGGCCTGTGCGAGGATGAGCGGATGCAGGATGGTTTCCAGGCGCTGCTTTTCTTCCGGGTTGGCGAAGACCAGCTTGCGCATAGCTCCCCGATCCAGACTGCCGTCGGCGGCGATATAGTGCTCCCCAAAGCAGGCGCGTATCGCATCGATCGCCTCCCCGTCAGCTTTGGTCAGCTGGTGGGCGATGAGGTCGGTGTCGATGGTACGCGCACCGAGTTCGGCGAACATGCCGGCGACGGTGCTTTTGCCGCTGCCGATGCCGCCAGTCAATCCGACCAGATAGTTCACGGAGCCAGCAGTTGCAGATAGCTTTGGGTCAATGCCTGCCCCCAGAACAGCGCGATCAGGCCGCCGCCAGCAAGGTAAGGGCCGAAGGGGATCGGGATGTGGCGGCCATGTTTGGCGAAGACGATGAGAGAGATGCCGACCGCGGCACCGACCAGCGAGGACAACAGGATGACCAGCGGCAGCATCGTCCAGCCCAGCCATGCACCTATGGTGGCAAGCAGCTTGAAATCTCCATAGCCCATGCCTTCCTTGCCGGTAGTAAGCTTGAACAGCCAGTACACGCCCCACAAGGCGAGGTAGCCCAGGGTTGCACCGACGACGGCATTCTGCAGCGAAGTGAAAGCACCATTGAGATTGAGCAGCAGGCCCAGCCATAGCAGCGGCAACGTGATGTCGTCCGGCAGCAGCTGTGTATCGAAGTCGATGAAGGTGAGTGCGATCAGTGCCCAGACGAAAACGATGGCGGCGATCCCGGCCATGCCGAAGCCGAAATGCCAGGCGGCATAGGCGCTCAGGATCGCGCTGATCGCCTCGACAATGGGATAGCGGGGAGAGATGGCGGCACCGCACCCTTTGCATTTGCCGCGCAGGAGCAGGTAGCTCAGTATCGGTATATTTTCGGTGGCACCGATGGCGTGGCCGCAATGCGGACAAGCAGAGCGCGGCACCAGCAGGTTGTAGCGCGAAACGTTTTCCTCCGGTTGCTCATTGAGCTCCGCGCATTGCGCGCGCCAGTCACGTTCCATCATCTTGGGCAGGCGATGGATGACGACGTTGAGAAAACTGCCTACAAGCAATCCAATGATGCCGGCGAATAAGGCAAAAACCATGGGGGAGGATTGCAGCATTAATAGCATCGAATCACCTTGTATATACAAAAAAGGCGCGGACAGCGCCGCGCCAGTTGACGAGTCATTTGCTTAGCCGACGGCCTGGCCCATTTTGAAGATCGGCAAATACATGGCTACCACCATGCCGCCAATCAGCGTGCCCAGTACCACCATGATGACTGGCTCCATCAGGCTGGACAGCGCTTCGACTGCATCGTCGACTTCCGCCTCGAAGAAATCGGCCACCTTGCCGAGCATCGCGTCCAGCGCGCCGGATTCTTCGCCGATGGCCACCATCTGCAACACCATGCTGGGGAAGGCATCGGTATTTTGCATGGCGACAGTGAGGCTGGTACCTGAAGTCACCTCACGCTGAATGGCCTTGGTCGCGTCGTAATAGACCGCATTACCTGCGGCGCCTGCTACCGAATCAAACGCTTCGACCAATGGCACGCCAGCTGCAAACATGGTGGCCAGGGTGCGCGACCAGCGTGCGATGGAAGCCTTGCGTACCAGCGGGCCGAACACCGGGATCTTGAGCATCAACTGATCCATGCGCCGTTGCATGGTCTTGTTGCGCTTCCAGGCGTAGAAAAATCCGTACACGGCTCCGCCGACCCCGCCGAATATCGCCCACCACCAAGCCACGAAGAAATCGGAAATGGCCATCACGACCAGCGTAGGACCGGGAAGGTCTGCGCCAAAATTGGAGAAAAGATCTTTGAACGCCGGAATCACGAAGATCATGATGACTGCGGTAATCACAAAAGCGATGACGATGATGGAGATCGGATAGAACAGCGCGGACTTGATCTTGCTCTTGATGGCAAGGATCTTTTCCTTGTAGGTCGCCAGGCGGTCAAGCAGGCTGTCCAGGATACCGGCTGCTTCGCCAGCGCCGAGCAAATTGCAATACAGGTCGTCAAAATACAGCGGGAATTTGCGGAACGACTGTTCCAGACTGCTGCCGGTCTCCACGTCGGTTTTGATGTCGAACAGCAAGCGTGAGACGGCAGGATTGTCATGACCTTTGCCGACGATATCGAAGGCTTGCAGCAGGGGTACGCCCGACTTCAGCATGGTGGCCAGTTGGCGTGTGAACAGTGTGATATCTTTCTCGGTGACTTTGCCGCGGCCAGTGGAACTCTTCTTGATCTTGGTGACGGTGATGCCCTGGCGGCGCAGGTGTGCGGAAACGCTTGCCTCGCCCGCACCGCGCATCTCGCCTTTGACGGCTTTACCAGCCTTATCCTTGCCTTCCCAGGTATATTGTTGTTCTTTAGTTTTTTCAGATCTTGCTGTAGCCATCCTGTGACCTCGATTCAGATGCCGTCATGGCGAATTGCCTGCCAAAAATGAAAATTTATGCGCAATGCTTCAGATTATTAAGGGCTTTTGCATGATGCATGGCTTTACCCGCTTTGTAAAGGCTGGTGTTTCTGTGCGGGAAACAGGCGCGCCACTTTGACCGCCCTATCCTGGGTCTGGATGATCTCGATGGGATAGTCGCCAATTTTAAGGCTGGTTCCAGCCTCGGGTATGTCCTGCAGGTGTTCGAGAATCAGCCCATTGAGTGTTTTGGCTTCCCCCAGAGGCAGATGCAGACCCAGCTTGCGATTCAATTCCCGCAGGCTGGTGCTTCCTTCCAGCAACAGGCTGCCGTCATCCTGGCGCAGGAATTTTCCGGTCTGTGCAGGAGACTGCGTGGTGAAATCGCCGACGATCTCCTCCAGGATATTTTCCAGCGTCACCAGACCGAGCAATTCGCCGTATTCATCCACCACCAGCCCCATGCGCGTCTGCCGTTCCTGGAATTGTTGCAGCTGCTTAAGCAGGGGTGTGTCGGAAGGTATGAAATAGGGATCGTGCAGGATGTTCCGGAATTGCGAAATATCCAGCGCGGCTTCCAGTAACAGGGGCAATACACGCTTTACGTGCAAGACACCGATGACATTGCTGGGTGTTTCCGTATACACCGGCAACAGCGTGTGGTGGCAGGTGATGATCTGTTGCCGCAATTCGGCCGGGTCTGTGTCGATATCCAGCGCCTCGATCTGGTTGCGCGGAACCATCACATCATTCACCGTGATGCGTTCCAGATCGACGAGGTTCAGCAGCATCTTTTGATGCTTGCGCGGCAGGAAATTCCCTGCTTCCAATACCAGTGAGCGTAATTCTTCCAGGCTCAGTTTGTGGTGGCTGTGGTCGGCCTGCACCTTGATTCTCAATAACCACAACATCCCGCGCACCATCGCGGTGGCGATGGATACGACCGGATAGAACAGCTTGATGATGACGGCCAGGATATAACTGGAAGGCAGGGCCACGCGTTCCGCATGGCTGGCTGCAATGACCTTGGGCATGATCTCGCTGAAGATCAGGATCACGAAAGTGATGGTCAGCGAACCGAGCAGTACCGCAGTGTTGTTACCGTGGCCAAACAGTCGCAGGACGATGATCTCGGCCAGCGTCGCAGCCGCAACGTTGAGCAACGTGCTGCCGAGCAGGATGGAGCCGAGCAGCTTGTCGGTTTGGGCCAGCAATCGGGTGGTGAGTTTTGCGCTTTTGTTGCCTTTGCGCACCAGATGGCTGAGACGATAGCGGTTGATCGCCATCATGCTGGTCTCCGAGGCCGAGAAGAAACCCGCCAGGACCAGAAAGATGAGTAGAACGGTGAACAGCGTGTTCAGCGAAAAATCGTCCAAAACGCGCGGCCTCGATTAATGGGATGCATGGAGTATCTGGGAGGGTGCAGGGAGTGTCAAGAAAGCGGGAGGCATGCTGCAGCACGCATGCATGCCTCAGGCCCGTATCCCCGAGCCGGATTCCCTTCTGTATGACCAATACATCAGGGCGATGCCCGCGAGCACCATCGGCAGGCTCAACCATTGACCCATACTGACTCCAAAGGTCATCAGGCCGAAGATGCCGTCGTCTGGATTGCGCGTGAATTCGCAGATGAATCGGAAGCTGCCGTAGCCGATGAGGAACAGCCCGGATATGGCGCCCTGCGGGCGCGCCTTGCCGGAATACCACCAGAGCAATGCGAACAGTGCGACCCCTTCCAGTGCGAACTCGTACAGTTGCGAAGGATGGCGCGGGATATTGTCCACTTGCGGAAAGATCATGGCCCAGGGCACGTCGGTCGGGCGTCCCCATAGCTCGCCATTGATGAAATTGCCGAGCCGTCCGAATGCCAGGCCCGGAGGCACCAGGGGGGCGATGAAATCCATCAGTGCCAGCCACCGGATGTTGCGGCCACGCGCGAACAGTATCATCGCCGCCATCACGCCGAGGAAACCGCCATGGAACGACATGCCGCCTTCCCATACCGCGACGATCTTCAGCGGGTGAGAGAAATAATAGCCGGGGTTGTAGAACAGCACTTCGCCCAGACGTCCGCCCAGCACCACCCCGAGCACGCCGTAGAACAGCAGGTCATCGAGAAACTTGTCGTCCCAGCCGGGGCGGTTCACTGTGCGCAGGCGCTTCCTGCCCAGCCAGAGGAAAGTCATGAAGCCGAGCAGGTACATCAATCCGTACCAGTGAATGCCGAAAGGCCCAAGATGGATGGCGACGGGGTCGAATTGCGGGTGAACGAGCATAGGGCGAATGGGTTAGAATTGGTGACCGGATTATACGTGCTTAATTTTTACATTAGAGAGACATCATGCCGCAATACCGTTCCCGCACTTCCACCCACGGTCGCAACATGGCCGGCGCACGCGCGCTGTGGCGCGCCACCGGCATGATCGATGGCGACTTCGGCAAGCCCATCATCGCCATTGCCAATTCGTTCACGCAGTTCGTGCCCGGTCACGTTCACCTCAAGGATATGGGGCAGCTGGTCGCGCGCGAGATCGAGAAGGCAGGCGGCATCGCCAAGGAGTTCAATACCATCGCTGTCGACGACGGCATCGCCATGGGACACGACGGCATGCTGTATTCGCTCCCCAGCCGCGACCTGATCGCAGACAGCGTGGAATACATGGTCAATGCGCATTGTGCCGACGCGCTGGTGTGCATCTCCAATTGCGACAAGATCACGCCCGGCATGTTGATGGCCGCGATGCGCCTGAACATCCCGGTGGTATTCGTTTCCGGCGGACCGATGGAAGCAGGCAAGGTCAACTGGCAAGGAAAAGTGAAAGGGCTGGATCTGGTGGATGCGATGGTTGCTGCCGCCGACAATCGTGTGAGCGATGCAGAAGTGGATGCCATCGAACGTTCCGCATGCCCTACCTGTGGCTCGTGTTCCGGCATGTTCACTGCCAATTCGATGAACTGTCTTACAGAGGCTTTGGGCTTGAGCTTGCCGGGCAACGGCTCGCTGGTGGCGACTCATGCCGAGCGCAAGCAGCTGTTCCTGCGCGCCGGGCGCCTGATCGTTGAACTTGCCAAGCGCTATTACGAACAGGACGATGCCGCGGTGCTGCCGCGCAGCATCGCGACCTTCGATGCCTTCGAGAACGCGATGACCCTGGATATTGCCATGGGCGGTTCGACCAACACCGTGCTGCATTTGCTGGCCATCGCGCGCGAAGCTGAAGTGGATTTCACCATGAAGGATATGGATCGGCTGTCGCGCCATGTGCCGACCCTGTGCAAGGTCGCGCCATCGTCCGAATTTCACCTGGAAGATGTGCATCGCGCCGGCGGCATCGCTGCGATCTTGGGCGAACTGGACAGAGCTGGGTTGTTGCATGGAGAAGTTGGTACCGTGCACAGCAAGACCTTGCGCGACGGGCTCGAACAGTGGGATATCGCGCAGAGCAAGGACGAGGCGGTGCAGAAATTCTTCCGTGCCGCACCCGGGGGGGTCGTCACCACCATCGCTTTTTCGCAGTCCATGCTGTATCCGGAGCTGGATACGGATCGTGTCAAGGGTTGCATCCGCGACAATATGCATGCCTATTCCAGAGACGGCGGATTGGCGGTGCTGCACGGCAACATCGCGCTGGACGGCTGCATCGTCAAGACGGCGGGCGTGGATGAGAGCATCCTGAAGTTCAGCGGACGCGCTCGCGTGTTCGAGAGCCAGGATGCGGCGTCGGCAGGCATCCTCGCCGACCAGATCGTCGCTGGCGATGTGGTGGTGATTCGCTACGAAGGCCCCAAGGGCGGTCCCGGCATGCAGGAGATGCTGTACCCGACGTCGTACCTGAAATCGAAAGGCTTGGGCAAGGCGTGTGCCTTGCTCACTGATGGGCGGTTTTCCGGCGGGACCTCGGGTCTGAGCATCGGCCACGTTTCGCCGGAAGCAGCCAGTGGCGGTGCGATCGGACTGGTACAGGAAGGCGACCGCATCGAGATCGACATTCCGAATCGCAGCATTAGTCTGGCGGTCTCCGATGCCGAGCTGGCACAACGCCGTGCAACGATGGATGCAAAAGGCAGGCAAGCGTGGAAACCTGCCGCTGAGCGACCGCGCAAGATATCGGCAGCACTCAGGGCCTACGCCGCCATGGTGACCAGTGCGGACAAAGGCGCAGTCAGAGACGTTTCGCAAGTGGAAAAATAACCGGCGATTACGAAACCTAATGGGCGGGGCATGAAAGCCATACTGATTGCAAATCCAAAGGGCGGCAGTGGCAAGACCACTCTGTCGACCAATGTTGCCGGTTATCTGGCCTCGCGCGGTCAGCGAGTGGCGGTCCTCGACATGGATAGGCAGAAATCGGCGACGCAATGGCTGTCGAATCGCCCGGTGCAACTTCCGGCCATCGAGCTGATGCAATCCGATGTGGAAAAAAACATGCCGGTGGACTGGCTGGTGATCGACTCCCCCGCGGGATTACACGGCAAGAATCTTGAACATGCCCTGAAGCTGGTGCATAAAGTGATCGTGCCTATCGCCCCTTCGGCGTTCGACATCCATGCCAGCCGCGACTTTCTGGAAGTGCTGCATCACGAAAAGACCGTACGCAAAGGCAGGATATTCGTCGGTGTCGTGGGGATGCGCATGGACCCGCGGACCCGCGCCGCGCTGACGCTGGAGCAATTCCTCAAGGGGCTGGATCTACAGGTCCTTGCCTATCTGCGCGAGGCACAGGTTTACGTCAATGCTGCCTTCGAAGGCAAGACCTTGTTCGATCTGCCGCCCTCGCTGGCCGGACGGGAACTTGAGCAATGGGCTTATCTGCTCAATTGGCTGGAACATGCGGAAGAGTAACCCTGCGCGGCTGTTGTCAACGTTGCAGGGAGTGTTGCGTTACTTTCACTATCAAGGCGGTTTGTAATTTTGTCATGGTTGTTTAGAATGCCGCCAGACCGTGCAAAACGGGCCGCCAACCGTAATCAAATCTGAAGATCGGGAAACTCATATGAAATCCATCATCGTAAGCATGATCACAGCAGCTGGCCTGATGGCCGCAGGCTCTGCGCTGGCAACCGATATGCCGCCCCTGGCCAAGAAGAACAGTTGCAATGCCTGTCATGCGATCGACCATAAAGTGGTTGGACCTGCCTGGATGGATGTTTCCAAACAGTATAAGAATGCGACTGTTTTCGTATACAGGGATAAGGAATACCCATTGTTCGAAGGGCTGGTGCAGAAGGTTTCCCATGGAGGCTCCGGCCATTGGGGTTCCATTCCTATGCCCGGTAATGCGCCCGCTGTGAAGGATGCAGACATCAGGCAACTGGTGAAATTCATATTGAACTTGGCGAAATAAATTTGTCGCACTGCAAATCGTTGTATCCAGGTAAATGAAGTCCAATCTGAAAAAGGAGAGAATATGAAGACCATCATCGCAAGTATGATTGCAGCAGCAGGGCTGATGACTGCCGCTTCCGCAATGGCTGCTGAAATGCCTGAACTGGCCAAGAAGAGCGGCTGCGTTGCATGTCATGCCATCGACAAGAAACTGGTTGGGCCGGGCTGGATGGAGATCGCCAAGAAGTACAAGGGCGATAAGGGTGCTGAAGCCAAGCTGGTCACCAAGGTTGCCAAGGGTGGCGGCGGTGTGTGGGGTGCTATGCCGATGCCTCCCAACTCTCCCAAGGTTTCGGATGCAGACATCAAGACTTTGGTGAAATTCATCCTGAAACTGTAAGTGAATTTCACAGCATCAACCTGATAAAGCCGGCTAACGCCGGCTTTATTGTTGCCCGGACATGTTGAATTGACAAGGAATAGGGGGCTCCGCATAATCCAGACACTCGGTCCATTCGCTGGAATTCAATATGCTGATCAATAAGTTTCCCTTGGCTGTCGTGCTTTGCGTTGCGTTCGTCGGGTGTGGAAAAACCGAATCGCCGTCGAGCCAGGCAGCAAATTCAGACGAGATAACGGTCAAGATCGGCGCAGCGGGCCCTCTCACCGGACCGCAGGCTCACATCGGCAAGGACAACGAGAACGGCACGCGCATGGCGATTGATGATGCCAATGCCAGAGGCGTCATGATTGGCGGCAAGAAGGCGCATTTTGAATTGCTCAGCGAGGACGACCAGACCGACCCGAAGACGGCGACCATCGTGGCGCAAAAACTGGTCGACGACAAAGTGAACGGCGTGATCGGCCACCTGAATTCCGGTACCAGCATCCCGGCATCTGCGATTTATTTCAAAAATGGAATTCCGCAAATCTCCCCATCTGCCACTGCAGTCAAATTCACCGCGCAAGGCTACAACACCGCGTTTCGTGTGATGACCAACGATGCGCAGCAAGGCAAGGCGCTGGGCGAGTTTGCCGCCAAAGTGGTAAAAGCGAAGAAGATCGCAGTGATAGACGACCGCACAGCATACGGGCAGGGGTTGGCAGATGAGTTCGTCAAATCGGCCGAAGCGAATGGCGCGCAGATCATCGCGCGCGAATACACCACCGACCATTCGGTGGATTTCACCGCGGTGCTGACCTCGATCAAGGGCAAACAGCCCGACCTGCTGTTCTTCGGCGGCATGGATCCTCAAGGTGTACCGATGGTCAAGCAATTGCGTGCGCTGGACATGAAGACGCAATTCATGATGGGCGACGGTGGCTATACCCCGAAGCTGATCGAACTGGCCGGCGGCGCAGCGGAAGGTACCTATGCTTCCTTGCCTGGCGTGCCGCTGGACAGCATGCCGAGCGGACGCGATTTCGCCAAACGTTATGAAGAGCGCTTCCATCAACCCATCCAGCTCTATGCGCCATATTGCTATGATGCGGTCAACGTGATGATTGCCGCGATGCAGAAAGCGGGTTCTGCCGAGCCGGCCAAATATTTGCCGGAGATCGGCAAGGTGGAGTTGAATGGCGTCACCGCCAAGATCGCATTCGACGAGAAAGGCGACATCAAGGGTGGCGCGGTCACCGTTTACCAGGTGCACAAGGATCAATGGCACGCCGTGCAGACGATGGGCGGCGAGCCCGCAGCCAAATTGTGATACGGTTCAAAGTCATGGAAAGCGACACTGCATGTGTCGCTTTTTCTTTGTCGAGATCGATCAGATAAACGTGGATATTCTTTTTCAGCAAATCATCAACGGTCTGGTGCAGGGCAGCGTCTATGCCTTGGTGGCACTCGGCTACACCATGGTGTACGGCATCCTCGGCCTCATCAACTTCGCGCATGGCGAAGTGGTGATGATAGGCGCGATGATCGCGCTCACCGTGTTGCAGTCTTTGCTGGCTACGGCAGTGGCGCCCGTGCTGGCGGTGCTGGTCAGTCTGCTGGCGGCGATGGCGGTGTGCATGGCGCTGGGCTACACCATTGAGCGGGTCGCCTATCGGCCGCTGCGCAATGCGCCGCGCCTGGCGCCGCTCATCACAGCCATCGGCGTCTCCATCGTGCTGCAGAATCTGGCGATGATGATCTGGGGGCGCGAATATCATTCCTTCCCCCTGCCATTCGACAACGCCTCGCATCAGCTCGGCGGAGCGATTGTGAACGACGTGCAGATCGGTATCGTCGTCATTGCGCTCGTCATCATGGCAGGCTTGATGTGGCTGGTGCATCAAACGCGCATGGGCAGGGCGATGCGCGCCGTGGCCGAGAATCCTGCCGCGGCCACCCTGATGGGTGTTGACATCAACAGCGTCATCTCCTTTACCTTCATGCTCGGTTCGGCACTCGCCGCCATTGCGGGCTTCATGGTCAGCGCCAACTACGGTATCGTGCATTACTACATGGGCTTCATGCTCGGCCTCAAGGCGTTTACTGCTGCTGTGCTCGGCGGTATCGGCAATCTGCGCGGCGCGATGGTGGGCGGCGTACTGCTGGGCCTGATCGAAAGCCTGGGAGCTGGTTACATCGGCGACCTCACCGGCGGCTTTCTCGGCAGCAACTACCAGGACGTGTTCGCGTTCTTCGTGCTGATCGCGGTGCTGATCTTCCGTCCGTCCGGATTGCTCGGCGAGAAGTTGGCGGAGCGCGCATGAGATTGAATCGGTTTTTGACGCGGCACTTTGCGCTTGCCGTTGCTTTGCTGGCCTTGCCGTTCATCATCGATGCATTGTTCGGCCACGGCTGGGTACGCATCACCGACTTTGCCCTGCTCTACATCATGCTCGCGCTGGGGCTGAACATCGTGGTCGGCTACGCGGGCCTGCTCGATCTGGGGTACATCGCGTTCTATGCAGTGGGAGCCTACACCTATGCCTTGCTTGGCTCGCCGCAGTTTGGCCTGCACTGGCCGATATATGTAGTGCTGCCGCTGGGTGCGCTGATCGCCTGTGTGTTCGGCGTGCTGCTCGGCGCACCTACGCTCAAGTTGCGTGGAGATTATCTCGCCATCGTCACGCTCGGGTTCGGCGAGATCATCCGCATCTTCCTCAACAACCTGAATGCGCCAGTCAATATCACCAACGGACCGCAAGGCATCACCGGCATTGATCCGTTGCAGGTCGGCGGTTTTTCGTTCGGCAGTTCATACGAGTGGATGGGCATCCGTGTGGACGATGTGCATCTGCATTACTACCTGTTCCTTGCCTTTACCCTGCTGGTTATCTTCGTCTCGCGCCGCCTGGAAAATTCGCGCATCGGCCGCGCCTGGGTGGCGATACGAGAGGACGAAGTCGCCGCCTCGGCGATGGGCATCAACACGCGCAACATCAAGTTGCTCGCCTTTGCCATGGGGGCGACCTTTGGCGGCATCTCGGGGGGGCTGTTCGCGGGCTTTCAGGGTTTCGTCAGCCCGGAAAGTTTCAGCCTGATGGAATCCATCATGGTGCTGTGCATGGTGGTGCTGGGCGGTATGGGCAATGTCGGTGGCGTGGTGCTGGGCGGAGTATTGCTGGTGGCGTTGCCGGAACTGTTCCGCAATGCAGCCGGACCGGTGCAACAGGCACTGCTGGGGAAGGTTGTGCTCGATCCGGAAAGTCTGCGCATGCTGATGTTCGGCCTGGCGCTGATCCTGGTGATGCTGTGGCGGCCTGCCGGATTGTGGCCCTCGACTCAGCGCCGTCGCGAATTTGCCGCCGATGAAAGCATATTGCATCAGGAACAGGAGACGGTGTATGACGCCTCCAAGTGACCACTTGTTGGAACTCACAAGCGTCGGCAAACATTTCGGCGGAGTGACCGCGCTGGCCGACGTTTCGCTGCACATCAGGCAAGGCGAGATCTATGGCCTGATCGGCCCCAACGGTGCCGGCAAGACCACGCTGTTCAACGTCGTCACCGGGCTGTATCAACTGGACAGCGGGTCCTTCGATTTCGCTGGCCAGCGCTACATGCGCTGCAAGCCGCACTTGCTGGCGCAAGCCGGCATCGCGCGTACCTTCCAGAACATCCGCCTGTTTGCCAACATGAGTGCGCTGGAAAACATCATGGTCGGTCGCCATCCGCGCACTCGTACCGGTATCTGGGGGGCGCTGACGCGGCATGCCGCCGCCCGTGCCGAAGAACGCGACACCGTGCAGCGTGCGCGCGAATTGCTGGACTATGTCGGCATCGAATGTCCGCATCAGACCCTGGCGAAGCATCTTTCTTACGGCGAACAGCGCCGCCTGGAGATCGCGCGCGCACTCGCTACCGAGCCGAAGCTGCTTGCGCTGGATGAACCTGCCGCAGGCATGAATGCGACCGAGACCGTCGCGCTGAAGGCGCTGCTGCAAAAGATCCGCGCCAGCGGCATCACCGTGCTGCTTATCGAACACGATGTCAAACTTATCATGGGCCTGTGTGACCGTGTCGCGGTGCTGGATTACGGCAAGAAGATCGCCGAAGGCGTGCCGGAGGAGGTGCGTCGCGATCCGGCAGTGATCGCGGCTTATCTCGGTGGGGGAGAGTCCACGTGAGCAATCAGAACCAATTTGCCACAGAGTACACAGAGTACACAGAGTACACAGAGGCCACAGAGGCCACAGAGGCCACAGAGGCCACAGAGGCCACAGAGGCCACAGAGGCCACAGAGGCCACAGAGGCCACAGAGGCCACAGAGAAGTACGGAGGTGCGAATCCAATTTTCGCCGAACCTACAGATTCTCAGGCCTTTCTCTGCGTGCTCTGTGATCTCTGTGGCTTGAATTGGGGTTTTAAATGAATTTGCTCGAAGTCGAAAACCTCAAAGTTTCCTATGGCGGCATTCAGGCGCTCAAGGGCATCAGCCTCAACATCGCCCAAGGTGAACTGGTCACACTGATCGGCAGTAACGGCGCCGGCAAAACCACCACCCTGAAAACACTGGCAGGACTGCTGCAACCGGCCGCCGGCAAACTTCATTATCGGGAACAACCGCTGCTGCATGTCCCGGCACATCGACGCGTTGAACATGGCATCGCGCTGGTGCCGGAAGGTCGCGGTATTTTTGCACGGTTGACCGTGGAAGAGAACCTGCTGATGGGTGCGTATGCGCGCAACGACAAAACCGAAACCGCAGTGGACCTCGAAAGTCAGTACGCTCTATTTCCAAGACTGGCCGAACGCCGTACGCAACTGGCAGGCACCCTCTCCGGCGGCGAGCAGCAGATGGTCGCCATGGCGCGAGCGTTGATGAGCCGCCCGACCCTGCTGATGCTGGACGAGCCCAGCATGGGCCTCGCTCCGTTGATGGTGGCAAAGATATTCGAAACCATACTCGGCATCTCGGCCCAGGGCGTCACCATCCTGCTGGTCGAACAGAACGCCAAACTCGCTCTGGAGGCTGCACAACGCGGCTATGTGCTGGAGAGCGGTGCGATCACGCTGTCCGGTACGGCAAGCGAATTGCTGGGAAGCGATGCGGTGCAACGCGCATATCTTGGCGCTTAGCGGGCAAATTCAAAACTCCCCTTGATAGGAATGGCATAAAAGGAAAAGCAGATGGACGCGCCGCAATTTCAACCTCGATACCACTGGATAAGAAGAAGTACGCAACTTGGCATGTTGCTGCTGGTCGTCCTGGTGCCCACCCTTGGACTGTTCCGGATCGATTTTGCTTCCGCAAGTTTCTACATCAGGAACCTTCAGGTGGAGTGGACGAATTATCCCTTTCTGTTCGGATTGACCATCGTGTTTGTCACGGCTCCCATAATCACTTATATGACAGTCGGTTCCGTTTTTTGCGGATGGGCATGCCCGCAGAACCTGTTCTCGGAATTCGCAAACGGGCTGACCCATAAACTGCTGGGAAAACGGGCCGATGTCCGTGTGGACGGCCCGGGCCTGATCGTGGCGGCCTCCAAGAACAAGGCAGTCAACTGGCTGACCCTGGGGTTGGCTTTTCTCCTGGCCTCTGCGGTTCTGGCATTTTTCTTCCTGATGTTCTTCTATACGCGCAGCGACATGTGGGATTTCGTCACCGGCGCGTCGAGCCGACAGCCGAGCATGATCGTGATGTACTGGATGACGACATTTTTCATCTTCATCGATATTGCCACGGTGCGTTACCTGTATTGCGATTATCCATGCCTGTATCGTGTCGGCCTCCGGCTGTTCAGGAGCCGGGATGCGCTGCATGTGTCCTACGATGCTTCGCGTGCAGCGGAATGCGAAAAATGCAATTACTGCGCGACCACCTGCATCACCGATATCGAACCCACCAACATCCGGATCACCGATACCTGTGTCGATTGCGGTGAATGCATCGATGCATGCGACCGCTTGCATGCGAAATCCGGGACGATCGGGTTGCTGCGGTTCAAGGTCGGAGAGAGCGAGAGCCGGATGACCTGGAGCAAGATGCTTGGCAGGGTCTTCGCACGATCCAGATGGCTGGTGGGCGCATTTTTCCTGCTGGGATGCGCCCTGATGGTATGGGGAGGGGAAGTCGCCTCGCAAAAGATATCAGACAAGGAAAAGTTGCAGCAGGAGGATCGGAAGATTCAGCGAATCGCCGACGTTTGCAACCGGCAATGCGCCGAGCTGCAAGCTACCTGCAGCAGCAAGAACATGGCAGGATGTTACCGAGCCTCTGCATGTGTGTGCACATGCAAGCTGCAGCAGGACCCAACCAGTCCGTCCGGTGATGCACTGCGGCAATGCGTCCAGAACAGTTCAGCCCATGCGCAAGCGTTGAGTGGGGACTTGCATTAAGGCTTGATTGCGATGGGGAGCGGCCGGGGGCGGCAATTGCAGGCGAAAGCGGACGCTGTTTGCCATCTGCCTTGGGTCAGCTCAATACCTTCCACAGCAATTTCGTCGCCAGCACGATCAGCAGAACTGCAAACAGTTTGCGCAGCAATTCCACTTTCATGCGATGCGCGGCCTTTGCGCCGAACGGTGCGGTGAGCACGCTGGCGGATGCGATCCAGAACAGGGCGGGCAGGTAGACATAACCCAGGTGTGGCTCCGGTAAGGCATCGATGTGCGAACCGACGGCGATGTATCCCAGTGTGCCGCCGACAGCGATGGGGAAGCCGATGGCGGATGCAGTACCGATGGCATTGCGTATCGGCACATTGCACCAGATGAGAAAAGGCACAACGATGGTGCCGCCGCCGATGGAGACCATGCTGCTGAGCCATCCGGTGAGTGTGCCGGTGAACGTCATGCCGGCAGCTCCGGGCAATTGGCGCGAGGCGTGCGGACGTTTGTCGACCAGGATCTGCGCTGCCGCAAAATAGACGAACAGTGTGAAGAATATCCCCAATTCGCGTGCCGGGATGTGCGAGGCGGACAGTGCGCCCAGTGCAGTGCCAAGCAGTATGCCCGGGGTGATGCGGCGCACGACTTGCCAGTTCACGGCGTCGTGCTGGTGGTGTTTGCGCATGCTGGAGATCGAGGTGAATACGATGGTCGCCATGGCGGTGCCGAGGGCGAGATGCATGGAATGCTCAGCGGAGAAATGTTGCGCATCGAACATCAGCAACAGCACGGGCACCAACACCAGTCCGCCGCCGACACCGAACAGTCCGGCAAGGAATCCGGCGACCACGCCGGACGCCAGATAGGCCGCGTACCACTCCATCAGTGGTGCACTAACCTGGTGGTGATGAAACGCCACTCCGCCGGATCGAGCGGGGTGATGGACAGGCGATTGCCGCGCTGCAGGGTGCGCATGTTCTCAAGCTCGGGATGGCGCTTCAGTTCCTCAATCGAGATGAGCGCGATCTTCCTCACCAGTTTCACATCCACGTTCATCCAGCGCGGCTGCTCAGGGGTGGCTTTGGGGTCGAAATACTTGCTCTTCTTGTCGAACTGCGTGGTGTCGGGATAAGCCGTGCTGCTTACCTCGGCGATCCCGGCGATGCCCGGCTCCTTGCAGTTGGAGTGGTAGAACAGCACGCCGTCACCGACCTGCATCTGGTCGCGCATGAAGTTGCGCGCCTGGTAGTTGCGCACGCCGTACCAGGCCACGGTCTGGTTCGGCAATTTTGCAAGATCGTCGATGCTGCAGTCGGAGGGCTCGGATTTCATCAACCAGTATCTCATGTCGATCTCGCTGAAAAGAAAATGCGGCTTGCGCCGCATTTTGAATGGAGTCCCCCGCCTGTGCCGTTGACTCAATATCTTGAACCGGGGTTCAAGAGGGTCGGTTCCCGGTTACATCAGGTGCGTCCGCAGGGGACGCTCACAACAGTAACTTTGATGGGGCGCAACCTAAGCATTAGCTCATTGGTTCAAAGAATTATGAATCTGACGAACACCGCAGGGGACAAACTAGAACAACTCATCCTGTTCCGCTAAGGTCTCATCGATGGTTGCCTGCATGGCTTCCATTCTACGCTTGAATTCGGCGAGGTCAAACCCGCCGCCGATACGCGTGGTGAGCAGTTCGTGGGTGATGTTGAGGGCGGCCATGATGGCGATGCGTTCGATCGAGGCGATCTTGCCGGCATCGCGTATCTCGCGCATCTTCTTGTCCAGATAGGCAACGGCGTCGAGCAGTTCGGCGCGTTCGTCTTCCGGGCAGGCGACGCGCAATTCGCGGTCGAGGATGGTCACATCAAGAGAGCTGATCTTGCTCATTGCGCATCCTCGGGAAGTTGGGAGAGGAGTTTTTCCAGCCGTTGTGCCGCTTCGTTCACTTTGTCCTGACTTTTGCGTTGCTGGCTGACGGCAGCAGCGACTTCCTGGCGCAGTTGCAAATTCTCGGCGCGCAGGCGCTGGGTGAGCTGCACCAGTTGGGCCAGTTTTTGGTCGAGGGCGTCGAGTTCGCTATGCATTAGCGAACTATAAATTTAAAAAGCCTGTTAAGTCAATCGGTAACAAGGTGTTTTGCAAGTGCTTTGGAATTTTCATGAGTTAACTTTGTGTAAAGCTCTGGTAGAATCCGGTCTGCTTCAAGGTGCAGAAGGGCGTAAGCCTTTCAGTTAAACGGGAAACAGGTAAGGAAGCATTAACTCCAAAGCCTGTGCTGCCCCCGCAACGGTAAGCAAGTGTGGGTCCGTCGAAATGCCACTGTGCGCAAGCATGGGAAGGCGGCGAATCAAAACTTGTGAGCCCGGATACCGGCCTTGAGCGAGGTTCAGGAAGTGCGCGGGAGGCGCATGGGTGCTCGTCGCAATGATCATTCCTACTTCTCGCCGCAACTCCTGATTTTGTTCAATGTTCCAACGGGGACGCTTGGAACGCAACTCAGGAAAATCAAATGAAATTGAATAGACTTCTCGCCGCATTGCTCTGCGCGGCCACTCCTTTTGCCTATGCTGCTACTGACTCGCTGGACGAGGTGGTGGTCACTGCGACGAGGTTCTCGGCTGCTCCGGAAACCTCCCCGGTGAATGTCACCGTGATCACCGCAGCGGATATTGAAAAAAGTGCGGCCAAGACATTACCTGCATTATTGGCACAGCATGCCGGGATACAGGTGCGCAGCAGTGACGGTACCCCGGACATGGCGATCGACATGCGCGGCTTTGGCATGACCGGCAACCAGAACACGCTGGTGTTGCTGGATGGGCAGCCGCTTAACGATATCGACCTGACGTCGATCCGCTGGTCGGCGATCCCGCTTGCTTCGATCGAGCGCATCGAGATCATGAATGGCAGTGGCGCTGTGTTGTACGGCGGCGGAGCCACGGGTGGTACGATCAATATCGTCACCAAACGTCCCGGCAAGAAGGCGGGAGGCAACATTGATGCGGGGTACGGCAGCTATAACAGCAGGGAGTGGCAACTGGCCCTTGCCAATGCAGGTGATCATGCCGGAATGCGCGTGACGGCCAGTGGCCTGGACTCGGACAACTATCGCGCCAATAACAACATCTCGCAAAAGAATCTGGAAGCGGATCTGCGTGCCGATGCGGGGCAAGGCGAAGCCATCCTGAAATTCGGCGCGGATACCCAGAATCTTCGTTACCCCGGTACGCGAACGGTCGACCCGACGATCGGCTTGAATCAGCTGGCAACAGATCCAAGAGGCACTGCGACCCCGCTGGATTATGGCAACCGCGATGGGAGTCATGTCAGCCTGGGCACTACGCAGCAGTTCGATTTTGGCCAGCTGGCCGGTGAGCTTTCATATCGAAACAAGAATCAGCAGGCTTATTTTGCGGCGTTCGGGGGCAGCTATCTGGACACCGGGCTCAATCTGCTTTCTTTTACCCCGCGCATGAGGGTGCCCTACCAGCTTGGCGGTGCGGACAATGAGCTGGTCGTGGGGGCTGACCTTGCCAATTGGGATTACGACTCGCGCCGCTCAAGCAGCCCGGCTACCGTTGGCACCCCGGCTGTGCACCTGATCGCGAAGCAGTCTGACCGCGCGCTGTATGTACAAGACACTGCACAGCTCGGCACAAATACGAAACTGACCCTGGGTGCCCGTTCGCAACATGTCAATTACCAGGCCAGGGATACGGTCAATCCCGCCGCCTACGCGGCAGCCAGCCAGGGCCGCACTGCAAATGCATACGAGGTCGGGCTGCGCCAGGGCCTGGATCAGGACTGGGCGGTGTACGGCCGCCTCGGTCGCAGTTTCAGGATCGCGACTGTCGATGAGATATTCGCCCAGTATGGAGGCCCGTTGTTCGATTCGATGATCACCCTGCTGGAGCCGCAGACGTCTCAGGACAGCGAAGTGGGGGTCGACTACAAGAGCACGGGCAGCAAGGTGCATGTGGCACTGTTCCAGATGAATCTGAACAACGAGATCCATTACAACGCGATCACCTTCACCAACATGAATCTGTCGCCGACACGCCGCTACGGACTGGAGCTGGAAGGTTCGCATGACTACAGCGAGGCGTTCGAAGTCTCTGTCTCCTACAGCTATACAGTGGCGAAATTCCGCGAGGGCGTCTATGGCGGCATCAATGTGGCGGGAAACAATATCCCGCTGGTGCCGCGGCATCGACTCACGCTTGCTTCTTCCTGGAAGGTGTCCGAGCAGACCACTTTGAGTGGCAATGCCGATTACGTCGGGAAGCAGTATTTCGACAATGACCAGGCGAATACCTTCAATCAGCAGATGCCTGCCTATACCACGGTGGACATGAAGCTCGCGCACCGCGAAGGCCCATGGCTGCTGGCGGCAGCAGTCAACAATCTGTTCGATCGGCAATATTTCACTTATGGCGTGGCCAGCAATTTCACGCCGGGAAAATATAACGCCTATCCGATGCAGGGCCGCAGTGTCTCGGTGAACGCGAACTACCAGTTCTAGTCACTGTGCTGCGGTAGTTCGGCTTCCGGAAGCAGGGGCAGGCGGCTGTCGCTTGCCCCTGCCTTTTCTGTTAAAGTTCACGTCAATTCCGGATTGGCGTGAACAAACAAGGAGTCATCATGAATATCATGCAAAACAAATCGATATGGATCGCCACCGCTTTGGCGCTGCTGATGGGCGTGACGCGCTTCAACCACTTTGGTTCGGCGACGATGTTGCCTGATGCATCCTATGCCGTGTTCTTCCTGGGGGGGGTGTACCTTGGCCGGACCCGCTTTGCGATGGCGTTGCTGGCGTTCCTGATGATCGAAGCAGCACTGGTGGACTACTATGTGATCAATTTCCGCGACGTCAGCGGATGGTGCGTGACTTCGGCTTATGGCTTCCTTCTGCTTGCCTACGCCGGTCTGTGGTTCATCGGCCGCTGGTATGCGCCTCGTCACGATCTGACCGGCAAAGGCCTGCTCGGATTGTCGGTGACGGCAGTGGCGGCAGCAAGCCTGGCCTTTGTCATCGCTAACGTGAGTTTCTATTTGCTGGCGGGCTATTTCGGCAACATGAGCGCCATGGAATATTCCGCGCGCGTGGCTCAATACTTTGTTCCGTACATCGCAGTGGCGGTGATGTACATCGGCGGCGCCATCATCCTGCAAATGATGTACGCGATCCTGACGGGCAAGCAGCACGGCGCAAAGGCGTTTTGAAACCAAAATTGAACACGCAGTGCGCAGCTGTCAGTAAATGACCACCACTCAACTCTATCTGCGCCTGATGGGATATGTGCGCCCCTACTGGCGCGCATTCGCGGTCTCGATACTCGGCATGGTGGTCGCAGCCGCGACCGAGCCGCTGTTGCCGGCATTGCTCAAGCCGTTTCTCGATGGCACTTTCGTGCACAAGGACGATATGGTGATGCGCTGGGCGCCGGTGCTGATCCTGGTGATCTTCTTCGTGCGCGGCGTTGCCGGTTTTTTTGGCTCCTATGCCATCCACTGGGTTGGCAACAAACTGGTGATGGACCTGCGGGCGGAGATGTTCGGCAAGCTGCTCGCGTTGCCAACGCGCTTCTACGACGATCATGCCACAGGCTCGCTGATCTCCAAGCTCACCTACGATGTGACGCAGGTGACAGGTGCGGCGACCAGTGTGGTGACGATCACCGTGCGCGATTCCATCATCATCGTCGGCTTGCTCGGCTGGCTGTTCTATCTGGACTGGAAGCTCACGCTGCTGTCGCTGCTGGTGGCGCCCGTGGTGGCCTGGGTGATCAGCACCATCAATCGTCGCCTGCGTTCGTCCAGCCGCGACTCGCAGCGAGCGATGGGCAGCATCACCCAGGTGATCGAGGAGAGCGTGACCGCGCACAAGGTGGTCAAGCTGTTCGGCGGCCAGCGCTACGAATCCGAACGGTTCGCCGAAGAGATCAACGGTGTGCGCCGACATATGATGCGGCAGGCTGCTGCAGCGCTAGCCAACGTGCCCATCGTACAGATGGTCGCCGCGATCGCCCTGGCGGTCATCATCTATCTTGCAACCATGCAGGCCAAGAGCGATGCCAATACGGTAGGCGGCTTTCTTTCCTTTGTCGCAGCCATGCTGATGCTGACTGCGCCGCTGAAGCGGATCACCAGTGTGAGCGAATTCACGCAACGCGGCCTGGCAGCGGCAGAAAGCATATTCGAGTTGCTCGATAGTCCAAGCGAAGTGGATGACGGCAAGACTCATATAGGACGTGCTACCGGGCATCTTGCCTTCGAGCATCTGGATTTTTCCTATCACGCTGACGGACGCCTGGCATTGCACGATATCGATCTGGATATTCCAGCCGGGCAATCGGTAGCGCTGGTCGGAGCATCTGGCAGCGGCAAGAGTACCCTGGCCAATCTGGTGCCGCGCTTTTACACCCCGACTGGCGGGCGCATCACGCTGGACGGGTACGATATCCATGACCTGTCGCTGGCCAGCTTGCGTTCCAATATCGCCCTGGTCAGCCAGGAGGTGGTGCTGTTCAACGACACCGTCGCTGCCAACATCGGCTACGGCCAGATGAGGGAAGTCCCGGAGGACGAGATCGTGGCGGCGGCAACGGCTGCGCATGCCATGGAGTTCATCCGCGAGATGCCGCAGGGGCTGGAGACACTGGTGGGCGAGAAGGGCGTGCGCCTGTCCGGCGGGCAGCGCCAGCGCATCGCGATCGCGCGAGCCATTCTCAAGAACGCGCCGATCCTGATTCTTGACGAGGCCACTTCCGCGCTGGACAGCGAGTCCGAGCGCCATGTACAAGCTGCGCTGGAAACGTTGATGCAGGGGCGCACTACACTGGTCATCGCTCACCGCCTCTCCACCATCGAGAAAGCGGATCGCATCGTGGTGCTGCAAAAGGGCCGAATCGTCGAAAGCGGGACCCATGCCGAGCTGCTGGCGAAGGGCGGCGCGTATGCGCAACTGCACCGCATCCAGTTTGCGTCGACAGCGATGCTGGAAGACGCCTGATCAGGCAGCCTTCCACACCTCCCACCATTTTTTCGAGTTGGACATCAGGGCGAACTCTGCAGTGGCTTCGCGTTCCCATGCCGCAACGGAAAAGCCGGCTTGTTGCAGCGCCGCGCTGTATCTCGTGTCCACACCCTGGATGTGTTCCTTGAGCCAGGTTTTCAGGAAGCTCAGCATCTCGAAGTAGATCGGCTTTTCCTCAAGCAGATGTTTTTTGCATAACTGGTCGAGCTGATCGAGCAGTTTCCCGTGTTCTTCCATGTGTGGTTCTATGTCTTTGTACTTTGCCTGACGCATCAGGCGCTCTTCCAGGGCAAAGTGAGTCTGGGTGTAGCTCATCAGCGCATCAAGAATTCCTGCGATGACCTTGTCGCCTTCGCGTCTGGATACCGCGACGAACAGGCGGTTGAGGATGTTGACCAGTTCACGATGTTGATCGTCGATGGTTTTGATATTGACGCTGTAGTCGCCAGACCATTTGAAGAAAACCTCATTATTTGACACTCTGGTACCTCCAAAAATAATTCAGCCATTTGGTTCGTGAATAACGTTCAGCAAACAGCATGCCAAATTGTTTGATATGGATTCTTTAACAAAATTATGCGGTTGGCATAATTGCGATTTTCGAAAGTCATGCGTTTGATGCTTTTTCGCTGCTTGGTTGTAAGGAATAGAACATCAGGCGGGTTGACGTTGAACGTTTGAATAAATCAGCACAATCGAAGAATAGATTTATCATTCGCAGGTTGACACTGTTAACGTATCTGGTAAATTTCAAATCCCAGCGATTCACTCAAGATAACGCGCCCGCTATTCCAACCACCCTTTAGGAGAACATCATGGCAGTACTCGTAGGCAAGCAAGCTCCCGATTTCAACGCCGTTGCCGTCATGGGCAACAACGAAATCAATGAAACTTTCAATTTGAAGAAGCAGATCGCCGGCAAATACGCCGTGGTGTATTTCTATCCGCTGGATTTCACCTTTGTTTGTCCATCCGAGATCATCGCCTTCGATCACCGTCTGGAAGAATTCAAGAAGCGCAATGTGGAAGTGATCGGCGTTTCCATCGACTCGCACTTCACCCACCTTGCCTGGAAGAACACTCCGGTGGATAAGGGCGGTATCGGCCAGGTGCGCTACACACTGGTTGCAGACATCAAACATGAGATCTGCAAAGCCTATGACGTCGAAGCCGAAGGCGGCGTGGCATACCGTGGCTCTTTCCTGATCGACCGTGCCGGCGTGGTGCAGCACCAGGTGGTGAACAACCTGCCGCTGGGCCGCAACATCGACGAAATGCTGCGCATGGTGGATGCACTGCAATTTACCGAAGAGCACGGCGAAGTCTGTCCTGCCGGCTGGAGCAAAGGTAAGGCCGGCATGAATGCTTCGCCGGATGGCGTGGCGAAGTATCTGGCTTCACACGCAAAAGAACTGTAAGAGGTTCGCCACATATCAACAAAGGCTCCCAATGGAGCCTTTGTTGTTTGTATTGCTGCAATATCGAGCTAACTGCTTTTCAGCAGCACCCATACCGCGCCGCCGCCGCCAGCATTGGGTGGAGCTTCGCAGAATGCCAGTACCTGCGCATGTTGGGTCAACCAGTGGCGGGTGTGGACTTTCAGTGTTCCGTCGCGTCCTTCGCTGCGCCAGCCTTTGCCGTGTATCACGTTGACACAACGTAGCTTGCGTAATGTGGCCGCATGCAGAAACTCTACAAGTGACTTTCTTGCTCCGTCTGTGCTGAGGCCATGCAAATCGATCTCATCCTGCGGGGGCCATTCACCCCGGCGCAACTTGCGTAGCGTCATGCGATTCAGGTCCGGACGCAGGAACTCCGAGGCTGCGATATCACCTGCGCCATGATCGGACAGGTTGTCAATGACGGATGAGTTAAGAGCCGCAGATGAGACAGGTTTGCGGGGCTTGGCAGCCGGTGCGATGCGGTTGCCGGGAGGCAGCGGCGTCACATCTTTCAGCGCTTGCCGGAACAAGTCAGCATCCTGTTCCGGTTTTTCTTTCAAGGCCTACCTCAATTCGGAGAGATACTTGTCTGCATCGAGTGCCGCCATGCATCCGGTTGCCGCACTGGTGCAGGCCTGGCGATAGATGTAATCCTGCACATCGCCTGCCGCGAACACCCCGTCGATGCTGGTTGCCGTGGCATTGCCAAGGCGTCCGCCCCTGGTGACGATGTAGCCATTGTCCATCTCCAGTTGTCCGGCGAAGATGTCGGTGTTGGGTTTATGCCCGATGGCGATGAACACGCCCGCGACTTTGATCTCCTGCGTCGCACTTCCTTGCACCTGCTTGATGCGCATGCCGGTCACGCCGCTGTCGTCGCCCAGCACTTCGTCCAGCGTCTGGTTCAGCTGCAGCGTGATCTTGCCTTCCTTCACTTTTTCCATCAGGTGGTCGACCATGATGCGCTCAGCGCGGAAACTGTCGCGCCTGTGTACCAGCGTGACATGTCTGGCGATGTTGGCCAGATACAGCGCTTCTTCCACGGCGGTATTGCCGCCGCCGATCACGGCGACATCCTGGTTGCGATAGAAAAAACCGTCGCAGGTTGCGCAGCCGGATACTCCCTTGCCCATGAAGGCTTCTTCGGAGGGGAGGCCCAGATATTGCGCAGATGCGCCAGTGCTGATGATGAGGGCATCGCAGGTGTAGCTGCCAGCGTCGCCGATCAACAGGAAGGGCTTCTGCTGCAGTCTGGCGGTATGGATGTGGTCGAACAGGATCTCGGTGTTGAAACGCTCCGCATGCTGCTGGAAACGTTGCATCAGTTCGGGGCCCTGAACGCCATTCACATCGGCGGGCCAATTATCCACTTCGGTGGTGGTCATCAGTTGGCCACCCTGCGCCATGCCGGTGATGAGCGTCGGTTTAAGGTTGGCTCGGGCAGCGTAGATGGCGGCGGTGTAGCCGGCGGGGCCGGAACCGAGAATGATGAGCCGATGATGTTGTGCAGGTTTTTCCATATTGATGTGAACGCTTTTCCATGAGTGAATATTGGGTCAAATTTAACAGTGACACGGCGTACTGTCGAGTAAAATGCGCCAACCATTAAGCTCGATGCACCATGAAAAAACAATTATTCCTGTTTCTTTTGTTCGTTCAATGCACCGCACAAGCGGCCGATCTGCCGGGCATTCCGGCTTTCATAGACGAGATGGTGGTCAAACATCAGTTCAAGCGCGAAGAGCTGGAACAGGCGTTCGTTCATGCCGAATACCGCCAGGACGTCATCGACTCCATCAACCAGCCCGCCATCCTCAAGCCCTGGATCGAGTACCGCCCGAACTTCATCAATCAGCAGCGCATCGATAGCGGGTTGCAGTTCTGGTTGAAATATTCGAGAGCCCTGAAGCGCGCAGAGAAACAGTATGGCGTGCCGCAGGAGATCATACTCGGTATCATCGGAGTCGAGACGGCGTATGGTCGCAACACCGGGCATTTTCGGGCGCTGGATGCATTGACGACGCTGGCTTTCAATTACCCGCGCCGAGCCGACTTCTTCCGCGACGAACTGGAACAATACCTGCTGCTGGCGCGTGAACAGCGGTTCGATCTGCTGTCCATTCAGGCTTCCTATGCAGGTGCGCTGGGTATACCCCAGTTCATGCCCAGCAGCTATCGCCGTTATGCCGTGGATTTCAACCGTAACGGCAAGATCGACCTGCTGAATGAGCCTGAAGACGCCATCGGCAGCGTAGCCAATTATCTCAAGCAATTCGGCTGGCGCAACGGTGAGCCGGTTGCGCTGCCCTGCAAGGTCGATGATGAAAAGCGTCTTGGCGTCGTCGGAGATGCGCGTCCGGTCATCGCTTGGCGCGATGCGGGGGTGACGCCGCTGAAAAAGGCCTCAGGTTACCTGCCGCCGGCGTGGTTGCTGGATTTTACGGTCGAGTCGGGCAAGGAGTATTGGCTGGTGTTCAGCAACTTCAACGTCATCATGCGTTACAACAACAGCAACTTCTATGCGATGTCGGTCTTTCAGCTGGCCGAAGCGCTCCATGACGCGCGTTACTGAGGCGGTCTGCTACTGCAGGATGCGGCGCGCACCGTCGTAGCGCGTCAGCCAATAGCGCATCTGCATATTCTCCGTGCGCACGCTTTCTCCGCTTCTGGGTGAGTGCACGAATTTCCCGTCGCCGATATATATGCCGACATGCGAGAAAGATGCATGTTGCGTGTTGTAGAAGACCAGATCGCCGGGACTCAGGTCACTCTGGTTTACCGGTTTGCCAACCCGGCTGATGTCATGGCTGGTGCGCGGCAATCTGATGCCCAGCGAATGACGATAGACATGGTCGACGAAGCCGCTGCAATCGAAGCCGGTGCTGGCGGAGTTGCCGCCATAGCGATAGGGGGTGTCAGCCAGACTGATCGCATACATCACCAGATCGTTCACCTGGCCATCGGAGGCCGTGTATTGCCGGGATGGCGTCGTGGCGCAGGCGGCGAGCAGGAACGAAATGGAGAGGAGCAGCAATCTTTTCATGGGCGCAATGTAAGTCAGTCCGCTATGGACTGTAAAGTGGAGGCTGATTGAGAATCGACGCTTGAGATGGTACGGAAGCAGCGTGTCCGGGATGTCGATACCCCTTATGGGGGAGAATTGACCGCACCCCAAGTCGGGGCTATGGTTAACCACTCTGGTATAGAATTATCGCTTTCAATATTCGCAGGAGCAGACAATGAGTTTTACTGAGGCCGACGTGCAGGGCGCATTGAAGAGTCTGACCGATCCCAACACGAAAAGGGACTTCGTCAGCAGCAAGTCTGTGAAGAATATCAAGATCAACGGCTCCGACGTATCGCTGGACATATTGCTCGGCTATCCGGCGAAAAGTGTGTGGGAAGACATCAGGGGCATGGTGGAGACGCATCTCAGGTCTGTCCTGCCAGGGAGCGGCAAGATCAGCGTCAACGTGAGCAGCAAGGTGGTGCCGCATGCCGTGCAGCGCGGAGTCAAGCTGGTCGATGGCGTCAAGAACATCATCGCCGTGGCGAGCGGCAAGGGCGGCGTGGGCAAGAGCACCACTGCAGTGAATCTGGCATTGGCGCTGGCGGCCGAAGGTGCCCGTGTGGGTATCCTGGATGCCGACATCTATGGGCCGTCACAGCCAACCATGCTGGGAATCAGCGGCCGTCCGGTCTCCAAGGATGGCAAGTCGATGGAGGCCATGGAAGGACATGGGATACAGGCCATGTCCATCGGCTTCATGATCGAAGGCGACGATGCGCCGATGGTCTGGCGCGGTCCCATGGTGACACAGGCACTGGAACAGTTGCTGCGCCAGACCCGCTGGGACAATCTGGATTATCTGGTGATCGACCTGCCGCCGGGCACGGGCGACATCCAGCTCACCTTGGCGCAAAAAGTGCCGGTCACGGGCGCGGTGATCGTCACTACGCCGCAGGACATCGCTTTGCTGGATGCGAAAAAAGGCCTGAAGATGTTCGAGAAGGTGGACGTGAAGATCATCGGCATCGTGGAGAACATGAGCACGCATATCTGCTCCAAGTGCGGACACGAAGAACACATCTTCGGCGCGGGCGGCGGCGAGAAGATGTGTGCCGATTACAACGTGGAGTTCCTCGGCGGCTTGCCGCTGGATATCCGCATCCGCGAACAGGCCGATTCCGGCAGGCCGACAGTGGTGGCCGATCCCGAGGGCAACCTCGCCAAGTCTTATAAGCAGATCGCACGGCGCGTCGCGGTCAAGGTCGCCGAAATGGCGCAGGATCATAGTGCGGCTTTCCCCAAGATCGTGGTGCAGAACACCTGATTCAGGGAAAGTTGCGGTCAAGTTGGTTACAGAGTGGTTTGCCAGGAGAGAGAGATGGGTTCATTCAGCATTTGGCATTGGTTGATCGTATTGTTGGCAGTGGTGCTGATCTTCGGGACCAAGAAACTGCGCAGCGTCGGCAGCGATCTGGGCGGGGCGGTCAAGGGCTTCAAGGACGGGATGAAGTCAGATCCTCCCGGGCAGTTGAACGATAGAGGATAGAGAACGGCATTCAAGTAACGGCCAGATCCGCACGTCTGACAGTCTGGCCAGCCGTATCCAGATCACCATGAGCAATCGCATCATTCGCATCGTCACTGTGGGGCGGCAACCGGCGCTGCTGGATGACCGCGCCATGAACGATGCCCGCGATCATTCGTCCACATCGCTGGACAGCCTGCAGCGCCCGTTGCGCGACTTGCGCATCTCCGTGACGGACCGTTGCAATCTCCGCTGCACCTACTGCATGCCGCGCGAGATATTCGACGAGAGCCACACGTTCCTGCCGCGAGCGGAATTGCTGACTTTCGAAGAGATCGAACGCGTCGTGCGCCAGTTCATCAAGCTGGGTGTGAAAAAGATCCGCCTGACCGGCGGCGAACCTCTGCTGCGGCGCGGCATCGAACGACTCATCGAGAAGCTCGCCGGTCTGCAAACCCTAACGGGCGAGCCGCTGGAGATCGCGCTGACCACCAATGCCGTTCTGCTGGCGCGCAAGGCAAAGGACCTGAAAACAGCCGGACTGAGCCGCGTGACGGTCAGCCTCGACAGTTTGAGCGATGCCACCTTCCGCCGCATGAGCGACACGGATGTCGCCGTGGGCGTCGTGCTGGAGGGGATCGAAGCGGCACAGGCTGCCGGTCTGGGCCAGCTCAAGATCAACATGGTGGTCAAGCGCGGCGTGAACGAGCATGAGATCGTGCCGATGGCCGCACATTTTCGTCATGCCGGCATCGTGTTGCGCTACATCGAATTCATGGATGTCGGCTGCACCAACGGCTGGCGCATGGACGATGTCGTTCCCGCGCAGGAGATACTCGACCGTCTGGTGCAGGCGTATCCGCTGGAGCAGATCGATCCCGCTTACAGCGGTGAAGTGGCGGAACGCTGGCGCTATGCGGATGGCGGCGGCGAGATCGGCGTGATCGCTTCGGTCACACAGGCATTTTGCCAGGAATGCACCCGCGCCCGGCTATCCACCGACGGCAAGCTGTATACCTGCCTGTTCGCCAATGAAGGACTCGATTTGCGCACTCCGCTGCGCCGGGGAGCCGGAGACCGGGTTCTTGCCGATCTGATCGCGGACCGCTGGGGCCGGCGCACCGACCGCTATTCGCTGCTGCGCCACGAGGCGACCGGGCATGTCGGAAAAGTCGAAATGTCGTATATCGGCGGATAACAACCAACTCATATGGACGACCAACAACTCCTCCGCTACAGCCGCCACATCCTGCTGCAGGAGATCGGCATCGAAGGGCAACAGCGCCTGCTCGGCAGCTGCGCGCTGATCATCGGAGTCGGCGGGCTGGGTTCGCCTGCCGCGCTGTATCTGGCGTCCAGCGGTGTCGGCAAGCTCACCCTGTGCGACCACGACAGCGTGGACTTCAGCAACCTGCAGCGCCAGATCATCCACCGCACCGGCACGGTCGGCCAGCCCAAGGTCGTTTCGGCGCAAAGCGCACTGCACGAGATCAATCCCGAGGTGGAGTGCGTCGCGCTGGCGATCCGCGCCGACGAAGCGCAGTTGGGCGAATTGATTGCACAGGCCGACGTGGTGCTGGATTGCAGCGACAACTTTGAAACAAGGTACGCGGTCAACCGCGCGTGCCTGGCGCAGCGCAAGCCGCTGGTATCGGGCGCGGCCATCCAGTTCCACGGCCAGGTCGCCGTGTTCGACTACCGGAATGACGACGCACCTTGTTACAACTGCCTGTTTCCCGAAGACAGCGAAGCGGAAGAGCTGCGCTGCGCCACCACTGGCGTTTTCGCGCCGCTGGTCGGCATCATCGGTACGCTGCAGGCCGCAGAGGCACTAAAGCTGCTGATGGGAATCGATCGTGGCCTGAGCGGCAAGCTGCTGTCCATCAACGCACTGGACATGAACATCCTGCGCAGCTCGCTGAGCAAAGATCCGGCCTGCCGGACTTGTGGTGATATAACTGCGGAAAGGCGGGTGAACTCATGACAGACAAACTGACCCACTTCTCCGACTCAGGCCGCGCGCGCATGGTGGATGTGTCGGCCAAATCCGACACCCGGCGCGTCGCCATCGCCAGCGGCGTGCTGCGCATGCAGGCTGCCACACTGCAGCGCATCCGCAGTGGCCAGATCGCCAAGGGCGATGTATTGACGGTGGCCGATGTCGGCGCGGTGATGGCGGCCAAGCGCACGCCGGACATCATCCCGATGTGCCACTCCATCGCGCTGTCCGGCGTGGAGATCGAGTTCGGCGAGATCAACGAGCCGGATGCGCAGGGTTGCGTCGGCATCAAGGTGCTTGCCACCACCAGTTGCGTCGGCCAGACCGGTGTCGAGATGGAAGCGCTGACCGCTGCCAATGTGGCGCTGCTCACCATCTATGACATGTGCAAGGCCATCGACCGTGGCATGCGCATCGAGTGCGTGCAACTGGAAGAGAAGCGCGGCGGCAAAAGCGGCGTATGGAAACGCGGAGATACCAAATGATCACGGTGCTGTTCTTCGGCCCGGTCGCGGACCGCATGCAGACTCGCGAGACGCAAGTCGAATTCACCCAGGGCATGACCTTGCATGACGTCATCGCTCACCTCGGTGCCCAGAATCCGGGTGCATTCAGCATCGTCAGCTTCATTGCCGTGAACCAGAACCAGGTTCACGACAAACAGATGGCACTGCAAGACAACGACGAGATCGCCTTCATGGCGAAATTCTCCGGGGGTTAAGCGATGACCGAACCGGTCCGTATCCAGGCAGCCGACTTCTCGCAGGACGAAGAGATCAGGGCTTTGAAAGCCAGCTCGAAACGCATGGGCGGCATCGCCACCTTCCTCGGCTGCGCGCGCGATTTCTCCGAAGGCCGCAGCGTCAGTGAGATCAGCTTCGACGCCTACGGCAGCATGGCACTGGCCGAGATGAACAAGTTGCGCAGTGAGGCCATTGAAAGATTCAAGCTGCTCGATGCGCGCATCGTGCATCGCATCGGCACGGTAAAAGGCGGTGACAACATCGTGTTCATTGCTGCGGGAGCAGAACATCGTGCTGCCGCATTCGATGGTTGCCGCTGGATGATAGACGAACTGAAGCAGCGCGTGCCGATCTGGAAGAAAGAGATCACGCCGCAGGGCGATTCCTGGGTGACGCCGCATCCATGAGTGCCGTATCGAAACCAGCGCCAAAGGTGTTCAGCATCGTCGGTCATTCCGGCTCCGGCAAAACCACTCTGCTGGAAAAACTCATCCGCGAGCTGTGTTTGCGCGGCGTCAAGGTCGCCACCATCAAGCATGCGCATCACAAGGTCGAGCTGGATACGCCGGGCAAGGACAGTTTCCGTTACAAGGAGGCCGGGGCGGTGATGAGCATGCTGCTCACACGCGATGCGCTGCAACTGGTGGCGGATGCCAAGGTACGGCGCGAACCGGAACAGTTGGCACAACGCTTTCTGGGTGAGGCTGACCTGGTACTGGCGGAAGGTTTTTCGCATGCACCGGGTGCGAAGATCGAAGTGCTGCGTCGTGCTTGCGACCAGCCGCCGCGTTGCGCCATCGAGGACGGGCTGATCGCCATGGTCACCGATATGGACGAGGTGTATCCGCAACTGCCGCATTTTGGGTTGGAGGATGTGGGCGGCATCGTCGATTTCATCCTGCGCCGGGCGGCACAATGATCGAGGATTGCACCGCGCTGATCCTCGCCGGCGGCGATTCGCGCCGCATGGGGCAG
Source organism: Sideroxydans lithotrophicus ES-1 (assembly GCF_000025705.1). NCBI lineage: Bacteria > Pseudomonadati > Pseudomonadota > Betaproteobacteria > Nitrosomonadales > Gallionellaceae > Sideroxydans > Sideroxydans lithotrophicus. Next base: position 2,701,648 of record NC_013959.1, on the reverse strand, counting down.
GACAAGGCGGCGCTGCAACTGGATGGCAAGACACTGCTGGATCGCGTGACTGCAACCATGCAGCAGGTATTTCCCAAGGTGATTCTCAGCGTGCGCCAGCCGCGCACCGGTGTGGCAGTGCAGCAGGTCTGCGACGAACAAGAGGCGGGCGGGCCGCTGGCCGGGTTGATCGCTGGGCTGGCGCAGGCCCAGACGCAGTGGATATTTGCGGTGGCATGCGACATGCCGTTCGTGACGCCGGCAGTGGTTTTGCAGCTTGCGGGTCATCGTGCCGGGCATCAGGCGGTCGTGCCGATGGTCGCTGGCCATCCCCAGCCGCTGGCTGCATTTTATGCGACGAATACGTTGCAGACGATGCGCGCAAATCTTGCGGCAGGAGACAGGAGTCTGCGTGGCTCGTTGGAGAAGCTGGATGTGCGTTATGTGAGCGAGGCGGAATTGCGTGGTGCCGATCCGCAGCTGCGCAGTTTCTTCGACCTGGATACGCCGGAGGATTTTCAGGCGGCGCAGAAATGACTTTCAAGATGCATACCTTACAATTGCCGTCGATAGGCGATCTTCAAGGTGTATGCATGAAGAAGGCCGAATATCGCCGATCTGCAATGTATGTATTTGAAGGTGTCCGTATCTGTTGGCTTGCAGGCAAGGTTGTATTCTGATCATTGATTTTTCGACGAACGGTACAGGAGTGCAGGTGGAGCATCTGACAGTGACAGCAGCGCAGCGATGCGTCATCGAAGCGGTAGGACAATTGGGCACGGAAAATGTCGCTCTGGAGCAATGTCTGGGGCGGGTGCTTGCGGAAGACGTGCGGGCCAACCGCGACCAGCCACCTTATGACGTGTCGGCGATGGATGGTTTTGCCTTGCGCAGTGCGGATGTGGCGAAAGCTCCAGCCACACTGGAGATCATCGAGGATATCAAGGCGGGCGATATGCCGCGCAAGACTGTCCAGGCAGGGCAGTGCACGCGCATCATGACCGGCGCGCCGGTGCCACCGGGAGCGGATGCGGTGATACGTGTCGAGGATACACAGTCAGTGTCGGATGCGCGGGTGCAGATCAATGTACCGGTCAAGCCCGACAATGACATCCGTCCTAAAGGCGAAGGCATGCGCAATGGCGAGGTGGTGCTGGTGAAGGGAACGGAACTCACGCCGGGTGCCGTTGGCATGCTGGCGATGGTGAAACGCAGTTCGGTACAGGTGTATCGCCAGCCGCGCGTGGCGATCCTTTCCACCGGTGACGAACTGGAAGGGCTGAACGATCCGTTTGACGCCAACAAGATTCCCGACGCAAACAGCTACGCGCTGATGGCGCAAGTGCAGGCGCTGGGCGTGCAGCCCACGCTGCTCGGCATCGCACGCGACAAGCCGGAAGAATTGCGCCTCTACCTGCAGGAAGGCTTGCAGTTCGATGCGTTGTTGGTCTCCGGCGGCACCTCGGTCGGCGTGCATGACTATGTGCGCCCGACGCTGGAGGCGCTGGGTGTGCAGATGAGATTCTGGCGAGTGGAGATGAAGCCGGGGCACCCGATGGCGTTCGGCGCCACGGCTGAGTCATTTGTTTTTGGCTTGCCGGGCAATCCGGTTTCGAGCATGGTGTGCTTCGAGCAATTCGTATTGCCCGCGCTGCGCCGCATGATGGGGCATGCATCGATCTATCGTCGCACTGTCGAGGCGCGGCTGACGCATGAGGTGAAGCACAAGCATAGTCGCACCGAATTCGTCCGGGTGATGTTGAGCCGGGAAGAGGGGGGCTATACGGCGACTTCAACGGGTGCACAGGGAAGCGGCATATTGGCGTCCATGTCCAAAGCGGAAGGTCTGCTGGTCGTTCCGCCGCAGAGCAAGGGGCTGGCTGCGGGCAGTTTGGTGACGGTGCAGTTGCTGGACGGTACGGCATATCAACAGGAAGCAGGCGGAGAATGGTGATGAAAGCACGCATCGGTATCGTGACGGTTTCCGACCGCGCCAGTCGCGGGGAATACGAAGACAAGGGCGGCCCGGCGATCCAGGCATGGTTCACGCGCGTGCTGAGCAGTCCGTGGGAGGCGGTGCCGTTGGTGATCCCTGACGAACAGGCAGAAATCGAAGCGGCGTTATGTCGGTTAAGCGACGAGGAAGGCTGCAGCCTCATCGTCACCACCGGCGGCACCGGTCCGGCATTGCGCGACGTCACGCCGGAAGCGACCGAGGCAGTGTGCGAGAAGATGATGCCGGGATTCGGCGAGCTGATGCGGACCGCTTCGCTGAAGTTCGTGCCCACCGCGATCCTGTCGCGGCAGACCGCAGGCATACGCGGCAAAAGCCTGATCGTGAATCTGCCCGGCAAGCCGTCCGCCATCGACGATTGCCTGAATGCGGTGTTTCCGGCCATTCCCTATTGCATCGACCTGATCGAAGGTGCATATCTGGAATCCGATCCGGAACAGTGCAAGGCATTCCGTCCGGCGCACGCAAAAAGCCGGAAATAACAGCAGGTAGAGAGTGGGTCGACAGCCCTTGCTGTCGTTGAGAAAGCCGACAGCGGTGCTTAATTGCCGAGCTGGGTCTTGAATATCTTTTGCACGGAGTCGAATTTTTCGGCTGTCGGAAACTGCCCTTTGTGGAATACGAACTGCAAACGTTTGCCGCCGCCATCCAGGCCGGTAATACCAAAGGATTTCCCCGAGTAATCGGCGTAGTAGCGCAGCTCCTTTACCAGATTCACTTGCTCCCCGTTCTTCTGGATCAAACCGAGAGTTTGGTCGCCTATCTTGAGAGTTACCGGTGCGGAAGGCAAAAGCATCAATCTGGTCTTGAATATCCGATTGAATCCGGCGATAAAGAAGAAGCAGGTCAGGAAGAAAAACAAATAACCCATATTGTGGTCATCGCCATACCAGAAACTTGCTGCTATCGATGCAAGCGCAACCACCGTTGGAACATAAAGCATCAGATCCCACAACATCCCTTTACGATCCTGTACCAGATCGAATTGCATCTTATCTGTCATAACTTTCCTGCCATATTCTTGTCGATTTGCTGCCCGCCCTACAAGACATGCTGTATCGCACTGTTCATCTCGCCAAGCAACATCCTTCCGGCCTGTTCGAATTGAACGACACCGTGTTTGTCGATGATGAAGGTCCACGGGTCACCCATGACCCTGTAGGCTTTATATGCCTGGGGATTGGCATATTGGTCAATGTGGATGAATATCATCCGGTCCTGATATTCATCCATGACACCTTTCAGCATTTGCAGCTGCTGGTCGCAATTGGTGCAATGACCGGGCGTGGCGAACTCCAGCACGATCGGTTTTCCCATCAACAGTGCCTTGTCAACGGAATATTGGTACATGCGGGAATCGGGCTGGCGGTATGTTGTGACTTTGCTGAAGTTCCCATCTCCGTCGGCCAAGGTTTTGGTAGGCAGACTCGGTGCCTTCATGCCAACTTCAAAGCCGGCTGACAGATGCTGTTCGCAACCGCTTAACAGCGCTATCCCGAAGCATATCGACAGGAACTTCCGCATCTTCATGCCTTCTTTTGCCACCCGGCCTTGGTCGTCTTGTAGAGGTTGTAGCCCCAGATGATATTGGCCGTGAGCACCAGCATCCCGAATATGCCGACGAAGGCCATCAAATGCTTGACTACGCTTTCCGTATTGTCGCCTGTGCTGAGGCCGCCGATCAGACCGGCTGCAAGGAAAAAGACTACCATGCCGATCAGGCCGAAGTTATGCATCCAGAAATGGATCTTCACCAGGCGCAGGCTGTATATCTGACGGCGGGAAACCGTTGGCACGACGTAGTACAAAGCGGCGAAGATCGCCATCTCGACCCATCCCAGCAGGTTGATGTGTCCATGTGCCAGAGTGATCAAACGACCGTGCGCGCTGTAATCCACAAAATACCGGAAAGCCGGAACCCCACCCATGATCGCGCCCCAGGAAAAGCCGATGATGCTGTATATGATGCAGGCATAGACGAACCATAAAACGTAGCGGGTAAAATCTTCGCGCTCAGCTGCGCTGTGTTCAATGCTTTCCTTCATGTTGCTCCTCTTTTGATTTCATCCAATCGCGAATATCCTTGAACTGTGTCCTCCAGCCGTCTGGCGTCCACATATCAACCATAGAATCAATAAAACTCGAATCACCCTGGGGCGGCTCGAAAGACGAAGACGATCCTTGATCAGCCTTCAGCTCAGACAAGAATACTGCCATCGCACGCAAGTCCGAATCCGGAAGAGCAGATACATATGCGGCATCCTTGGGTGGAGCGCCGTGATCCATGGTTTTGGCGCCATACACCGCTTCCGGCGTTTTCAGGAAATTGTAAAAGTAATTGACATCATGCTTGGAGCCAAGCCCGTCCAGGCTCACGCCCATGCTGGTACCGCTGCCGACGGCCCGGTGACAGGTGTAGCATTCACTGTGCTGATATATCTCGTAACCCTGTTTGCCTTCCTGGGTGAATTCGAAATGCGTCAGGATTGGAAACATCGGTCTGGCAGAATGCCGCCTGATCGACTCGAGCACGGTAAAGTTGATGACGGTAACGACCACAAGAAATCCAATGAAGCCAAAAAGGATCTTTTCTCCTTTTTTCATGCCATTTTTCATTTATCTCCAATCCTACCGCTGTATGAAATGAATATGCGACGCAATGCTTTACGAAAATTCAAAATAAAAAGTACTGATCAATGACGATCAGTACCCCTTTGGTTTTCAGCGCCAGGATTTCTGACGCTGAAAGAATCAAATTACAACAGAATGCTTACTTTACGACTTTAATATTTTTCAAAACTGTCTGGTTGCCAATTTGCATGCCGTCCCCTGCAGAGCTGTCGGGTGCTTGCGACAAGTAGGCTGCAACGTTTTGTATGTCGTCGTCAGTCAGGTTCTTTGCAATTGCGCGCATTTGACCCATTGGATCATTTGTTCTGGAAGCATCGCGCCAGTGCGTCAGCTGATTGACCAAGTATACATATTTCTGCTCACCGATCTTGGGATAAACGGGATCGGCACCACGACCATTATAACCATGGCAGGTTACGCATGCGGAAATTCTGCCTTCTTCGCCATATTGAACCAGCTTCTCGCCCTTGTATATCTCACCAACTTTTGTGCCATCGGCCTTAAGTTGTTTGAGGTCGGAAAGTTCGGTTTGATGCGGGAAGCTGTTCTCATATGCAGCCAGGTCGCGACGATCCTGTTCGGTCAATGATTTTGCGATGCCGTTCATCTGCATCATTGTTACGTCCATGCGCTTGTCTTCAGCGAAGTTCGTCAGCTGCTTGACGATATATACGTATCCGATATTGGCCAATCTTGGGGCGCCCATCCCGTCATTGCCCATTGCCTTGTCGCCATGACATACGGCACATGCAGGAACGTCCGGCTGGCCATTGACACCTGGTTTGCCATTTTCGTAAATGTTCTTACCATTTGTTACATTAACGGTGACTCCACCAGCTTCAGCAAAACTCGCTCCTGAAAAAGCCAGCATGGCGACCGCACCCCAGCACGCCATTGCCAATTTCGATAACATACGCATGTGCTCCTCCCCCCTAGATTATTAAATACCCACACTTGCTGCAGGCCAAAACCAATTCATCCCCTGTACCGCAAGTTACATTTCAGGAATGTTTTTTCAAAACGATAAAAGCCAAGCCGAATAAAAACACGAATATGCCAACGTACATATAAATAACTTCGGCAGTTGTTGTATCTGGTTCAAGCATTTGTTTCTCCTTGGTCAATTATGGTTATAGATCCAATCCGTCTGCAAAAACAACCTTTCAGGACGGCGCGATAGTAGCACCAAGAAATCCCTGAGGCAATAGTGTTATTAGTCCTAATTTACGTTAAATTTACGTTAAATTATCGTCAATTTCGAGTAAATCTCACTAAAAGGCTTGGTGTGGCTACAATTCCCTTGACAAGTAGAGGGAATGCTATTTAACATCCGGCAAAAGTAACTATGCATGTAAGAACCGTTGCTGGCCGATTTAAACTAAGCCATTGTTTTTATAGATTAGTTTGCTTGTGAATTGTTAAGGGCGCTAGGTGATGGCGTCCAAATTGTGTTGCGAAAGAAGTATTGAATTTGTTTTGTGAATCGAAGTGTTGTTTTTCATAAACTTAGGGGGGGTCATGAGTACAAAGAACGAGACGAAATCTCTATCCATCTGGCTAATTCTCGTAAGCGGGATGTTGACGGGAATGGGGAATGGCAGCGTGTTTGGTGCGGCTTTGATGTGTCTGATGGGGCGTGGGGGTTTTGCAAACTGGGGCGGTGCGGCTTGGACTGCTTATGATCCGTCGACTTTTACCGGGTTTATTGATTGGGCGATGATCGTATTCGGAATTGCTTTCTGTGGAATTCTCTACGTAGGCTTGAATCGTCATTACAAGCTTGAGACTGGCGCTGCCTGAGCTGAAGCGCGGTCCGTCAAGATACTTTCGGTATAGACATTAATTAATAGGGGGTTGGCTATGGCTTTGATTGCGGGATCACTGGGGGTGCTGTTGGCGTTTTCGAGCATGTTGCTATCGTGGTACATACTTGTCCCACATGAAGACAGCGATGGTGGTGATCGTCACTAATTTATAGTGTTCATTTGAGTTGAGGGGGAGAAGCATGTTGAAATATCTGTTTGCCAAGAACGAAGACATACCGGCCGGTTCGGCGGCGGTGTTCTTCGGATTTTCTTCAATTATCTGGTTCGTCATCGGTACCGGACTGGGTTCGTTCAATGCTGCCAAGCTTGCGTTCCCGGACTTTGTGACTGGAAATATCTATTTCGCCTTCGGTCATATGCGTCAGGTGCACGTGATGGCCGTTATTTTCGGTTGGATCTCAATGGCGTTCGCGATGGCCATGATGTACATCACGCCAGCGCTCGGAAATACCAAGCTGTGGTCTGAGAAGCTCGGTTTGTGGAATTGCCTGTTCTGGAACCTGGGGCTGACGCTTGGTCTGACGGTTTTGTGGGCGGGGATCACATCCGGTCGCGAATACTCTGACTTCCCGTGGCCGGTTGACTTGTATCTGGCCTTCTTTGTGTTTATTCCTCTTGCAACCAACGTCTGGATGACGATCCTGAATCGCCGCACGCAGGGTATCTACACAACCAACTGGTTCTTTGCGGCAGCGGTTTTCATGGTGATCATCGTGTTCCTGGTGGGTAACTCTCCCGAGTTCTTCCACTTGACTGGTCTGACCGAGGCATATCTGACTTGGTGGTTCGCGCACAACGTTCTGGGTCTCTGGATCACTCCGGTGGCTGCTGCGATCGCTTACTACACCATTCCGAAAGTTACCGGCAATCCGCTGTACTCACACCGTATCGGCCACTTGCACTTCTGGTCCGTGGTTGTGTTCTATTCGACACCTGCTGCTCACCATCTGATGTCCGCTCCGCTGCCTGAGTGGTTGAAATCGTTTGCCTCGGTTGAAGGTGTGCTGATTCTGGTGCCTGCCATCGCATTCGTTTCGAACATCATGCTGACGATGAAGGGTAAATGGTACATGTTCGTCGAGAACATCGAAGTTCGCTTCACCATTACGGGCTGCTTGATGGCTATTCCATTGAACATGCAAGGCGGCTTCCAGCAAACCCGTGCGATTAACTGGTATATCCATGGTACGGGCTGGATCGTGGCTCACGCGCACCTCGCATTGCTTGGTTTCTCGACATTCCTGGAGTCTGCTGCGGTTTATCTGGGTCTGCAGACCATCATGAAGCGCAAACTTTACTCCCTGACACTGGCCAATATGCATTTCTGGCTGCTGTTGATCGGCTTCACCATCTACTGGGTTTCCATGACCATTGCCGGCCTGATTCAAGGCGCAGGCAAGATCTACGAAGTTCCGTACATCGACGTGGTAATTGCTGAGCACCCATACATGATCGCCCGCTGGATCGGCGGTACCTTGGTGTTCGTGGGCAACATACTGTGGCTGTACAACATGTGGATGACAGCGCGTAAAGGAACCGTTGTTCCTGAGGGTCGTATGCCTCATGAACTGGGATACGAGCGCTAATATTAGCCTGTGTAAAATTTAGGGAGATTAAGCATGGCTGGATTTAGGGAGTATAAGATCGGATCGAGGCTATTCGCTGGTGCGCTGGCCGGCTCGATGTGTATTACATTGTTGTGGCCAAGTATCAATATCGCCAGCGTGGCATCGACGCAAATCGCACTTGCCAAGCAATTGTCCGTTGGACATGAGACCGGCTTCAACCTGGACGACCCGTTTCTGCAGGGGAAAAACAAGCCGGATGAGATCACTCTGAGAGTCGATCCGAAATCGGGCAAGCCTTTGCCGGCAGCAATGTCTGTGTACGTGTACCAACCGGGAACGCCGTTCCCGGCGGGTATCCTGCATCCTCGCATTCTGGGTGAAGGCGTACAGGAGTTGAGCGTCGAGCAGGGGCATATCACAGATGCCAAGAAGGATCAGGGCGCGGTCTTTGCCTTGAACAAGGGATCTTTCAATGGGAAGGAACTGGATTACATTGAAGACCTGACTACAACCAAGGGCTGGACTCCTGCTGATGTGATGCGTGTATCCAAGGATGAAGACATCTCTGAGGCTGGTAAGGGCAAGACGATGTTCGTGCGTGAAGGCTGCTGGTGGTGTCATACACTGCTTCCAGAAGAAACGCAGGACTGGCAAGTCTTTGGCGCACCACCGATGCTGGGTGACTTCAACGGTGAATCGCCAACTGCATTCGGTTCTGACCGCAAGGCTCCGGACTTGCTGCATGTAGGATCGCGCAACTCTTCCAAAGAGTGGATGATGATGCACTTCTTCAATCCGCGCCTGGTTCAGCCGCATTCCATCATGCCGCGTTTTGACTACCTGTGGGGCGAGAAGGATGCTTCGGGCAAGAAGATCGACTATGACAAATGGCGTGCTGATTACAACGATTACCGTGAAGGCAAGAGTGTGAATCCGCCGGAGGTTCCTAGCTATGCGAGCGATTCCGATATCCGCAGCCTGATCGACTTCATGTTGAGTCTTAAGTAACGAGGAGATACCAAATGTCATGGAATTTTAATAGTCCCTTAGTCACGATGGTTGATGCGGCGACGAATGAGGCAGACAAAGCGCTGTGGGAGAAAGAGGACCTCGGCGGAATAACGGAAGATAATCATCGTATGCCCATGCCGGTGGTATTGCTGGTTGCGCTGACCGTGTTGACCGCATTTGCGATCACATTCCCATTGTGGGGACAGCGCCCGACAGCGGCTATCTATGCGGGTTATGTCAAGGCAATGAATACGCCTGAAGTCATGGCTATTCAGGATGACGAAGCTGCGATGAAGAAGATCGTTCAGATGAATGTTGGGGGTAAATATGATGCTCTGCTAGAGCGTCACCCTTTGACAATGAACGACCTGCGCCTCATCAAGCCGGAAATCGAAGCTCTGGAAGCCAAAGGCGCTGACTTGGAAGAGTACAACGTGGTGGGTGATCATGTTGTTATGGCAAACTTTGAAGGCAATTTAAAAGCCGACGGAACGCCGGAAAGAAAGCAGCCTTGGTGGGACAAGGGTTACACCATCGATATATTCTATGTAATATATTTCTTCACGATGGTGATCATCCTGATCAAGAGATTGCCTCCATCAACTTGGCAGCCCAAGCATCACTAATGATGATTAACTAGTATCGGATTGGCGTACGTATTCGCCAATCCGGTTTTGTTAACCCAAATTTCGGAGAAAAGAATGATAGAAATCGACTACGGCCCAGGCGTGCTTTTTGGAATAATTCTCGTGGCTCTTTTGGCCCCGACTTTTTACAGTTTCTTTATTGACAAGATAAAGAAGTAATAGCAATAACTGGTCAAAAGCGGCTGCAATAAGATTTGCTGCGCTAAAGGAATCTCGACTACTTCAAGAAGGCAGCATTTGGACCATGGTGTAGGTGCGTACTAGCTTGCTAACCGTTGCCGTTTGCCATAGAAGAAATAACTCCTTTTGAATTCGTAACAGTAAGCGCCCCGGTCTTGGCCGGGGTATACTGTTAAGCTAAAATTCAATTAGTTTAGGAGTCAGCGATTTCAATCTCTAATTTTCAGGTCTCACACCTGCAAACATCCCAAGTAAGCTCTGAAATCTCCCCAAAGCTCGATCTCAGCATCGAGGGGATGCGTAGCCAGCAATTCAGTGAGTGGATATTCGTTTTTTTGCTGATTGGCATAGTGGTGTTCTCTGCGATTGTCATAGCATTTATGTTTAGCAAGAACCGCCCACAAAAAATGAGAACGGGAGAGCGTTTTATGTTTTCAGCTATTATCGTAGGCGTGGTCGCCGCGATAGTGATGGGCGCGGTACAAATGCTGGGCGGTTACCTTTTCTGATTAATTATGGTGGGAGTATATTATGGCGAACTTCATTGAAAATCTTCCGGATGGCTGGACCATCTACCTGTGGCTGATCATCGGAGCGGTGATTATCATGGCAGTGGTGTACTGGATACGCTGGGGCATGAATAACGAGCAATTCGATGAGGATATCAAATACGTTCTCTTTGATGAAAAAGACCAGGACAAAATGACGCCTGAAGAATTTGCAAAGAGCCGTACAGTGATTAAAGCTCAAATTGAGAGCCGCAATCGTTTCCTGGCGCAAGAAGCGCAAGACCATAAGTTAAAGGCATGAGGCGGGGAGAAAAAGCCGTTCTGGCCCTGATCGGCCTGGTCGTCGCTGGCGGAATGTTGCACTCGATCCTGCATGTGGAAGGCCCGCATGATCGGGAAATTCCATATTACAGTACGGCAACGCAGGAAGTCGCAGAAAAGGCGATGGATATATATCGCAGCCAGGATTGCAAAAACTGCCACAGCCTCTGGACTTTAAAAAACATGATGGAGTCCGTGCCGGCTCCCATACTGGATGGCATTGGTACGCTGCGCACCGAGTCTTGGCTATATGATTACCTGTCATCTCGCAATCCTCAGTCAGTCATACCTTCACGACTGAAAAAAGAATATCAAATGCCATCCTATGCCGCTTTGCCTGACGAGGAGCGACGTGTGCTGGCCAAATATTTGGCTAGTTTGAAAGTCAAAGATTGGTATCTTGAGCAAACCAGGAAAATGGAGTACGAAAAGCTGACAGGCAAGGAACCGGGAAAATGAGGCACAAATACCTTACTGGCATGGTGGCGCTACTGGCGGGAGTGGCATTTATTCATATTGCCGATAAGCTGCTTGGCGTAAAAATAGAATTATTTTCTGGATTGTCCACATTCAGTTTTGCATGGGGTGTGGATCTGTTTGTGGTCCCATTCCTTTCCGGCCTGTTGGTAACCAGAATCTTCGGTATGGGTGGGAAATGGCTGTGCTATCTCCCGCCATTGATAGTGCGAAGCATAAGTTACGCAGAAATAGCGTATGTCACCGGTATCCCGCATGGCAGCATTTTGAACCCTGTAGGTTGGTGGGGTTTGTATGTAATCCTTGCAATCGAATCTGCGGCTATGGGCGGCATTCTCGGCGAAGTGATGATCAAGGGAGTGTACGGTCGCTCAGCAAAAGTCTCGCAAGAAGACAGGCGGCCTGCAACTGAAAGGGAATCGTAATGCCCTTTATGAAGAAACAAGCCGAACAAAATCCGGCGGACTTGCAACGAAAGAAGAGATATCTAACAGCTACCATCGTCACATGCATAACGCTGGTGGTGGTGGGCGGAAGTTTGCACGTTGTCAAACTGGGTTCGATACGCATGGGCGAGATGCGCGCCTTGGCAACTTATGATCTGAAGGAAGAATCTGCCCGTATCCGCGCAGCAGGGGAAGATATAGCCTTGCATGAGGAAAATGAGAAAAGGAAAAACGAAGCAGTCGGATATTCAGCGGCAGAGGCTGAGTCATTGCTGACCAAAGAGCAGTGGCAAGAGCTGGATAGCATGGTGACCATTCCGGCAGGCAAATTCCTGATGGGTACCAATCTCAAGAATGCCGACGCAGCCTCGCATCCGCAGCACGTAGTCGAACTGCCAGCATTCCGTATCGACAAATATCTGGTGACCAATGCACAGTATGCAAGATTTATCGCTGCAACAGGTCATCGGCCACCCCTGGACTGGAAAGACGGGAAGATACCGACAGATGCTTTGCAATATCCAGTGACCATGGTCAACTGGTATGACGCATCGGCCTATGCAAAATGGGCAGGTAAGCGGTTGCCAACTGAGGCTGAATGGGAAAAGGCGGCACGAGGGACTGATGGCAGACGTTGGCCGTGGGGAAATGAAATGGATCCGGCTCGATTGAACACTTACTACAATGTCGGTTCGGCAACGAATGTAAACACCTATAACAAAGGCGTCAGTCCGTACGGCGTCTATGACATGGCTGGCAATGTCGATGAATGGGTGGAGGATGATTTCCTGCCATACAAAGGCACTGACGCAGAGAAAGAAGTCTTCAAGGGGAAGATTGCGCGGGTAGAGAACGAGCAAGATCGAGCAATGAAACTATCAGAGCAGATAGCGGTCAACAGAAACTATAAAGTATTAAGGGGGGGCTCCTGGAAAGGAGACCCATTCTCTACGGCCACTTACCATCGAGATTATTCGTGGCCTAACTATGCTTCGGATTTCTACGGATTTCGCTGTGCATCAAGCGCGGAAAAATAAACGACGCATCGGGGAATTATGATGAATCAAATGTGGGCAAGGGCAATATTGATGTTTCTTGGTATGGCTGGAACATCATCCGTGCAGGCGCAAGTGGATAGTTACAGATTCGCGCATGTCACTATTTCAACGCCATGGTATATATTTATATTTCTGCTGATGGGTGTGTTCGCGCCATTCGTGCTAATGGTTATCTTGGCATGGCGCAATGCGGGTCGAGAGAATGCTTCCGATAGTTCAGAGACGGATCGCAATCATTAAATCAAATTCAAAGCAGCAAACTACAATGACAATTTCCAATATTTCCTTTCTTCGCTTATTTGCAGCGGCTCTGTCAATATCAATGCTGTTGTTTTGCACCATACCTGCTGCACAAGCAGATGAAAGCTCCCAATCTGGCGAGGGAGCGCAGATCTTGCAGGAATTCAACAAGCAGCACAGGGATACGGAGCGCGCAAAAGCGATCACCGACAAGGACAAGCAGCGAATCATGTTCTTGCTGGGTGTGGTGCTGATTACTTTGGTAATGATCACTGGCGGCCTGGGAATCGCAATGGGGCTGTATGGAAAACAGGTATTTGCTGCGCACATGATATTTGCTGGCCTCAGCATGACACTGGCAGTAGTTCATGCAGTTGTTGGAATCGTATGGTTCTTTCCATTCTAGTCTGGCCTTTCTGATTTCAACTGAGCACAAACTATAAGTGCCGGGCCGGTTCATCTAGGCCCTGAAATTATCTGGCACTCAAATAACCAAATTAACTTATGTCACATGTCAGCCTGCCTAGTGAGAATCACCGAAATTCTTTCGGTGCTTGCTGGTCGGTGGTGATCGTGTATTGCCTATCGGGTGCAACGAGTCTGGCACTCGAGGTGCTATGGTCCCGCATGTTGTCCATGCAGTTTGGAGTTAGCATATTCGGCGTGGTTCTGACAGTTACGGCATATATGATCGGACTGGGTTCAGGAAGCCTGGCTGGCGCACGGTGGGCGCCACGATGGGGGAAACCGCTGTACATCTTCGCCATTCTGGAAATGGCAATTGCACTATATGCTTTGCTGTTGCCTGGTCTGATGCATGTTACCAGCGGGTGGATGGAGGGCTGGGCAGCTCAGCTATCGCTGGTTCAATGGTATCTGTTGCAGGGAATTGAGGCGCTATGTCTGTTGGTAATTCCCGCATTTGCAATGGGAGTTGGCTTTGCTTTAATACTCAAATTCGTCGAAGAAACGCCCATATCGCTAGCAAAAATCTATGGCTTCAACACGATAGGCGGTGTTTTCGGCGCGCTGTTTCCCCTGTGGAGCTTGCCTGCGTTAGGTTGGACTGACTCAATAAGAATTGTAGCCGCTTTGGGATTGATTGCAGGCAGTGCAGCGCTTGTCATATCAAAACGTGCACGACTCACTGCCGGTGCGACAAGCAAGTCGGAAATCAGATTGCAACGGCCCCCGCTGCAAGCATTGCTGATATATGCCGGCATTGGAGCCGGAAGCATAATGCTGGAGATCGGCTGGATTCGTTTGTACGGTATGGTCATGCTTCGCACCGAATATGTCCTTGGGGTGATTCTGGCTGTATTCCTGCTCGGAATTGCGCTAGGCAGCCTGCTATTACCAAGTCTGAAGAAACACTCGATGACAGAACTGATACCGCTAGTCATCGGGATCGGCGTTCTGATAGGCCTATGGCTACTTCCAGCGACTTCCGCATGGGTGGAACGTAGCGACTACCAATCGTTTTTTGGTGCACTCACCTCACAAGCACTGATACTCGGGGTATTCACCTTGCCCATCACTTTGGCATTGGGAGCATGGCTGCCAATATTGGCAAATCGCTACGGCAGTGCTGAACCAAGCGGAGTCTGGTTCTATGGTGCAAACTGTCTGGGAGGGGCTTTCGGGGCTGTCGTCGGATGTCTGGTCTTGATACCTGTGGTGGGCAGTTTTGGCATGGTTGCATTGGCAGGGCTTGCCATAGCCTGCCTGGGGCTAATCTGGGTCAAGCCACGCTGGCCCTGGTTGATATTCCCATGCATGCTGATAGCGGCCTGGTATTTGCGCAGCATGCCGCCGGTGCATGAGCTGATGCCTAAAATCGAAGCCGGCAGCCAGGATATTTACCATTATGAAGATGCGATAGCCCAAACGCACGTGGTGCAACAGCAGGATGGGCAGCGCGTATTGCTAAGCGATTTGCAGCGGATGGATGCCTCCAGCGATCCAGCTGCAGTTGAGATCCAGATGGATCAAGCCAGACTGGCATTGTTGCTGCATCGGAATCCGCGCAGCATATTATTTCTCGGCTTGGGCACCGGAATATCGGCGGCAGGATCAAAGCCATTTCCTGGACTTGTTCGCAGTGCGGTTGAATTATCCAGAGGCTCGATTTACGCTGCGAAACATTGGTTTGCGCCAGTAAATGACAACATCATGGATCAACTCCAGGTCCAGAGGGACGATGCCCGGCATTACCTAAACACAACGCAGCGCCAGTATGACGTCATAGTGGGAGATCTTTTCCACCCGGATTTGGCGGGTATGGGTTCTTTATTGTCAGTTCAGCAATTCAAAAGAGCTCGGGACCACCTTAATCCAGATGGCATATTTGTCCAGTGGTTGGCGCTTAACCAGTTCGATATTCAATCACTAAATGTTGTCATGCGCAGTTTTCAGCGCGTGTTTCCCAATGCGCAGATATTCATGGACGGTATGCACCTGGCATTGGTTGGTCCAAATGGGCAGTTTGCCGGAGCATCAGCATTGCTGGAAAATTTGAGCAGGATGCCTGCAGAATTGCAAAGCCAGAGCACTGGTGGCGAAGGTGCATGGACATGGCTTGGACGTTATTGGGGCCCGATTGTTGAAACAAAAGGACCGCTGCAAGACGAGTGGGTTCCGTATGTCGAATTCAAATTGCCGCGAGCGCGCTACGATGGAAGCGTGAATTTGGCTTCATTGATGCTGTGGCTGTTGCAGCGTCACCCCGCCCCCGAAGAGGCGATGAAGATATTGGGAATAAGCGAGAGTGACAAGGGGAAATTCGGTCGTGCCTATGTTTCAACCGAACTTACGGTACGCGCATGGGCGACATCCGTTCAGGGTGACGTGGAAAAGGCGACCAATCTGATCTGGTTGGCCTATCAGGCGAATCCCCAGGACCACTGGATTGCCAGTGCGCTAGCTGATAGCATGATGCAGTCACGTATGCAGGCTACCCAGCAGGGATTGAGCGAAGGAGATGCATTGCAGCGGGTTCTGAAAATATTTCCGAATCATGTGAATGCGCTACGCTCACTCTGGCATCTAGAGGAATCAGCAGGCAATGTAAAGCTGGCTGAATCGTATCGTTTGCGCCTGCATGGAATATCGCCTCTGGATGCGGAAACAAGTACAGCTCCCTGATCCAACAAGTACTGTATTAAAAGGACCTCATGTCTTCCGGCATTAACAAAACTCTATCCAGCATACCGATCAAGATTGTCGATCTGGGGATGAAAAAAGGAGCTAGCAGCTACCGCTGGAGAAGGCGTGCCCTGCAAATCGTAATCCTGATATTGCTGGTGCTGATTCCGGTTTCCGGACTCTTCAGGATCGATCCGGAAAATGGGGCACTGGTGGTGCTGGGCTGGCAAATATGGTTCGCAGACTTTTTCCTGGTTACCGGCTTGTGGATAATGATAGCCACCTCATTGGTGGCACTTTATTCAATTGCCGGAACGGTATTCTGCGGATGGGCGTGTCCGCAGAATAGCCTTGCGGAATGGGCTAATTACATGACGCACAAGCTGCTGGGCAAGCGTGCTGAAGTCAGCCTGACCGGTGAGGCGCCCAAGGTGGCGGCGGCGAAGAACAAGGCGCTGAACTGGACGATGCTCGGTCTGTCGTTTCTGGTTGCGGCGATGTTTTTTGCGTTGCTGCCTTTGTTGTATTTCTATCCGCCTGACGTGGTCTGGTCATTCCTGAGTTTCAAAGATGACACAAGATTGGCCGGGTCTTTGTACTGGATATATTTCGTATGGGTGCTGATTATCCTTCTGGATATCGCAGTGCTCCGGCATTTCTGGTGCCGCTTTGCTTGCGTGTACAAGGTCTGGCAGCATTCGTTCAAAACCAAAGAAACCCTGCATGTACTTTATGATTCAAGCCGGGCTGATGAGTGTGAAAAATGTAATTACTGCGTGACAACCTGCTTTATTGAGCTGGATCCCCGCAAGACCGAGATGTATGACAGCTGCATAAATTGCGGTGACTGCATTGATGCATGCAATACATTGCACGCAAAGAAAGGTGGCGTAGGGCTATTGAAATTCGAGTTGGGTCAACGCACAAATGGAAAAATCCGCAGGTTGCGCGACAATTCGATGCTCTTGCTGTCCAGGTTCCGCTGGATCATCCCATTTGCCATATTGGGAATGGCAATGTTTGCATGGGGCGTCTGGTCATACCAGCCTTACCACATATCTGTAGGATTTTCTGAAGCGAAACACAGTCAATCGGAACGGGATTATCGTATTGAAATTTCGAGCAAACGATATCGCCCAACTGAATTGGATGTTGCGGTAGAGGGCTTGCCACAGGATGATTTCACTCTGAGCGGACGAAAGGTAAACATGGAATCCGTCGGCCGAACATCAATTTTCCTTTCCGTATCACCGAAATTGCAGCGAGGCCTCTATCCATTGGCAGTTGTGGTTCACTCGAGTGATGGATGGACGGGGCGCTTTAAATTTCAGCATTTTGTTGAATAGGAGGATGCAATGGAACAGCCGGATAAAAAATTGGAATTGACAAAAGATGCATCTAAGTGGGGTGAGGTTCGCGAAGATCATTTTGGCTATGCATCTGACCAGGAGCGCCTGGACAAACGCGGGATGGAAGATTGGGAGTTGGTAGAGAAGATACCGGAATCGCAACTGAAAGTGCCTTATTGGTTCACGGCAGTGGTTGTGATCGTATTGCTGGTAGGTGTTGGCCTCAGTTTTCCATTCTGGGGATTGCGACCCGGGGTCGTGGTGAAGTGGACAGACTGGATAAAGGACCCGGGTTTCCTGGGCTCTTTGCTGTATATCGCGGCAGCAGCGGCGTTCGTATATTACATGGTGCATTTGTATGGCTCTTCTGCGGGTGGCAGATTAGATTCCGATAAAGAGAAACAAGACGAACCAGAAGATGATAGGCAGCATTAATTTAAACCAGCCGATTGCACCAGATATATCTAAATAATGAAAACATTCCCGTCCTTGGCACTATTGATAGTTTTAACTAGCCTTGCTGGTTGTGGCAAAGATAATGAACAGGCTTTGATTCCTTCTCAGCATTGGGGAGAGACGAATGTGCGAATTGAAACTCACCCCAGTCCGCCGGTTGCCGGGATGTCGGAGATAGTGGTGATCGCGACAGGAGTGCATGGCAGGCCCGTTCAGGACTTAATAGTGTCACTAAGAGGTAGCTCCGCAATGCCTTGGGTGCAAGCAATCCAGGATGGGCTGATTGGAGTGTATCGCCGCGCTATAGACTTGGGAGATGGCGAAACTGCAGTACTACAAGTTCGTCTTCAGCGCGGTACGGATGAAACGATACTGCGCTTCCCACTTAAGCTGACGGCGGATTAATGGCCAGAAGTATTGGTTGAGTCACTTGCTGGGGACTTAATGGTCAAAATGACGTTGGCTAGATAAGTACAAAAGCCAATCGCCATCGTGGTGCCTGAAAGTGCCATGACAGGACCATAAAACCGATGTACCGCCGACATTTCAACAGGGGAGCTGATTAAGATGCCTTCCCAGATGCCAAAGACCATTTGTATTATGTAAAAACTATATACGCCTATGCTGACCCACCAAAAGGTGTGTTGCACCAATTTTATGGAATATATATTTTTTCCCGTAAATATCGGCAATAGATAATAAGTCACGCACATAGCCAATAACACTACGCCTCCAACCAGATTCATGTGTGCATGAGCCAAAGGGTCAATCATGTGACCAGGTCCGCCATATGGACTGCCAATAGAATCCAGCCATGCTCGAACGGGGGGCATTACCTGAAACATGCCATGAATAGTGCCAATAAAGAACGAAAGGGCAGAAAGCAGCAGGAATTTCAGAAGATGCTTATGCAGTATGTTGGTGGTCATCGTAGGATGTTAAAGTACATAAACGGGCCCTTGGACGACATAGATCTGAGTGATTAGGTGTCTGACCGCGAATTAGCAAAATAAAACATCAGAAAAAATCCAGAAATTTCCAGAATTTTCTGATGTTTAGTGTAAGTCGAAACAGGTGTTTTTACTTCTTGTTTACTTCAACGATGCGCTCAATCCCCATCCCGCCGAGATAAACTGCTACCACGACACCCAAAAGGAAAATTGTAATCGGCACTAATAGTTCAATTGGCATAGCTCGTACTCTCCCGTTAACCCGTTAAAATAGTATCGTAAAAGGAAAACAATTAACCCTGCTCACCTCTCATTGCCAGTCTAGCGGAAACAAACCACTCACGCAACTCAAGTTGATACAGGCAAACTTTAACCTAAATTTAACTTAAATTGAATGAATAATCTTTCACGTTGACTGGTTTTGGGACAAACGAAATAAGCGATTTTCGAATGATTGTTGGCTCGGCATAGTGAAGCTGCCGGACTGCTTATTTTGTTCCTTTGCGCCTTTCGACTACATCCCAAACCATATACCCAATAGCGCAGGCAATCAGGAAGCAAACCAATGCGATAAGCTGATATTCGGTATTTGGAGCAACCAGCCCCCCGATAAACATGTGTACCGCAAACCCTGCTATGACCAAGCCACTGATTGCGGCAAGTATATAAATCAATATCTCAATCATGTTTTTTTGCCGGGAGGTCTGGTGGGATGGACTTCTTTACCGCGACAATCACCCCGCCACGCTGCAAAGTCACTGTTTCGACTTTGCCAGCATCCATATTGGCAAGATTGTGAGAAAGTGAATCATTCATAGGGTCGTGCGGATCAAATACCAGATAGTCAATTCCGTGCAACATTGCAAATAATGCCGCGCTGTCCTTCGCATTGGGGGGGAGTGGGAGTGCATCGCATCGACAGGCTAACATCGTAAGAGCGGGCCATTGGCTTGCAATTCGTATCGTCTTCTTCTCAGTGGCATTCTGGCTGTTCTCATCATTTAAAAATAGGCCGCTATCTTCTGCCATGACCTTAATAATACTGTCTCGCGGAGACAGATTGCCCGACTGTAGCATCTCAAAACGCGCTTTGTTGGCCACCATGAAAGTTGTTGCTACAACGAAGATAAGTAATAAAACCATTCCGCGTTGTTCCCAAAAGCCGCTATGTGGGCTTGCTGTTTTACGCAGCATCAACGGTATGCCCCAGTACAGGCAAGTTGCAAGTGCAGCCAGGGCAAAAAAATCATCTCCAGTAAATGCGCTGATCATGAGGGCGAACAAGAGAGCGAGCCCAAGAAAATCCGCAAATAAATTCTTTGCTTGTTTCCAGAGCACCAGTATCAGGATGAATAAGGTGCCGATTCCGCACAGCCAATGGAAGGTGCCGAAATCTTCGCCTGTTGCCGGCCCCAACAATATGCTGGACAAACTCCGGATTGGATTGGAGAACCATTCAATATGGCTCCATCCTGACGTTAAAACTAAAGCAACCAAGGTTGCCGAGATGATTCCGCTAAAAATGTAGTTGCGATGATTCTGGTCAATGGGTTTTTTGTGCCAGGTCCAGAGAAGCGCTAACGGGTAAGCGAACCCGGCCGGGTGGAGGGTAACGCTCGCTAAACATAAAAAAATCTGAGCAAAATACATTCCGCCGAAGGCTCGTTTTGATTCTCGATAGATTTGGTTTGACCACGCCCCAAGCACAAATACCAGGAGAAGATATGGTGAGACGGAAATAGTGTCGATTTGATCCAGAAACAGTGGTGAAAGCAGCAGCAAACCTGTGGCCAGTAATGCGCCTTCAGTGTCCCCTTCGCGACTTTTCCATGCATGAAGAGCCCAGGCTGTGATAGACATTGCCAGAATTGTCGTTATCTTTGCGGCAAGCACATTCCCGGTCCATAAAATACCGGCAGGCGCCAGAAACACAGTGCGAAGATCTGGAAATCCCAATGTCAGGATCGGGCTGACGACATTGTCTGAAACAGACCACACCAACAACAAGGCATGTGCGGCACCTTCATCAAGCCCATAAGATGTTTTGTGCAATAGTGTGAAACTTATGACGCCCCAAAGTGCAAAGGCGAGATATGCCCAATACCTATTGGGAATTCGAGTTAACAAATTATTCATTATTAAGCGGAGGCCCGTCGGAGAAATAATACGAATACTACAATATTGCACCGCAGTACTACTATTGAATCAAATATCAATTGATTCTTTCCTTGAGAGCATTAGGGGTAAAGCCTTCGCGCAGGTATGGTTTGAAACTGGCAGTTTGAATTGGTGGAACGCAATCTATTGCTATCCAGAAAATAATGTCAGAAAGCGAGCAATGAGCAATTAAGCGCGATTTTCAAGGGTGCATAATCAATTGACAATTGGCAGCTCTACGCATAGTATGAAAAAGCATCTCAAAAATGTGGCTTGAACAATATTGCCATTTCATCGTTATCAAACATATCGTTATGGGGTAGCAGACATGGAAACAAAAAACTTAAAAGAAAATCAACAGGCTAAACTGAAAGAGTTGCAGGCTCAACAGGCTAAACTGAAAGAGTTGCAAGCCGAATTGGAACGAATAAACACTAAAATCAAAAACAATGAGAAGCTTTCAGTGGATGACACTAAGTTCATTGGCGATCTTGGCTGGCTCACTGCGTTGTCGGTAACAATAGCAAGTATAGCCGCCAGTCTTTGATTGACGCTTTTTGAGATACGCAAAAAAGTAGTGAATTGCTAAGTTGGTAAAAAGGCCGGCAGAGATGCTGGCCTTTTTACTTGGACTGGTATGATTATAAGCGGACATCCTATGCGTAGATGCTTTCATTTATACCGGCATGGAATCCATATATAGCTAATATTTAGAACTGTCGAAGTACCTCAATTTGCGGAGACTGGCTTATGAGCCGTTTGTTATTCTTTCTGGCCATCATCATAGTTGTTTACCTGCTGCTAAAGTCTCTGCGCGGGCGGGCTGCCAAGAATGACTTAACCTTTCCGCCAGAAGAAATGGTGCGTTGCGCTCAGTGCGGGGTGCACCTGCCCAAAAGTGAAAGCATTATGGCTGGCGGTGATTATTATTGCAGCGATGAGCATCGCCGCAAACATAGCTCCAAATAGATTCGATGCGGGATAGCCAATCCCTCACCGGAATATTCCCATCCTTGCAAACGGCTGCGCCGTTATCGCAAGAGAATCTGTGGCGATCCTTAAGTCTGTTCAACCTCTACCGCCTGATACTTGGTGGTGTGTTATTGCTCGTCCCGACAATATTCGGCGAGTTGTTCTTGTTGAATGCACTCAGCCAGACAGAGTTTTATTGGGTTGCTACCGCATATACGTTACTGGTATTGGTTTCGGTTCTGACAATAGCATTTAGGAGGCTGAGTGCCAATTTACAGTTGGCGTTCCAAATATGCACCGATATCGCCGCGATAGCGAGTCTCACTTATTTTGGCGGCGGGATTCAGAGTAATCTCGGTATGCTGTTACTGGTATCGCTGGCGTTGGCCGGGATGATCGGGCGTGGCCGCATTACCCTGCTTTTTGCCGCGCTTGCCAGCATCGCAATGCTGCTGGAGCATGGGTATGCAGTGCTAGTCAAAGATGGGGTTGGGGCGCAGTTCTTTCAGGTCGGTATCCTGAGTACGTCATATTTTGCAGTGGCCTGGTTGGCGCATACGCTTTCAAAATATGCAGTTGCCAGCGAGAGGCTGGCATTCCGGCGGGGCGTAGATCTGTCCAACATGGCCGAAGCCAACCGTCTGATGATTCAGGACATGCCGGATGGAGTGCTGGTCGTCGATGAGCGTGGTGTGGTGCGTCAATCCAATCCTGGTGCGGAACGGCTGCTAGGCTATGTGTTTCCATCGGGAGGCAAGACACAATTGGCAGAGTGTTCGCCTTTGCTGGAGGCGATGTTCGCCGCTTGGCGCCAGAACAAGGCGCTGGGGCATGAAGTATTGCGTTTGCCGGGGACTAACAAAACGGTGCGAGTGCGTTTTTTGCCGGTTCAGCGGGAGGGATTCTGGGGGGTGGTGGTGGTACTTGAAGATATGCAGCGGGCGCAAGAGCAGGCGCAACAGGTTAAGCTAGCAGCACTGGGAAGATTGACCGCAAATATTGCACATGAGGTGCGCAATCCGCTATCGTCCATCAGCTATGCAACCGAATTGCTTAAAGAGCAGAGGCATGATCCCGCGCAAGCAAGATTGTTTCAGATCATTCTGGACAATACTTCTCGCTTGAACCGGATAGTGCAAGATGTGATGCTGGTTAATCGCCGGGACCGTGTGCAGGCGGAGAGCCTCGAGCTGGCAACACGACTTGAGGAATTGATCGAGAGCGTATGTCAGGCCGAAAAGGTTTCACGATCGGTGTTTGAGTTGCAGGTTGATCCATCATGCAGAGTTCGTTTCGATCGCGGACATTTTGAGCAAGTATTATGGAATCTGTGCCGCAATGCTTTGCGTTATAGTCAAAAACGAGTGGGCAGTGTTCGCCTGCGCGCATTCACAGCTGAAGATGGGAATGCGGTATTGGAGGTGTCAGATGATGGGGGGGGCGTGTCGGGCGAGGCATCACAGAAGTTATTCGAGCCCTTTTTCACTACGGATGCCGGTGGTACGGGTTTGGGGCTATACATTGCGCGGGAACTCTGTGATGCGAACGGTGCGATGATTGAATACAGGCGAGCCCTTGACGGCGGCGCATGTTTTCGAATCACGTTTGGGAGCAATGATGACTCTTAGAATAGTAAATGTCCCTCGCGTACTGGTTGTGGATGATGAGGCGGATATATTGGAATTGCTGGAGTTGGCTCTGGTGCGTATGGGTCTGGAGGTTGTGCGTGCAAGCAATGTAAGGCAAGCCAAAGAATGCTTGGACAGCGGAAGTTTCGATCTTTGTCTCACTGATATGCGGATGCCAGACGGAGAAGGGCTGGAGGTTGTTCGTTATATCTCCGAGCGTGGTTTGGATGTGCCGGTGGCCGTGATCACTGCCCATGGCAATCTCGAAAATGCAGTAGCTGTTCTCAAGGCGGGGGCATTTGATTATCTTTCCAAGCCGGTAGCATTGGATCAGTTGCGCACGCTGGTCACATCTGCGCTCAGATTGCCTGCGTCCAATGTCGCGATAAAGGAGGGGGAAAACACTTTGCTGGGGAGTTCTCCAGCCATGGTGCAGGCACGCGAGCTGATTGGGCGCGTGGCGCGCAGTCAGGCGCCGGTTCATATTAGCGGTGAATCCGGCAGCGGCAAGGAATTGGCCGCATGTTTGATTGTTGAGAAGAGTGCGCGTCGCGATCAGCCGTTTATTGCAGTGAACTGCGGGGCGATTCCCGAGAATTTGATGGAAAGCGAGTTTTTTGGCTATCGCAAAGGGGCGTTTACCGGTGCGGACAAGGACAAGGAGGGGTTCTTTCAGGCTGCGAATCAGGGCACGTTGTTTCTGGACGAAGTGGCAGATCTGCCGATGATGATGCAGGTCAAATTATTACGAGCAATCCAGGAAAAGAAAGTGCGCCGCATCGGTGCAACTCAGGAAGAGCCGGTGGATGTTCGAATTCTCAGTGCCACCCACCATGATTTGGCTAAATGCGTCCAGCAAGGTGAGTTCAGGCAAGATCTGTACTATCGCTTGAATGTCATTTCATTGCAGATGCCGTCTTTGCGGGAGATGCGCGAGGATATACCGGAGATTGCATGCCGAATATTGGAGCGGTTGCGAGGAAGCTCGAATGCCAAATTTTCAGCGCAGGCATTGAATGAGCTTGCGCGATACGATTTCCCCGGAAATGTGCGCGAGTTGGAGAATGTTATCGAACGAGCATTGGCGTTGTGCCAGAACGATGTCATTACACCCGCAGACTTGCAGTTGATGCCAGTGCAGTCGGCGCAAGTGGAGGATAGGAGTGAGGGGGCTGGCAAGTATCCGCTTACCGACTATCTGGATCGAATCGAACGCGAAATCATTCTGGAAGCGCTGCATCAGACCCATTTTAACCGTACATCTGCAGCCAAAATACTGGGAGTGACGTTTCGTGCATTGCGTTACCGCATGGAACGGCTATCCATTACCGACAAGGATAAAGTCGATTGAAGCCGGACTCGCTGGGCTGGATGAGCGGTGTGCTCAAAATAGTTTCCCCCAATTGTGATGCTCGTCCGCCACGCGCAACTATCAATCTGTTGGTTATTCATAATATCAGCCTGCCGCCTAACGAGTATGGCGGAGATGCGATCAAAAGATTTTTTACCAATACGTTGGACCATACCGAGCATGCTTACTTTGAGCAGCTCAAGGATTTGAAAGTCTCCTCACATTTCCTGATTCGGCGCAATGGGCAAATTGTGCAGTTCGTTCCGTGCAATAAAAGAGCATGGCATGCGGGTGTCTCGAACTGGCATGGTCGTTCGCGCTGCAATGACTTCTCTATCGGAATAGAAATGGAAGGCAGCGATTTCGAGCCTTTTGTCGAATGCCAATATGACACGCTGGTACGACTGACCAGGCATCTCAAACGAACATACCCGATTATGGACATCGTGGGGCACTGCGATATCGCGCCAGGGCGAAAGACCGATCCAGGCCCTTTTTTTGACTGGAATCTCTACTTGGCTAGACTGGAATAATCCGATTCCCCCGGATCAAGCTTGCTAGCCAGTAAATAAATTTAGTCATAGGTTAAAAAAGAAAAGATATAGGCCAAAATTCTGCTTGCATAAATTCAGTGATGCACTAGAATTAGTGAAAATTCGCTGGCGCACCACTAGATATAGTGGTTTCTGTTTTTCTGGCGGGACTTGGTGGTTTTATTGTTCCCGCCTCAAGCAATTAAAGGGGAGTCGTATGTTGCTTGCTTCTGATAGTGTTTCTTCTTCTGTTTCGCCAATGCTGGTACAACAAAATCCTGAGTCTGTAACTTCATCCAATAACCTGCCGTTGGATCAATATAAAGTGATCCGCCGTAATGGCTCAGTGGTGTCATTCGAGCCAAGCAAAATTTCCATCGCCGTAACCAAGGCGTTCATTGCCGTCAATGGCGGCCAGGGTGCCGCGTCGGCCCGCGTTCGCGAGCTGGTCGAGCAGTTGACTGCCAATGTGGTGAGTGCGCTGATTCGCCGCCAGCCGCATGGTGGAACTCTGCATATCGAGGATATCCAGGATCAGGTCGAATTGTCCCTGATGCGTTCCGGCGAACATGATGTTGCACGTTCCTATGTGCTTTACCGTGAGCAGCGTACTCGTGAACGGAGCAAAGGCAAGAAGGAGATTGACGCGGCTCCCGCGCTGAATATCAAGGATGGTGATGTGACTCGCCCGCTGGATGTGGTGCAGCTGTCTGCGCAAATCCAGTCTGCCTGCGTGGGCTTGGGCGGGGCCGTAGACGCAGACAAGATTCTTAAGCTGACATTGAAGGATCTGTATGACGGCGTTGCCGTCGAAGAAGTGCGCAAGTGTGCCATTCTTTCTGCGCGTACATTGATTGAGCAAGATCCTGCCTACAGTTTTGTCACGGCCCGCTTGTTGCTGAACAACATTTGCTGCGAGATTCTTGGGGGGCAAGTAAGCCAGGCCGATATGGCGGAACGTTACGCTGAATATTTCCCGAAATTCATCAAGCGTGGCATCGAGGCCGAGTTGTTGAACGAAGAATTGGGGCACTTTGATCTGGATCGGCTTGCCGGGGCGCTGGATAGCAGTCGGGATTTGCAGTTCAATTATCTGGGCCTGCAGACGCTGTATGACCGTTACTTTCTGCATGTTGACGGCCAGCGCATCGAATTGCCGCAGGCATTTTTCATGCGCGTGGCGATGGGCTTGAGCCTGAATGAGATCAATCGCGAAGAGCGTGCCATCGAGTTCTATCGTCTGTTATCCAGTTTCGATTTCATGAGCTCTACGCCGACACTGTTCAATTCGGGAACGCGTCGCTCGCAGCTTTCTTCCTGCTATCTGACCACCGTGGCGGATGATCTGGACGGTATTTACGAAGCGCTTAAAGAGAACGCCTTGCTGTCCAAGTTTGCGGGCGGTCTGGGCAACGACTGGACCAATGTGCGTGCGCTAGGTAGCCACATCAAGGGTACCAACGGCAAATCGCAGGGTGTGGTTCCGTTCCTGAAAGTGGTCAACGACACCGCCGTCGCGGTGAATCAGGGGGGCAAGCGCAAGGGAGCGGTTTGCGCCTATCTGGAGACTTGGCACCTCGATATCGAGGAATTCCTGGAGCTGCGCAAGAACACCGGCGATGACCGTCGTCGTACTCATGATATGAATACCTCGAACTGGATTCCCGATCTGTTCATGAAGCGTGTGATGGAAGGTGGTGAATGGACATTGTTCTCGCCTTCAACATGCCCTGATCTGCATGACAAGTTCGGTGCCGAATTCGAAAAGGCCTATACCGCCTATGAGGCAAAGGTTGCCAGCGGCGAGCTTAAACTGTTTAAAAAAGTGCCGGCACAATCGCTCTGGCGCAAGATGTTGACCATGCTGTTCGAGACCGGCCACCCCTGGATTACATTCAAGGATCCTTGCAATATCCGTAGTCCGCAACAGCATGTGGGAGTGGTGCATAGCTCCAATCTGTGCACCGAGATCACGCTGAACACATCCGACAGCGAAATCGCGGTTTGTAATCTCGGCTCAGTCAATCTTGCGGCGCACTTGTTTCCTAAGGGGCACGCAAAGGCCGGGCAGATAGATCATGACAAACTGAAGCGTACGGTGAGTACCGCCATGCGCATGCTGGATAACGTGATCGACATCAACTACTACGCAGTGGCAAAGGCGCGCAATTCCAATCTCAAGCATCGTCCGGTTGGTCTCGGCATCATGGGCTTCCAGGATTGTTTGCACGATTTACGCATTCCATATTCTTCGGATGCCGCGATTGAGTTCGCTGACCGCTCGATGGAGGCCGTGTGCTACTACGCTTATTGGGCTTCCACTGACTTGGCTGCAGAGCGCGGCCGTTATGCCAGTTATCGCGGTAGCCTGTGGGACAAAGGCATCCTGCCGCAAGACAGCCTGAACCTGTTGCTGGAGCAACGTGGAGGATATGTCGAGGTGGATATGTCGTCCAACCTGGATTGGGATGCGCTGCGTGCCCGTATTCAGCAAAACGGCATGCGCAATTCCAACTGCGTGGCCATTGCGCCGACGGCAACCATTTCCAACATCATTGGCGTATCGGCATGCATTGAGCCGACATATCAGAATATTTTTGTGAAATCGAACCTCTCCGGCGAGTTCACAGTCATCAACGACCATCTGGTAAACGATTTGAAAGCGCTGGGCTTGTGGGATGAGGTGATGATCGCCGATCTTAAGTATTTTGACGGTAGCCTTGCAAAGATCGATCGAATTCCAGCAGAGTTGCGCGAGCTATATGCCACAGCCTTTGAAGTCGAGCCGAAATGGCTGATTGAGGCCGCATCGCGTCGCCAGAAATGGATAGATCAGGCACAATCCCTCAATATTTACATGTCTGGCGTATCGGGCCGCAAACTTGATGAGACATACAAGTTGGCATGGCTGCGTGGTTTGAAGACCACCTACTATCTGCGTGCTTTGGGTGCCACTTCGGCGGAAAAATCAACTTCTCGTGCCGGCTCGCTGAATGCGGTGTCGAGCGGTGGTGGGGCGGGTGAAATGTCGGCGTCCCCAGTGGTGGAAGAGGCGAAGTTCTGCTCAATTGACAATCCTGAGTGCGAAGCCTGCCAGTAAGCTGGCTTGAGTTCTTGCCTCGGCGAGGTTCGAATAATGCGGATGCCAAAGCAATTATTCCATAAGGTATGTATTTTATTAATAATTTGTTCTGCGCAATGGGCGTGAACACCAAGTGGCAGAGGAATTGTAATGTTAAATTTTGAAGATGATATTACCCCTACAGCAATGCCGGTGGGTGCTCGTATGGCGACTATGGAAGTTGGTGCTACCAAGCAAGCTGTCCTGAGCGATTGTTCATACACGATTGCATCGACTTCTACGGGGCGCATTCGCGTGGAAGACAAGCGCATTATCAATAGCAGTGCCGACGTAAATCAACTGGTGCCCTTCAAGTACAAGTGGGCTTGGGAGAAATATCTGGCTGGCTGCGCGAATCATTGGATGCCGCAGGAAGTTAACATGTCTGCTGACATCGCCCTATGGAAGAATCCCAATGGTCTGACCGATGACGAGAGGCGGTTGGTTAAGCGCAACCTCGGGTTTTTTACCACGGCTGATAGCCTGGCGGCAAACAACATTGCACTAGGCACGTATCGTCATATTACCAATCCGGAATGCCGCCAATTCCTGTTGCGCCAGGCTTTTGAGGAGGCAATCCATACCCATGCATACCAATATATCGTGGAGAGCCTGGGGTTGGACGAAGGCGAAGTTTTCAACATGTACCACGAAGTGCAAAGTATCCGTGACAAAGACGAGTTTCTGCTGCCATTTATTGATGTGCTGACTAACCCTGATTTCAAAACCGGTACGCCGGAGAACGATCAGAAGCTATTGCGCAGTTTGATCGTGTTTGCCTGCATCATGGAGGGCCTGTTTTTCTACGTTGGATTTGTGCAAATCCTGGCCTTGGGGCGACAAAACAAGATGACAGGTGCTGCCGAGCAATACCAATATATCTTGCGGGACGAATCCATGCATTTGAATTTTGGCGTGGATGTAATCAACCAGATCAAATTGGAAAATCCGCACCTGTGGACGCCTGCCTTCCGCGAAGAAGTGCGCGGCTTGATCCAGAAGGGTGTGGAGCTGGAATATCGTTACGCCGAAGACACGATGCCGCGCGGAGTGCTTGGTCTTAATGCAGGCATGTTCAAGGAATATCTGCGTTTTATTGCGAATCGTCGTTGCCAACAGATTGGTGTGGACATGTTATACCAAGGCGCTACAAATCCGTTCCCGTGGATGGCAGAGATGATCGATCTCAAGAAAGAAAAGAATTTCTTTGAAACGCGAGTTACCGAGTATCAGACAGGCGGTGCACTGTCATGGGATTAGCAATTTATGGCTCATAAGGACTCTATTTGTCTGGGTGGCCAATAGAGCCCGGAATGGATGGGGACGAAATTTGAATAATCATCCCTTCACTAAATCTGGCGGTAAAACTTAAGCGCTCCCTTTGGGGGCGTTTTTATTGGATTTTTCGGGGAGGGCTTGGAGTGCTGCTGACCTGAAATTCTACAAACTGGGCGTTGGTACATAGCCCTAAAATTCGAGTCAGCAGTTGGAAAGGCATGCAGAAGGGACTAGCTTTCGGCGCAACTGGTGATTTTCGCTACAGTGAACAAAGTACGGCTCCAAGCGGCTAATCTGAGCGTGCTAATGGGAAAGGCGAAATTCCTGATATCTGGAAGAGTAGTGGTCGTCCCCGGAATGGCGGGCGACTTTACCTGGAACAGGGTAACTGCTTTCTGCGGACCATTGTATTTGCCAATCTGCGAAACAAAGTGGCTTGAGTCGTGATGGTTGGATGAATCGGTTGATTTGCGAGCCATCGCTGACTGATTAAATTGAAACAGGCACAAAAAATTGCAAAAAACAACAATTAATTGTTGACATGGAGCACAATTCAGATAAAGTTGCAACCGCAAGATATAGTAAGAAAAACATCAATATCCACTAATTGTAGTGATGGAAGTTGCCTAAAAAGGATTTGTTTTGCGATTACTCTATATTCAAAAAGGAACTAAAACTTAATGTTGCCTTTTGTGCTCATGGCGCAATTGAATACCGAGAAGTCTTCTCAGGGGTGTTTCTCCCTTCAATATTTTGAGTCGGTGGTCAATATTGATTTGGCTATGCGACTTATCTTCCCGCAGCTTGATTCCAACAGATGGCTATGATGAAAAAAATCCGCTTACTGGTTGCTGGAGTTGGGCCAGTTCAATTTGGTTTTTTGATCTGGCGGAGATTCGTGCGGCAACTCGCTTTATGGGGTAGGTCTTATGCCGGCTATGCCGGAAATATAAGTCAAAGAATTGCATTGCTCGTTGTTTCAGGCAGGCCTGCGGGGCAGACCTGTTTTTCTGTGAGCGTAGGTAAAGGCAGTATTGTGGCCTTTGCTTCAAGGGCTTCAGTCATACCGCTTTGCGGTGTGTTGGAGGTGTAGTGGTTGTCTAGTTGTATATTGTTAACTTTCATTACTTGAGGAGGTTGAAATGGTAGCAGCAAAGAAAGCTAAACCAGCAGCAAAAAAGGCGGCTGCGAAGAAGCCCGCAGCCAAAAAAGTGGCAGCAAAAAAGCCGGCCGCTAAGAAAGCTGTAGCGAAGAAGCCCGCAGCCAAAAAAGTGGCAGCAAAAAAGCCAGCCGCTAAGAAAGCTGTAGCGAAGAAGCCCGCAGCCAAAAAAGTGGCAGCAAAAAAGCCGGCCGCTAAGAAAGCTGTAGCGAAGAAGCCCGCAGCCAAAAAAGTGGCAGCAAAAAAGCCAGCCGCTAAGAAAGCTGTAGCGAAGAAGCCCGCAGCCAAAAAAGTGGCAGCAAAAAAGCCAGCCGCTAAGAAAGCTGTAGCGAAGAAGCCCGCAGCCAAAAAAGTGGCAGCAAAAAAGCCAGCCGCTAAGAAAGCTGTAGCGAAGAAGCCCGCAGCCAAAAAAGTGGCAGCAAAAAAAGTGGCAGCAAAAAAGCCAGCCGCTAAGAAAGCTGTAGCGAAGAAGCCGGCATCGGTTGCCAAGCCTGTTGCAGCTCCGGCCGCAACTACATTGGCTCCATCTGCGCCAGCTCCTGTGCGTCCGGCTGCGACTTGGCCTTTTCCCACACCAGGCATAAGCAAGCCGAATTAATGTGGTGGAAGGCTGTGAAGGCAGCCCCGATCATGCTGCAAGGTAGGGGCTGATTCACGGTTGTCGGATGGCGGGCCGGACAGGCTCGGCGGTATTTTCGTACCAGTGAAAGTACGCGGGGTAGGTCCCCTCTGCGAAACGCCTAATTGTCAGGCGTATTGTAGTAGGTCTGCATATGCAAAGGCTCGCGCCGCTATCTTGACGATGGAAATGGAAATTTTCCACGGTTTTGTGGAGGTGTTGTGTGCGCCGCTCGAATCGGGTGGCTGGTATACACTTAAACTTCAGGCGAAGTTTGTCTATTTCAAAGATGGTATCTTGAAGTTCTGCAGAAAAAACATCAATTAAGATCACACGGCCTGCGCAACCAACATTACGTTGCAAAATGGCGTTCCTTTGTGCATTGGAAGCGGTTTTACCCTAAATCCATTGCGTTCCAATACGGCCAGCCATTCGTTCAGTGTGCGGCAATAAAGCCTGCTGATGCGATGTCCACGCAGATAAAATACAGTACGATCTACCCAATTGCTGTAATGGAAAGGCAGGCCACCAGCAGCATCACCAATGCGGGTGATAAAAGTGCCGCCAGCAGGCAACGATGCGTGGATTCGACGCAGCACACCTTCCTGAGCATCGTGGTCGATGTAATGCAATACATCGAGAATGATGGCGACCTCGGTTTTGCCGAATTCTGCCGTGCAGATGTTGCCAAGGTCGAACTGTGCACGATTGCCAAGTGCAGCTCGGGCGCGATCCACGTCTTTTGGCATCAGTTCCAGCCCCCAGATTTCCTTTATCTTCGGTGCCGCCGGCCAGTGTGGCGGCCAATTCCCGGACTCGTGCAACGCGCGAGCCTCAAGTAGCCACGACGCGAGCAGGCCTTGACCGCAGCCGAGATCGATCAAGCGCCCGGCATCAGGAATCAGACCATGCTCGAGCAAGCCGAAGAAAGCAGGATCTCCCCTCAATTTTCCTCGGGCGAAATGCCAGGCAAAACTTCCAGCAGCATAGTATGGCTGAGTGGCGCGGTCGATCAGGATGCGGCGAAAGTCTGCGGTCATGGAATTGCGGAACGTAAGGTAACGGAATGAAGGCCGGATTGCGCAAGATTGTCCAGCAGGCGCGGCAGTACGTTGAGAATGACCGGCTGGCCTTGAGCGGTGCGCGCGGCGCTCCCATCATGCAACAACAGGATGTCGCCGCTCTTCAAATTGTGCACCAGGCTATTGAATACGGTATCGGCGTTGTTTATCTGTGTGTCGAAACCTCGCCTGCTCCAACTGCACAGTCGCAATCCGCAATGGGCCAGGACAGGTTCAAGTTCTGGGTTGCGTAGCCCGGCGGTGGCACGGAAGAAGCGCGGTTCTTGCCCCCCGATCTCGGTCAGCATCTGTTGCGCCTTTTGCACCTCGCGGTAGATGCTCCAGGGATCGAGCAGGGAAAAGTACCACTGATGTGACATGCTGTGATTTTCTATGGCGTGACCGCGCCGGATGATCTCACGGCACAATTCCGGGTGTTGTACCGCGATTCTGCCGATGCAAAAGAAGGTTGCTTTGGCTTGATAGCGGTCGAGGATGTCCAGTACCTGGGGTGTCACTTCCGGGTCGGGGCCGTCGTCGATGGTGATGGCCACCGCGCCATTTTGACAGGCGACCAGTGGCAAACGGGTGATGTTCGGTCCCAGTAAAGTGCTGCGCGGAACCAGTCCGGCGATGGTGAGGATGGAATGGTTGACGAATATGACACCCAGCATCCACTTCCAAAGTAATGGATAGCAAAGGGTGGCGCCGATGCATCCGGCGAGTATCAGCAGGGAAAGTTTTATGGCGAGTGTCGGTTTCCAGTTGCGGCAGGGAAAAAGCATCGTTACGTCACGTATTGAATTTTGCGCGGCATTATACAATGCAGGATTCGGAGAATGCCCGTATCCGTACAAAGGAGTTGCTGTGTTGCTGCATAGAATCGTTATCTCTCTTTTCCTGACCGTCCTGGGTGCTTGCAGTACTCCGCCGCAAAAACCAATAGCCATGGTGCGGGGAGATTACACCTACACTGAGCAATACATCACTTGGCTGATCCAACAGCGGATGTCGAGCGACGATGTCACCGGATTGAGCATCGCACTGGTTGATGATCAAAGAGTCGTGTGGGCGCAGGGTTTTGGCTATGCCGACAAACAGGCCGGCATCAAGGCCACACCAGACACGGTGTATCACCTTGGTTCCATTGCCAAGGTGTTTACCGCTACAGCGACAATGCAACTCGCCGAACAGGGCAAGCTGGATATTGATCAGCCCTTGCAAAAGATACTACCGGAGTTCTCCATCAAGAGCCGTTTTGGAGGTGTAGGCGGAATCACTCCGCGTAACATCATGGATCATCATTCCGGCCTGCCCGGAAACTGGGTCCGTGGTATGAGTGAGCGCCATCCCAAACCATTCACGGATCTGGTGACGGCAGTGAAAAACGAATACATGGCTTTCCCGCCGAATTATGTATTTGCCTATTCCAATCTTGGGGTGACGCTGCTTGGTGCGGCCATCGGTAATGTGAGCGGAGTGAGCTATGCCAGCTATATGCATGATCATCTTTTGCAACCGCTGGGCATGAATCATTCCGAGTTTGCCCCGCGTATTCCCGGCAAAAGCTACAACAAAGGCAAGGAAGTCGAAGCCATTCCACTTCGCGACCTTCCTTCCGGCGGACTGAATTCCAGTGTGGACGACATGACGCATTTCATGCAGATGATATTTGCCGATGGAAGATATGACGGGAAACAGATCGTACAGCCGGAATCGCTGCGCGAGATGTTCAAGGTACAGAATGCAAATGTGCCGCTGGATTTCGATTTCAAGATGGGGTTGGGCTGGATGCTGAGCGGTGTGGACGTGCCGCATGCCGGTACTGTAGCCAGCCACGGCGGTACCACGCTCAATTACCATACCATGGTAGCGATACTGCCAGAACATAAACTCGGGGTGGTAGTGATGTCCAACTCAACGACCTCGCAAACGCTGGTGGCCGATGTGACAGCCGAGATGCTGAAATTGGCTCTGGAAGCCAAACGCGGTATCGACCAACCGGAAAGAAAGGTGGTCGAGATGAAGAGCGTGCCGCTAGATGAAGAGGATATCCGTGCCTATTCCGGCTACTTTGAGACATTGATCGGCTTGGTTAAAGTAGAAGGGGCATCAGGCGAGTTGACCGCCGATCTCATGGGCTGGAAGTTCCAGCTGGTGAAACACGATGACGGCCGGTTCGGGGTACGTCTCAAGCTGCTTGGATTCATTCCGGTAGCGAACAGTCAGATGAAAGAGATGAGCATGTCTTTACATCACATCGACGGGCATGAGGTGCTGGCGCTTGATCGGAACGGAGAGGCCATGCTCATAGGCGAGAAGCTGCAACCGAAGCCGTTGCCGGAATATCTCAATGAATACGTTGGCAAGTACGACATCGTCAACAAGCATGACGGCCCCATGCCGGAGAATATTCGGGTGCTGCGCGAAGGCGATTTGCTGGTTGGCGAATTCACTTTTGCAGAGAAACCGGGTTTTTTGTTTCGCACTGCATTCCTGCCGGTTGCACAGGACGAACTGGTCATGGCCGGTCTGGGCAGCGGAAAGGGGGACACCGTGCGCCTGGCCAAGATTGGCGGCGAGGAGCATATCTACTATTCCGGTTTCGACTTGAAAAAGAGACCCGCTGCACGAAGTCAATGATGCAACTACAAACGGATTTCATCCACGATATTGCGCTCGAAATCGAGGGCGAACGCTCTTTGCTGCTGGTGTTGCCGGGTGCGAAGAATACGCCGCAGCAGCTGGTAGAAAAGGGTTTTATCCGCGAATTGCGTACGAGAAAGTTGCCGGTAGATGTGCTGGTGCTGGATGTGCATGCAGATCTATATCTGGAGCCTGCCGATATTGAACGCGTACTGCACCACACGCTGAATGAGGTGCGCAGCCACGGTTACCATCGCATCTGGTTGCTCGGCATCTCTCTTGGGGGATCGGGGGCAATGATTTGCGTCACACAGCGAACAAAGGAGATCAATGGGGTGTTTTTGCTGGCGCCATTTTTGGGAACACGCGGCATCATTGCCGAAGTGGAAGCTGCAGGTGGGCTACGCTGTTGGCAGGCTGGAGAGATCGGCAGTCGTGACTACGAACGCAGATTACTGTCACAACTGCAGAGCTATACATCGGAGCCGCGCAGGCTGCCGGCTACTTACCTGGGCTATGGCAGCGAAGACAAATATCGTGGTGCGAGCACCATGTTGTCGAAACTAATAGCAGCACATCGAGTGGCGGTGGTGCCAGGCGGGCACGATTGGGAGACGTGGCTGGCGCTTTGGGGCAAGCTATTGGACAAGCAGCCTTTTGCCGAATGATCTGCATTTGTACTGCACAGATTATGCTTTCGTGACGAAAGAGTTAGGAGTACGCTGGCGCAGTCAGGTGCCAGTCATGTGAGTTCAGGTATGACCAGATATTCCGTCCAACGCTTCAGAGCTGCAGTGCTGCATATGTATCTGCACATTGCTGCAATGATTACGATTCCCTTGTCGGCACTGTATTTTCTGCTGGCTGCAACACCTGACAGAGGGGTGGTGCCATTTGCATTCGCCCTGTTTGTGCTCTGGCTAAAGTGGCGTACGCGGCACAGCAGCGAAGAATCTTTGCGTTATGCAGGCTGGTTCGTGCTGATGATTATGTGCCTGATGCTTTATGGTGCATACACCAGCAATGAAAGTCTCCATCAAGAAGTGTGGATGATGATATTCCCCATTGCTTTTGCGCCCATCGTCGCAACACGAGAACGCTTGATCTGGATTGTGATCGGGGCGGTGGGTTTAACTTCGGTGATGATGTTGCGTCCAGAGCCTCTCACTACCATTTCCACTTTTGTTTTTGTCATTGCATATTTGACATTGGGGTTCATCACCATGATGCTGGTGCGACACAATGAGCAGAACATCGAGCGCCTGGCGCACTTGTCCATCATCGATCCTCTTACCAGGGCATATAACCGTGGTTATCTCAAAGATGTGATGGTCAGCGAGATCAATCGTTGCAGGCGCAGCGGACAGGCGTTGACGGCGATCATGCTGGATATCGACTATTTCAAAATGTTCAACGATGCATACGGACACTTGTATGGCGATAGTGTGCTGGAGCAAGTGGCGGATGCGCTCAAGCGCTCAGCGCAACGGGCAGGGGATTATGTATTTCGCTACGGCGGCGAAGAGTTTTGCATCATCACTTCCGGATTGAATCGCGATGAATCCATGCAGTTCACAGAGAAGTTGCGGTGTTGCATCTTGGAATTGAACATCGAGAACCAGCGATCGCCGCACCGTCGTCTGACGGCATCCGCAGGTTTTTGGTGTGCATCCGACTTGGGCGAAGTTACACCGAGCGCCATGTTGCTGAATGCAGACAATGCGCTTTACCGTGCAAAGGCTGCCGGTCGAGATTTGGTCGTGGATTTCGATGAAATGACTACAACAGACGCTGAAATGGCCCAGCCTCAGGGAGTGGTTATATGAGCGCAGGCGACAGGTGATAATCCAGAACGCGTGCTTTATTTGAACTCTCGGAGTTCCTTTGGCGTATCGTCGTGATTGCCGTGCGGGTGAAGTTCATAGGCTTTTACGAAGATCTCTTGCGAGTTGTTCTTGGTGCGCGGTTCGGGGGTCTTCAGGTTGTGGTATTGCACGTCTTCGCAATAATGGATCAGATGCTTTTTGATCTTGCCGAGAGCGCTATATTCAAGGCGGAAGCCCTCGCTGGTGAGCGCCTTTTCCAATCCTTCAAGTGAATAATGCTGGATGCTGTAGCGAATCAGCAGGCTGTTCGGCAACGGTCCCATTTCGACGTGAAAGTTGTCCAGGCCAACCAGCAGCATATATGCCGCGAAGAGCTGGTTGGCTGGCTCTTTACTGAAGAACAACAGCCGTTGTTTTTGTAGTTCGAACGGGTTCACCGCATCACTTCCTGTGCAATATGCTTATTCCTTTGAGCAGATTCAGGGCCTGGTTCAACTGGTAGTCGTTCTTCGCGCCGAATTCGGTAATCACAGGTTTGCTGCTGTCGTTCTCCTTGACCTTGGTCTGGCTCTTTGCCGGCTTGGCGGGTGCCTCGCTCTTGTCTTCACCCTGGCCGTTGGTCAGGTGCTTGTCCAGATCAACTTCGCGCAAGCGGAAGGCATTGTCGAAACTGGCGGTAGCAGGATCTTCCACTACGATGTCAGGCTCGATCCCCTTGGCTTGTATGGAGCGCCCGCTAGGCGTGAAATAGCGCGCTGTGGTGAGCTTGAGGGCGGTGTTGTTGCCCAATGGCAGAATGGTCTGCACCGAACCCTTGCCGAATGACTGCGTGCCCATGATGACGGCGCGTTTCTGGTCTTGCAACGCACCGGCCACGATCTCGGAAGCGGAAGCCGATCCACCGTTAACCAAAACCACCATCGGCACACTCTTGAATGAATCCGGCAGATCTTTCAGGTAGTCACTCTTGCCTGTTCCGCGCAAGTAATTGTCCGGGCTGGCGGTAAGGTGCATCTTGGCATCCTCGGTGCGGCCCTCTGTGTAGACGACAAGCGCATCTTTGGGCAAGAAGGCGGAAGCGACAGCAACAGCGCCGGTCAACAGGCCGCCCGGATCGTTGCGCAAGTCCAGAACCAGGCCCTTCAGGGGGCCGTTGTTTTCCTTCTGCAGGTTCTTCAATGCAGTGGCGAGATTTTCGCCAGTGTGTTCCTGAAACTGGGTGATGCGTACGAAACCGAACCCAGGCTCGGGCAGTTTGGATTTGACGCTCTGCACCTTGATGACGGCGCGCGTCACACTGATCACCAAAGGTTTGGATTCACCCTTGCGCAGGATGGTGAGATTGATGGAGCTGCCGGGTTTCCCGCGCATGCGCTTCACTGCATCGTTCAGGGAAAGTCCCTTCACCAGAGTGTCGTCGAGTTTAATGATGAGGTCGCCGCTTTTGACCCCGGCGTTGAAGGCGGGAGTGTCCTCGATCGGAGAAATGACCTTGACCAGGCCATCTTCCATGCCGACTTCGATCCCCAATCCGCCAAATTCACCTTGTGTGCCGACTTGCAGATCCTTGAAGGCATCAGCGTCAAGATAGGCTGAGTGCGGGTCGAGGCCACTCACCATGCCATTGATCGCAGATGTGATGAGGGTCTTGTCGCTTACCGGCTCTACGTAATCGCTCTTGATGCGCCCGAATACTTCCGTAAAGGCGCGTAACTCCTCGACTGGCAGGTTCAGTTCGGTATCCTTGTCTGCAACAGCGGAAAATTGCAGGCTGACCAGGATGCCTGCTACCAAACCGATACCGATAAGACCATATTCCTTGAATCGACGACTCATTTGATTTTCCTTGTCAATGCTTGACCCACTTGCCGGGGTCGAAGGGCTTACCCTCAAAACGTAGCTCGAAGTATAAACCGGAATCTTCATTGCCGCCGCTATTGCCTACGGTGGCGATGACATCGCCGCCATGGAGGCTGTCTCCCACTTGCTTATACAACGTCTCGTTGTTCCCATACAGGCTCATGTAACCTTGCCCGTGATCGATGATGAGCAGGTTGCCAAAGCCGCGTAGCCAGTCGGCATATACCACGCGTCCAGCCGCGACCGCTTTGACCGGCTGGTTAGGAGTCGCACGCAGGAACCAGCCGGTCCAGGTCATCGAGCTTTCGGGGCGCCTTGCACCGAATTTGTTGCGCAACTTGCCTTTGACCGGCAGCGCCAGCCTGCCTTTGAGCAGCTTGAACGGGATGCTGTCCGATTGCGCCTCAGGCAAGACATGTGCAAGTTTTTCGACCAGTTGCGACAGGCGGTTCGCATTGCGCTGCAAACGCCCGATCTCGCGCTGTTGTTGTTTCAATTGCTGCGAAATCTTGTTCAGCATCTGTTGGCGCGCGCGCTTGTCCTGTTCCAGGTGTTGCCGTTGAGCCTGCTCTTCGGAGCGCAAATTGGATATCTCATTCCTCTTTTGGTTCGCCTGATCAGTAACGATTTTAAGTTTGGCTAGGCCATTTCGGAGTGAACTCAGTGTGTCGGCACGGTCGCGCGTGATGTATTCGTAATAGCGGAACTCTCGAGCGACCTGGTTCGGGTCGTTGTTGTTGAGCAGCAGCTTGAGAAATTCCTGCTCGCCACCGTCCAGGTATTGCTGGTAGAGCAGGCGTCCCAGTATGGCCTGCTGTCCCTGCAATTCTCTCCCCATGGTCGCCGCGCGTTGCTGCAGCAATAACAGCTCGTGGTTTGCGGCTTGTTGTTGCAGCGAGAGTTCATGCAGCTCCCGATTGCTGTCGCTGATGGCGCGTTCTGATTCGCGCAAGCTGTCCACCACCTCTGACCTGGATTCATTGTTCTTCTCGAAATCCTGTTGTAGCGCAGAGATGCGCTTGCGCAATTTGTCCAGATCGTCTTGCTGCGAGGCATGTGCTGCTCCTGCGAGAAGCAGGGTCGACAGCAGGGCGGAACGCAGTAATACGATCACAGAAAATGAATGAGTGGCTTGCCGGTCATTTCCGGAGGCTGCGGCAATCCCATCATCGTCAGCAAGGTCGGCGCGATATCCTGCAACGCTCCGATTCCCTCCGTGGCGATCCCCGCTTTGCGTCCGATGTAAAGGAATGGGACCAGATTGAGGGTGTGTGCAGTATGGGCTTGATGCGTGGTTCGATCTGACATTTGTTCGGCGTTGCCGTGGTCGGCGGTTATGAGTACCTCGCCGCCGCATTCCAGCATGGCTTTCACTACACGTCCGATGCACACATCCAGGGTTTCCACTGCTTTTACTGCCGCCTCCATGATGCCACTGTGGCCTACCATGTCGCCATTGGCGTAATTGCACAGAATGGCCTGATATTGTTTGCTGCGAATGGCGGCCTCCAGCTTGTCGGTGACCTCGTATGCGCTCATCTCGGGTTTCAGGTCGTAAGTGGCGACCTTGGGTGAGGGCACAAGGATACGATCTTCGCCCGGAAATGGTTGCTCCTTGCCGCCATTCATAAAGTAAGTGACGTGGGCATATTTTTCCGTCTCGGCGATGCGCAGCTGCTTTAACCCTAAGTTGGAAAGATACTCGCCGATACCGTTGTGGACGGCATCGGCGGTGTAAGCACAGGGCAAGTGGAAGTCTTCGCCGTAGCTGCTCAGCGTTGTGAAATTCGAAAACTTTGGCAAACGTGCGCGCGCGAAGCCGTCGAATCTTTCGTCGGTCAGGGCGCGGGTGATCTCGCGTGCACGGTCGGCACGGAAGTTCATGAACACGGCCGCGTCGCCATCCTGTATCGCCGCAGATTCGCCTATGACAGTGGCTTGCACGAATTCGTCGTTCTCGCCGCGCGCATAGGCAGCATCCAGTGCTGCTTGCGGGGATGGAGCGCTGAACTGCGCGACACCCTGTGTGAGCATATCGTAAGCGATTTGCACGCGATCCCAGCGGTTGTCCCTGTCCATGGCAAAGTATCGCCCTATGATACTGGCGATACGTCCTGCGCCGAGTTGCGCACATTTGTCTTGTAGCGATTGCAGAGAGTTGGATGCGCTGCGGGGCGGAGTGTCGCGCCCGTCAAGGAAGGCATGGATGAATATCTTTTTCAGTCCGGCGCGTACCGCCAATTCCAGCATGGCGGTCATGTGGGCTTCGTGACTATGCACCCCCCCGGGGGAGAGCAGCCCCAATATATGTAGTGCCGTGCCACGTTGCTTGGCGGCATCTACGGCCTGCAAGAGCGCAGGGTTGCTGTAAAAGCTGCCATTCTCAATGGACAGGTCGACCTTGGTCAGATCCTGGTACACCACGCGTCCGGCCCCGATGTTCAGGTGTCCGACCTCTGAATTGCCCATTTGTCCTTTGGGCAAGCCGACACGCAGTTCGGATGCATTGATCAAGGTATGCGGATACTCACTCCATAGTTTGTCCCAGTTGGGCTTGCGGGCATGGGCAACAGCATTTGAATCGGCATCTTCACGGTAACCGAAACCATCGAGGATAAGTAGAAGGACGGGAGTGATTGCTTGAGCAGGGAGGTTGGTCATGTTGGCTTTTTTTTTGCTAAAACATCATAATATAAGCAGTTGCTAATTTACTGTACTGCAGGGTGGTTTGTCAGTACGCGATTTTAGCTGATTTCGGGGTGCAATATGCCCTGCTTCCCATGATGACAGGCAAATATGACGAATAAATTGATCGATAAGGATGAACACATCTTCCAGGCCTCGCTGGCGATGAAAGCCATCGCTCACCCGTTGCGACTCAAGATTCTTTGCGTACTGGCAGGCGATGAGTTGAGCGTGCAAGAGATCGTGGATAGTGTGGGGACTTCGCAAAGCAATATTTCCCAGCACCTTGCCATCCTGCGCGACAAAGGGGTGCTATCTACCCGTAAAGATGCCAACCGCGTGTATTACCGCGTCGGCGACTCGCGTACCCTCAAGCTGGTTGGGATGATGCGCGATGTGTTCTGTTCGGTTTGAGCGGGACTGTTCTTCGCAGGGGGAGCTAGGCATCAATATTAGAATATGCTAATATGCAAATATATTATCTCTCGAGGTAAGGCTATGAAACTGAATTTGGGATTGATATTCGGCCTGCTGGCCAGTCTGCTGGGAATGCCTGTCCATGCTGCTGAAGCATTGGAAACTACTCCGGTGCAATTACGTGAAGTCGAGCAAACTTACAGCATAGACGGAGTGGTGGAGGCGACGCGGCAATCGACTGTGTCGGCGCAGATTTCCGGGCGTGTGAAGGCGATCTTCTTTGATGTGGGTGACCGCGTGAGCAAGGGGCAGGTCATACTCAAGATCGACGAGCGCGAAGCGAATCAGGCCTTGGCGGGCAGTAAGGCACAGCTGTCGCAGGCGGAAGCGGCGCTGCAGAACGCGCGCCTGAACTATGAGCGCTCAAAGCAGTTGTTCGAGCAGAAATTCATCAGCCAGGCTGCTTTGGACAAAGCCAAGTCGGATTATGACGTGGCCCGGGCGCAAGCTGCTGCGAGCGAGGCCGGCGCAGAGCAGTCGGCGCTGGCGCAAAGTTATACATCCGTGATTGCCCCTTACGCAGGCGTAGTGGCGGCACGCATGGTCGAACTGGGTGAGATGGTGACGGTGGGCAAACCATTGATGACCGGGTTCGACCCGTCGCAATTACGGGTGATTGCCAATGTACCGCAAGACAAGCTGAAAGAGATTGGCAGCCGTCCCAGCGTTACAGTGGAGATTCCTTCGCTGAGTCGCTGGATCAAGGCTGCATCCGTCACAGTGCAGCCGTCGGCAGACATACGCACTCACAGCACGCAAGTGCGTGTCGAGCTGCCTTCCAATCAAGCCAATGTATATCCCGGCATGTTCGTGCGAACCCACTTCGTCGTGGGCAAAGAGAAAAAGATGCTTGTTCCGAACAGTGCGGTCGTCCATCGCAGCGAAGTGGTCGCGGTGTACGTGGTCGATGAAAAGAATATGCCGCATTTGCGCCAGGTGCGACTGGGCGAAACGAACGAGCAGAACGAGATCGAAGTGCTGGCAGGATTGAATGTGGGCGAGCGTGTCGCGCGCGATGCGATCAAGGCAGGCATGGTTGCGGCGGGGAACAGGCAATGAGCATGGGGATATCCGGTCGTGTAGCCAGGATCTTCCTGCATTCGCAAATGACGCCGTTGCTGGCGTTGGTGGCGGTTCTGCTCGGGCTGTTCGCGGTGATGGTGACGCCGCGCGAAGAAGAGCCCCAGATCAACGTTACCATGGCCAATGTGCTGATCGCCTATCCCGGCGCATCGGCGCAGGATGTGGCAAATACGGTGGCCACCCCGGCGGAGCAGGTGCTGTCGCAGATCGCCGGTGTCGATCATGTCTATTCCGTTTCCCAACCGGGGATGGCGGTTTTGACAGTGCAATTCAAAGTAGGGGAACAGCACGTTCCCTCGCTGGTGAAGCTCTACGACGTCATACTATCCCATGCCGACTGGCTTCCCCCCACGTTAGGTGTGTCGCAGCCGATCATCAAGGCCAAGGGGATCGATGATGTGCCAATACTGGCAGTCACCTTGTGGCGTGAAAAGAGCGGTGGAGGTGTGGCGCTGACCCAGGTTGCACATGCGATCGAGGCCGAATTGAAGCGCGTCAAAGGAACCCGCGAAGTTGCGACATTGGGTGCTACACCGCGGGTGGTGAGGGTATTACTGGACCCGGAGGCCTTGAACGCGCACCAACTCTCGGTACAGGAAGTGCGAGCTGCGCTGCAGGCATCCAATGTTTCGCAAAGTTCAGGCAATCTGGTGCAAAACAATCGTGAAGTACTGGTGCAGACAGGTACATTCCTCAACAATGCGCAAGAAGTCAGCCAGCTGGTAGTGGGAGTGACCGATGGCAAGCCGGTGTTCCTGCGCGACGTGGCGGAGGTTCAGGACAGTGCCGATCAGCCCAGCAGCTACGTATGGCTGGGTGCAGGGGCTGCGGCAGGCGACAAGGCGATCAAGGCGCAAGGGGAGTTCGGCGCAGTCACTATTGCGGTGACCAAGAAACCGGGCGAGAACGCGGTGGATGTCGCCGACAAACTATTGCATCGTGTTGAGGAGTTGAAAGGCAGCGTGATCCCGGACGATGTGCGGGTAACCGTCACGCGCAACTACGGCGAAACCGCCAACGACAAGGCGATGAAGCTGATCAAGAAGCTGTTCTTTGCCACATTTGCAGTGGTCGCGCTGGTCTGGTTTGCGCTAGGTCGGCGCGAGGCGGTCATCGTTGGCGTGGCAGTATTGCTAACTTTGGCGGTGACGCTGTTCGCTTCGTGGGCGTACGGTTTTACGCTCAACCGCGTCTCCCTGTTCGCGCTGATCTTCTCCATCGGGATTCTGGTGGACGATGCCATCGTCGTCGTCGAGAA
This sequence comes from Sideroxydans lithotrophicus ES-1, assembly GCF_000025705.1. Lineage (NCBI taxonomy): Bacteria > Pseudomonadati > Pseudomonadota > Betaproteobacteria > Nitrosomonadales > Gallionellaceae > Sideroxydans > Sideroxydans lithotrophicus. The sequence goes on along the minus strand of NC_013959.1, from coordinate 2,657,128 downwards.
CATCCACCGGCGCCGCGAACTGGCCCAACACCAGCCGCTATCCGAGATCATTCCCGAGGCGGTGGACGAGGTCGGCAGTCCGACCATCCTGGCGACCTTCACCGTGATCGCAGCTTTGCTGCCGATGGCATTCGTCAGCGGTCTGATGGGGCCGTACATGAGCCCGATCCCGATCAACGCCAGCATGGGCATGCTGATCTCGCTGGCCATCGCATTCATCATTACCCCCTGGCTGGCGCATAAGCTTGCCGCGCCACATCACGCGGTGATCAAGGATGAGCGCGATACCAGGATCGCCCGTTTCTTCCGTGATCGCCTGTCGCCGTTCCTGAATGGCGTGCACGGTAAACCGGCTCGACGCAAGTTGTGGCTGGGCATACTGGGAGCGTTACTGATCGCGGTGTCGCTGGCAGTGGTCAAGCTGGTGGTGCTGAAGATGCTGCCATTCGACAACAAATCCGAGTTTCAGATTGTCGTCGACATGCCGAGCGGAACTGCTCTGGAGCAGACCGCCGGGGTGATGCATGAGATCGGCGCCTATCTTGCCACCGTGCCGGAAGTGACGGATTACGAGGCTTACGCGGGAACGGCTTCCCCGATCAACTTCAACGGTTTGGTGCGCCAGTACTATCTGCGCAGCGCGGCGGAACAAGGCGACATCCAGGTCAATCTGCAGGACAAACACCATCGTTCACGCAGCAGCCATGAGATCGCTACGTCGGTGCGTGAACCGATCGAGAAGATCGCCAAGGTATGGGGTGCCAAGGTCAAGGTCGTCGAAGTGCCGCCGGGGCCGCCAGTGATGTCGCCTATCGTGGCTGAGGTATACGGGCCGGACTATAACGATGCGCGCAAGGTGGCGACCAAGGTCCGCGAACAGTTCGTGGCGACCAAGGACATCGTCGGCATCGACGATACGGTGAGCGAAGTAGCTTCCAAGCTGGTTCTGCGGGTGATGCAAAGCAAGGCTGCATTGCTGGGCGTATCCCAGCGCGATATCGTGGATGCGGTACAGATAGCGTTGTCCGGACAGGATGTGACGGCGCTGCACGCCGACGATGCAAAATATGCGCCTCCGATACGCCTGGGTTTGCCGGCAGAGAAGCGCAGCCGCATCGACGATGTACTGAAGCTCAAGGTCCGCGCCCGCGATGGCACGCTGGTGCCGCTGTCGGAAGTGGTGCAGGTAGTTCGGATGCAGCGGGATTATCCGATCTATCACAAGGACTTGCTGCCAGTGGTGTACGTGACAGGCGATATGGCGGGCAAACTGGACAGCCCGCTGTACGGCATGTTCAGCATCAACGGCAAGACCGGCGGCATGGATCTGAAACAGGGTGGCAAGCTGCAGTCTTATTTCTTCAAGCAGCCTTCCGATCCTTATGCCGGCTTTTCGCTGAAATGGGACGGTGAATGGCAGGTCACTTTTGAAACTTTCCGTGACATGGGCATCGCTTATGCGGTCGGTCTGGTATTGATCTATCTGCTGGTGGTGGCGCAGTTCAAGAGTTACGTGGTGCCGCTGGTCATCATGGCGCCGATTCCGCTGACCATCATCGGCGTGATGCCGGGCCATGCGTTGTTCGGTGCGCAGTTCACCGCCACTTCGATGATCGGCATGATCGCGCTGGCAGGCATCATCGTGCGCAATTCGATCCTGCTGGTGGACTTCGTCAACCTGCAGTTGCGCGACGGGGTGGATCTTCAGCATGCAGTCATCAATGCGGCTGCAGCAAGGGCAAAACCGATCATCCTGACCGGGCTGGCAGCCATGCTTGGTGCGCTGTTCATCCTCGACGACCCGATCTTCAACGGCCTGGCACTGTCACTGATCTTCGGTATCCTGGTGTCCACCTTGCTGACGCTGATTGTCATCCCGGTTTTGTATTACGCAACGCTGTACAAGAAATTCCAGTAAAATTGTCAATTGTTAAGGAGCTTAAGCATGAACGCAGAACGTATCGTCCGGATTGTTGCAGGCAGTTTCATCATGTTGTCGTTAGCGCTGGGTGCCGAAGCCAGTCCGCTGTTCGTCAGCAAGTACTTCCTGTTTTTTACTGCCTTTGTGGGGCTGAACCTGTTTCAGAGCGGCTTTACGCAGATATGCCCATTGAATAACATCCTCGCCAGATTCGGCGTCAAAGGCAGTTGCTAAACAAAACTCCCTCCTCTCCGTTTGGACTCGCCCACATCAGTCTGGCCTTCGTTGGCCTGATGTGGGTTTTGCCTTTTCTGTACTACTACCACGCTTATCCCATCACAACCTTCTACCAGGAATGGGGTGCCGGTTTGCTGGGGTTATGCGCGATGCCGCTACTGTTGACTGCGCGTTACTGGCAGGCGCCGGAAGTGCCGCGCATCGTGATGCTGCCCATCGGGTTGATGTTGCTGTTGATGGTCCAGTTTGCAGTGGGACGCATCACCCACTTCGATCACTTGCTGCTGCTGTCGCTGTATTTTTTATTTGCGGCATTGCTCATCATGTTGGGGCAGCGCTTGCGAGTGGAAATTGGCCTGCCGGTTCTGGTAACAGTCCTAGCGTTGTTTTTGCTGGTTGGCGCAGAATTGAATACGTTAGTTGGAATCCTGCAGCAATATCGCTGGAACACATTCCTGAATTCAGTTGTCACCGTCAAGACCTCCAGTGCGGTCTACGGTAACCTGGCACAGCCCAATCATTATGCCAACTACATTGCATTGGGCTTGATCTCCCTGGGGTTATTGCAGTTGAAGCTGTCGATGCGCATGTGGCAAACGGTGCTGCTGGCTGTGCCGATGCTGTTCGTCATGGCGTTATCCGGCTCGCGCAGTTCCTGGTTGTACCTGTTGTTCGCCACCGGACTGTCCTTCCTTTTGCAACGGCGAGACCAGACATTGCGGCCAATATTGCAATACTGTCTGGCGATATTGCTGGGTTTCGGCTTGATGCAGTTGGTGGTGCAAATACCTTGGCTGGAAGGTTCCACCGGGACCGTGACGACAGCAGAGCGACTGTTTGGGGATAATGCCAGCGGTAGCATCCGGGTGCATCTATGGCGCGAGGCGGCACTGATTTTTGCCGAATTCCCACTGCTGGGAGCCGGCTTCGGGCAGTTCGCATTCCAGCATCTGCAGCTTGCGGTCAGTATGCACAATCCGGCCATCAATGGCCTATATAACAATGCGCACAATCTGGTGATGCAGATCGCGGCTGAAGCAGGGCTGGCGGGTGTCGCCATTCTGTTCTCGTCGCTGGGGTTGTGGTTCTGGCAATCCGTCGTTCGTGAAACGCAATTTACTCTCTACCATTGGTGGGGCTACGCCATTTTGGCAGTGCTGGGAATCCACAGCTTGCTGGAATATCCTTTGTGGTATCTGTACTTCATCGGCGTGGCTGCTGTCATGCTGGGTATCTTTGATACGACGTCTTATCGTTTGGAACTGCGCAATCTTGGGCGCGTATCTGTCGCCATGATGCTCGTATTGGGTGCGTTGTCCTTGATACAGGCGATCCAGGGGTATAAGCATCTCGAGAGTGCACTGGCATTGCGCGGAATGGCAGCCAAAGATCGCAGTTACGTACAGCGCACGCGCGATGAATTGATGGCCGCGGATCAGTACATGTTGTTGAGCTCTTATGCCGAGTTATTCATTGCCAATATGATGGAGCCCAGTGCCGATCACCTGAAGGAAAAGCTCGAATTGAACGAGCGGGCGCTGAGCTTCATTCCGGTCGCACCTGTGGTCTACCATCAGGCATTGTTGTTGGCATTGTCGGGCCGGATGGATGAAGCCAAGGCGCAGATGGAGCGTGCAATCTGGGCTTATCCTTCGGACTACGTGGCTGCCCGCTCTGAATTGGAGGCAATGGTCCGCAGTGATTCCTCACGCTATTCCGCTCTGTTAGAATTCGCCACCCAAAAATACGAGGAGTATCGACGTGCTGCAGTTCCTGCAAAATAACATCTGGATGGTATTGATCGCGTTGACCAGCGGTGCAATGCTGTTCTGGTCGTTCTTCGGTAACCGCTTGCGCGGGATACAAGAAGTCAATTCGATTGCTGCAACGCAGCTAATCAATCACAAAAATGCGCTGGTTCTGGACGTGCGCGAACAGAGCGAATATGACGCCGGGCATATCCTTAACAGCAAACTCATCCCTGTGGGCAAACTGCTGGAGCGCATCGGCGAGCTGGAAAAATACCGCGACCGGCCTATCGTTGCAGTTTGCCGCAGCGGTCAACGTTCTGCTTCCGCATGCACTTTGCTTGGCAAGCAGGGATTTGCCCAGGTTTACAATCTGAATGGCGGCGTAATGGCCTGGCAAAAGGCCGGCCTGCCTCTGGAGAAGTGATGGCAAAGATCGTCATGTATTGCACGGAAATCTGCCCGTACTGCGTGCGCGCAGAGCATCTGTTGCAGCGTAAGGGAATAAAAGACATAGAGAAGATACGCATCGATCTGCAACCCGAGATGCGTGATCTGATGATCGAAAAGACCGGACGCCGCACCGTCCCGCAGATTTTCATCAATGGCCAACATGTCGGTGGCTATGATGACATGGCTGCGCTGGATCGGGCCGGGAAACTGGATACCATGTTGGCAAACAATCTTTAAGGAAGAGCTATGACTGAGGCGGCACAACCGAATGCGCAACCCATCTTCAATATCGAGAAGCTGTATGTAAAAGACCTGTCCCTGGAGATTCCCAACGCACCCGGGATCTTTCTGGAGCGCGAAAATCCGCAAATCGACCTGCAATTGCATACGCAAGCCACCCCGCTGGAAGAGGGGGTGTTCGATGTCACTGTCACCGTTACGGTCACAGCCAAGCTGGCAGAAAAGGACAAGGTGATGTTCCTGATCGAAGCCAGGCAATCGGGCATATTCCAGATACGCAATCTGCCGGCGGAAGACATGGAGACGGTGCTGGCGGTCGCCTGTCCGAACATCCTCTATCCATATTTGCGCGAAGTCGTATCGGATGTGGCAGTGCGTGGCGGGTTTGCGCCTGTGCTGCTCAATCCGATCAATTTCGAGGCGATGTACCAACAGCAAAAACAGGCGCAGGCTGCTGAGGCGGTCAAACACTGATGAAGCGCTTGGCAACAGCGCTGATGCTGTTGGGTGCGAGCCAGTCTTCCCTCGCCTTCGATTTCGTCTCCGTTGCAGAACCTGCCATCCTGTACGATGCCAATTCACTCAAGGCGAAAAAGTTGTTCGTCGCCACGCGCTACCTGCCGCTGGAGGAAGTGGTGGATCTGGCCAACTGGGTCAAAGTACGAGACAGTTCGGGCAAATTGTACTGGATCGAGAAACGAAATTTGAGCAACAAACGCTATGTCATGGTCACTGTACCGCTTGCTGTCGTACGGAGTGACCCGACCGAAAACTCTCAGGTGGTATTCAAGGCTGCCCAGCAACTCGGCCTGGAATGGCTGGCTAATACTGGTACCGGCTGGATCAAGGTGCGCCATGCGGACGGGAGTGTCGGTTACCTGAAGTCCACCGACGTGTGGGGCGACTGATGAAAGTCGCAATATTGGGTTCCGGTGCATGGGGGACTGCATTGGCAGTCAGTTTTGCCCCGCGTCACCAAGTGACGCTGTGGGCACGCGATACCCGGCAGATCGAAGCGATGCGAGGTTCCCGACGCAATCAGCGCTATCTGCCGGGTATCGATCTTCCTGTTGAGCTCAAGCTTTCTGCCGATCTCGATGAAGCGCTAACCGGCGTCGAGCTGGTCCTTGTTGCAGTTCCGGTTGCGGCTTTGCGCAGTACGCTGCGGCAGATCGCCAGGTTGCCATCTCCGGTCGCTGTGATATGGGTATGCAAGGGATTCGAGAGCGAAACATCGCAGCTTCCACACCAGATAGTCACTGATATCTTGCCGCCTTCCTTTCCGCGAGGCGTGCTGTCAGGCCCCAGTTTCGCTCAGGAGGTGGCGCGCCACCTGCCCACTGCATTGACGCTGGCCTCCAGTGATGGAGAGTTTGCGCAACACACTGCAAAAAACCTGCATCATTCCCGTTTACGTATCTACTCCAGTACCGATGTAGTAGGAGTAGAAATTGGCGGTGCAGTCAAGAATGTGCTGGCTATCGCTGCCGGAATCTGCGACGGCATGCAGATGGGGTTCAATGCTCGCGCAGCCATGCTCACGCGCGGTTTGGCCGAAATGACGCGGTTGGGGTTGCAGATGGGTGGACGCGCAGAGACGCTGGGCGGACTGTCCGGTGTCGGCGACCTGATCCTCACCTGTACCGGCGATCTCTCGCGCAACCGTCAGGTCGGCATGTTGCTTGCGCAGCACAAATCGCTCTCCAACATCCTCAACGAACTCGGACACGTCGCCGAGGGCGTCTACACGGCGCGCGAGGTGCATCTCACTGCCCAGCGTCTCGGCGTTGACATGCCGATCTGCGAAGCGGTGTATCGCGTGCTGTACGAGAATCTCGCAGCTGACAAGGCGGTGGAAGCGCTGCTCAGCCGTCAGCCCGGCAACGAATTCGACTGACTCCCCCCATAGCCGCATTGCCGCCAGGCCTCATACACGGTGACCGCCACCGTGTTCGACAGGTTCAGGCTGCGGTTGTCCGGCAGCATCGGCAAGCGCAACCGCCGCTCAGGCACGAATGCTGCTAATACTTCAGCGGGTAGTCCGCGGCTTTCCGGTCCGAACAGGAATGCATCGCCCGGCTGGTAGCGCACTTCATTGAACGGATGCGAGCCCTTGGTGGTGAAGGCGAACGCGCGCCGGGTATCGGCCAGTTCGCGTAGCGAGACGCTTGTCCCCTCTCCCCCGGGGGGAGGGTTAGGGTGGGGGAGGGCGGTAGCGAGGGGCAAGGTGTCCAGACATTCGACAAGAGTGTCGTATACCCGAACACTTGCGTACTCGTGATAGTCCAGTCCGGCACGGCGCAGATTTTTGTCGTCAAGATCGAACCCGAGAGGTCGGATCAGATGGAGATGTGCCCCGGTGTTTGCGCACAGGCGGATGACGTTGCCGGTATTGGGCGGGATTTCGGGCTGGTATAGGATCACGTTGAACATGAAGAAAACACTCAGAAGGCTTGTCAGTACAGGGAAAAACGGCTAACTTCCGTCCCTGTCAACCAGGGTATGGAAAGTCACAAGGGGGAATTATGGCGCGTCCGGAGAAAATCCGCTTAGGCGATCTGCTGGTGCAGCAGAAACTCATTTCGCTGGATCAGCTCCAGTTCGCGCTGGAGCAGCAGAAACGTAGCGGCCGCAAGCTGGGCCGCGTGCTGGTCGATAACGCTTTCGTCTCGGAAGACCAGATATCCGAAGCTATCGCCAAGCAGCTCAATATTCCCTATATCAACCTTAAATACTATAACGTCAATCTCGAGATCGTCCGCCGTCTGCCGGAGAACCAGGCGCGGCGTTTCCGCGCTGTGGCGCTGGAAGAGCGCAACGGGGCGCTGCTGGTCGGCATGGCCGACCCGACCGATCTGTTTTCCTTTGACGAGATTGCGCGCCTGTTAAAACGCGATATCGATGTCGCCGTCGTCACGGAAGGCCAGTTGCTGGAAACCATTGATCGGGTCTACCGCCGCACCGAGGAGATCACCGGTCTTGCGCGCGAAGTTTCGGAAGAGCTGGGTGACAGCTACATCGATTTCGGCTCATTGAGCGATTCGGTCGGGCTCGAAGAAGCGCCGGTGGTGAAATTGCTGCAGACCATGTTCGATGATGCGACCCAGATACGGGCTTCGGACATCCACATCGAGCCGCAGGAATCGCGTTTGCAGATACGTTTCCGCATCGACGGTGCCCTGCACCTGCAAACCGAGACCGACAGCAAGATCGCATCTGCCCTCGCGTTGCGCCTGAAACTGATGTCGGGCCTCGACATCTCCGAGAAGCGACTGCCTCAAGACGGCCGATTCAACATGCGCGTGCGCGACCAAGCGATCGATGTGCGTATCTCCACCATGCCGACGCAATACGGCGAATCGGTGGTGATGCGTCTGCTCAACCAGAGCGGCAGCTTCCTCACGCTGGACAAACTCGGCATGCCGCCCGACATGCTCAAGCGCTTCCGCGAGATCATCCAGCGCAGCAACGGAATGGTGCTGGTCACCGGCCCTACCGGTAGCGGCAAGACCACCACGCTGTATGCCGGACTGGCCGAGATCAACACCGTCGACCAGAAGATCATCACCGTGGAGGATCCCGTGGAGTATCGCCTCCCCGGCATCAACCAGGTGCAGGTGAACGAGAAGATCGAACTGACCTTTTCGCGCGTGCTGCGTTCCGCATTGCGCCAGGATCCCGACATCATACTGGTCGGCGAAATGCGCGATGCAGAAACCGCGCAGATCGGATTGCGCGCAGCGATGACGGGACACCTCGTATTCTCCACGTTGCACACGCGCGATACGGCGGGTACGTTGTTCCGCTTGGTCGATATGGGGGTGCCGAAATATATGGTTGCTTCTTCGGTACAGGCAGTGCTGGCGCAGCGTTTGCTGCGCCGCGTCTGTGAAAGCTGCAGTGAGGTGCATATCCCCACGCCACAGGAAGCTGAATGGTTGCAGGCTGAAGGGGTGGCTCCCAGCGATATCGGTACGCTGCGGCATGGCCGTGGTTGTTCGCACTGTAATGGCACCGGTTACCACGGTCGCATGGGGGTGTACGAGATGCTGGAGATGGGGCAGGAACTGGTGGATGCTGCGTCGCATGAGGAAAATTCGTATTTCATGCAGGTCGCGCGTGCCCATCTGAAAGGTAGAACCCTGCTCGACGCAGCTTTGCGTGAAATGAAACAGGGGCATACCTCTGTCGCTGAGGTGATGCGCATCAGCAATCAAGTGGAAGACTGATGCCGGTATTTACCTACAAGGGAAGAAGTGCTCGCGGTGAACTGGTGCAGGGGTCGCTGGAAGGGGCGGATAGCGGCGTAGTTGCCGACCAGTTGCTGAATACCGGAATCACACCGACAGAAATCAAGATCACCACGCAGGCGGTGCGGAGCGGCAGCAATCCCGAGATCGGCCTGTGGCAGCGGCTCACCAAGGAGAATAAGGTCGATGTACTGGAGCTGATGCTGTTCAGCCGCCAGATGTATACCTTGCTCAAAGCCGGCGTGCCTATCATGCGCGCGCTGGCAGGCTTGCAGGAGTCATCCCGCAACCCGGTTTTTTCGGCCATGCTGCAGGATCTGCGCGAGAGTCTGGATAGCGGGCGCGAGCTTTCCACTGCGTTGCGCCGCCATCCCAAGATATTCTCCCCCTTCTATCTGAGCATGGTGCAGGTCGGGGAGATGACGGGTATGCTGGACGTCACTTTCCTGCGCTTATATGAGCATCTCGAGTTCGAGAAAGACATGAAAGAGCGCATCAAGTCTGCGGTGCGTTATCCGATGTTTGTGCTGGTTGCCATGGCTGTCGCCATCGTCATTGTCAATATCTTCGTCATTCCTGCGTTTGCCAAGGTGTTTGAGGGCTTTCATGCCCAGTTGCCGTTGATGACCAGGATTCTGATGGGTTTCTCCGGCTTCATGGTGCATTATTGGCCGATCTTGCTGGCGGTGCTGGTCGGTGCAGTGGTCGCATTCCGGTCATGGATCAGTAGCGTGGATGGACGTTACAAATGGGACCGCTACAAGTTCCATATCCCGATCGCCGGGCGAATCATCATGAAAGCGACGCTGGCACGTTTTGCCCGCAGCTTGGCGCTATCATTCAAGAGTGGCATTCCCATCGTGCAGGGGCTTAATTCGGTGGCGCTGGTGGTGGATAACGAATTCATGCGCAGCCGTGTCGAACAGATGCGCGATGGCGTGGAGCGCGGCGAAAGCATCTTGCGCACAGCGACGGCAACCGGTGTGTTCAACCCAACCGTGCTGCAAATGATCGCCGTGGGCGAAGAGACGGGCGATATGGACGGCCTCATGTTCGAGATCGCCGGCATGTACGAACGCGAAGTGGAATACGAGATCAAGACCCTGAGCTCCAATATCGAACCCATCATGATCGTGCTGCTTGGTGTTCTGGTGCTGATCCTTGCGCTTGGCATCTTCCTGCCGATGTGGGATCTGGGCAAGGCGGCGTTGCACCGATGATAAAGCCGGTGCTGAACGCTGAGTTCGGAGTGCTGAGTGGGGAGCGTAAGCCTCGGCACTCTGTACTCGGTACTTCGCGCTGTAGGGGTTTCACCTTGCTTGAACTCATCGTCGTCATTTCCATCGTGGCGATCATGGCGGCGGTATTTCTCAGCCGCATTCCCTATTATCAGGAGCAGGCCGAGAAGACGGCCATGGAGCAAGTGGCAAGTGCGGTGCAAAGTGCATTGGTATTGCGCTACAGTGCGCTGCAAACGCGCGGTGCGGCCAATGAAAAGGAGCTGTCTGCCCTTGCCACCGACAACCCGATCAATTGGTTGCAAAAAAAGCCGCGCAATTACGCGGGAGAGTTCTTCGATCCCACCCCGCAGATGGTCTCGCCGGGACATTGGATGTTCGACCTGAAATCGCATGAATTAATCTACACTGTAAATATTGCCGACAATTTCATACCAGGTAAGGACGGCAGGAGGTGGATTCGTTTCCATGTTCGACTGGGGTATGATCAAATCCTCGGGCGCCCGGGAGCTGGCAAGGAAATCACTACGACGCTGTTCGAGCCGACCGAGCCCTATCATTGGCTGGACTGATGCAAGTGGAACAGGTTTGTGTTGAACAAATCGAAGTGTGCACATCTTTCGATATGCTTTGGGCCAGCCGCTCTTGGAAAAGGATCTTGATATGAACCAGTTTATCCAATCCTGGTTGCTGCAATGTTTCGTCATCTTCCTGATCGTTGGCAGTCTTGCCGGTATGGTTGCTGGCGCGTTGCTGCTGTTGCGGCCGCAGAGCCTGCAACGAACGAACAGCCTGCTCAACCGCTGGGTGTCTACCCGCCACCTGGACCAATCGCTGGAACGCACGGTCGCGCTTGATCCCTTCTTTTACCGCCATCGCCGCGCCAGCGGCGCGCTCATGTTGCTGGGCGCACTCTACATTCTTTACTTCTTTGCGGTGCGTATGGACAGGCCGGAGATGATCGGCGGGTTGGCGCGCTCATTCAAAATGCCAGTTCAGCTGGTGAGCGGATTGCTGGATGCGCTGACATTGAGTGCCTTGACGGGCGCAATGTTCGCGGTGGCGATCAGTCTGTTCCTGTTATTGCGTCCCAGTTTGTTGCGCAATTTCGAACAGGGGGCGAACCGCTGGGTATCGATGCGCCGCGCCCTGAAGCCCATGGAAATGCAGCGCTCGGGCATGGATGAATACGTTTTCAAATATAGCCAGCAAGCAGGCATCCTGCTGGTATTCGGAAGCCTTTACGTTTTGGTGATCCTGTTGTTCTGGTTTGGACATTAATGTCGGGCAATCGTCATTGTTTTATTAAAATTCAGCGCTAACCCATTGCTGTAAGGAGAATTTCTGGTTGCATTCTGGCACGATTCTAGCTACATTGTGCATGAGCTTGTTCACGGCTGGGTGCTGCGGCACCGAGCAAGGTGTTTGGAGCAAGCGAAACGGGGCTGCGGCCTCAAACAATTAGGAGAGATTGATATGAAGAAACAACAAGGTTTTACGCTGATCGAGCTGATCGTGGTGATCGTGATTCTGGGCATTCTGGCTGCGACAGCGCTGCCTAAGTTTGTGGACTTGAGTTCAGATGCAAAATTGGCAGCAGTTAAAGGTGTGGCTGGCGGTTTGTCTTCTGCGGGTTCAGTGAATTATGCCGCTCGTTCAATGGGCGCATCCAGCACATCTTATGCCTCATCGATGGCGACTTCGGGTGTGGCCTGTTCCACCCTTGGCCCCTTGATGCAGGGTGGTGCTTTCCCATCTGGCTATACTGTAACTGGAACAGTTCCGAACTGTACTGTAACTGACACTTCTCTTGCTTCAGCATCTGCAGTTGCATATGTTCCTGCGATTTGAATATGTTGAGCCAAGCTAAAAGGGGTGCTCGAATCTGCCCCCTTTAGAGTAGTAACAGGTACTTGGCTTGAATTGCCATCCTCGGACCCCTCGTAGAGAGTGATAATCGAGCTTGGCAATTAACAGAATGGGGGCTTCGGCCCCCTCTGTTTTTTCGGTTTAAGGTGCTGTTGCAATTTGCATCTGCATAAACCCAATTTTTAATAAAACATTGAGACATGCGTTCAAGTGCAGGTCAAATCGAAGTGATCAAACTGAGTGCCGAATACTTGTTCGGCGCCAGCGCAGGCGTGCGGCCATTTTGCCCGCGCATGAAAGTCCAATTCGGCTTTACGCTGACGGAGTTGATCACCACCCTGGTCATCATGGGCATCCTCGCTGCGGTCGCAGTGCCTCGTTTGTTCGATAGCAATGCATTTCAGGCGCGCGGTGCGGCCGATCAAGTCGCGGCAGCATTGCGTTTTGGACAAAAGACCGCCATTGCTCAGCATCGCAACGTCAGTGTGAATATCTCTTCAGCGGCAGACTCAAATTGCGGCGCCGAGTTGACGGGGGGCAATGTCAATTGCGCAGTCTCGAACAGCGTATCTGTTTCACCGGTGACGGTCACTTTCAATGCGCTTGGCCAGCCGGTTCCCAATGCAGCTGTGTCAGTGGTTGCAGGCGGGACTACAATACATATCGAAGCAGAGACCGGCTATGTACACTAAGACATCGACCCTGCTTCAGCGCGGCATCAGCCTCGTCGAACTTATCATGTTCATCGTCATCATCAGTGTGGCGCTGGTGGGCATCTTGCTGGTGATGAATCAGGTGACAAGGCACAGCGCAGACCCGCTCATTCAAAAACAGGCGTTGGCGATTGGCGAGTCGATGCTGGAAGAGATCAAATTGCAGGATTTGTCCGGTGTTGCATGTGCCGGAACGCTGGGAGCGAATGCGGCACGTACCGGCGCAAGTTCCGTATGTGACTATAACGGCTATAGCACTACGACGGGCATCAAGGACTTTTCTACCAATGCGACTGTGGCAGGGCTGGGCAGCTACAACATCGCCGGCGTCGCTGTGACGCCAATCTCCACATTGGGCGGAACGGCGATCACTGCTGGCAGTGGAGTGATGGTTACCGTTACTGTCGCCGACCCGACCGGGGCCACGATAGACGTGACAGGCTACAGAGCAGGGAACTGATGAGCTCATATCCAGGATTACATCGCGGTTTTACGCTGGTCGAGATGATCATCGTGATCGTCATCACCGGCATCATCGGCGGCATGGTGGCGATATTCCTGCGCTCGCCGGTGCAGGGCTATATGGACAGCTCGCGCCGTGCCGAGATGACCGACATTGCGGATACCGCTTTGCGCAGGCTGGCGCGCGATCTGCACACGGCAGTGCCCAACAGTGTGCGCTTGCCTGCTCCGGCCGGTTCGTCATATGTCGAGTTCATGCCGAGCCGGGATGGTGGGCGCTACCGGGTGAATCCGGCCGGTGGCAGCGGCAGTTGCGGTGCGGCGGGGGACGATCTCGACTTCACGGTGGCGGACACCTGCTTCGAGATCATCGGTTCGCCCATCACTTTCAATAACGGCGATGCGATCGTCATCGGCAGCACGCAGTCCGATGGTAGTCTGCCTTACCAGGCAGTGACCGCGGCGAACAGTGTGCGGCGCATGATCGCTGCTGCGGGTGTCGGAACGAATGGCTTTGTGAAGATCACTTCAACCATGCCGTTCCCGGCTTCCTCCGAACTGGATGGCCGGCGCTTCGAGGTAGTGCCGTTTGACCAGCAGGCGGTGACCTATGCATGCCTTAATCCGGGTGCCGATGCCAATGGCGACGGTACCGGCACGCTCACCCGCTATTGGGCATATGGCTTCAATTCGAACCAGGCGTCGCCTCCGCTGGCCGGCACGAGCGCGATCCTTGCCGACAAGGTGAGTGCCTGCAATTTCGTCTATAACACCAGCAATGCCCGCAACAGTCTGGTGGCGGTCTCGCTCACCATCACCCGCGGCGGGGAAAGCGTGAGCCTGTATCAAGAAATACACATGAACAACATTCCATGAGGGAAAAGTGAGAGGGAACAAATATCATCGTGGTTTTAGCCTGGTCTCCGCCATTTTCCTGCTGGTGGTGCTGGCGGTATTGGGGGCAGCGATGGTGTCATTTTCGACCGCCCAGAACCAGGATCTGGCGATGGACGTAATGGGTTCGCGCGCCTATCAGGCGGCCAATGCGGGAATCGAGTGGGCGGCCTACAACATCGCCGTCAATTCCAGCGTGGCCAAGACGGCTGCGCCGGTATTCGTTCCCGGCACCGGTACTGCGCTGGGCGGGAGCCTGGCGCCGTTCACCGTATCGGTCGGCTATACCGCCGCCTCGCAAGTGGACGATACGGCCTATCCGTCGACCGGCGTGACGCAGACGTTCTGGTCGCACGACATCACCGCTTCTGCGGTGTATGGTACGCCGGGCACACCGGGTTACGTGGAACGCGTCGTTAGTGCAAAGATGTAACTGGAGAGATAAATGAACTGTATTGCGAATCGTGGTTTTTCTTCCATTCCTGGAGTGCTGAGGGTTGTTTCATTGTTCCTGGCGCTGTCGCTTTTTGCGGGTGCGGCGAGTGCGGTGACTTGTACCAGCATCGCCAGCCGGGACTGGAACAACAGGAATTCCTGGAGCGGATGCAACAACGGCCAGCCCCCCGCCGGCGCCACCGTGATCATCGCGAGTGGCACTACCATCACCGCCGATTCGAACACCAATATCGTGGCGGACATCACGATCAACGCCGGCGGAACGCTGGTGGGGCAGAACAATCGCACGATCAGCCTGACCGGCAACTTTACCAACAACGGCACCTTTACCGCATCGAACGGCACGGTAGCGCTGGTCGGTACGACCATGCAAACCATCAGCGGCACAACCACTTTTGCCAACTTGACCTTGAACAACCCATCCGGTGTCACCATCTCGGGCAACGTCACGGTGACCGGCACGTTCAATCCGGGCTCGACGCCGATCGACATCACGGCAGGCTCCACCCTGACGATCAATGGCGTGGTTTATACAGGTCCGTGCAGCGGCATCTATGGTGCAGGATTCTGCTCGGCGCCATCGGTCACTTCCATCAACATGGCCAGCCCCAATCCTACTGCGGGTAACACCGCCGTTTCGTGGACGGTGGTGTTCAACCAGAGCGTGACGGGTGTGGATGTCGCCGATTTCGTGCTGGTTCAGGCCGGCGGCGTGGGCGGAGCGGGCATCACTGCAGTCACCGGTAGCGGCACGACTTATACGGTCACAGCCAGCACCGGCAGCGGTAGCGGCAATCTGGGGCTGAACCTGATGGACAACGATACGATCATGAACGCGAGCGGCACGCCGTTGGGCGGCGTGGGCTTGGGCAACGGCAACTTCACCGGACAGGTTTATACCGTTTCGGCCTGCACGCCGCCTGCCAATATTCCGCCCGGTGTGGTGGTGTCGTGCGTGTGCGACAACTTCGGTCGCGCCAACCTGAATCCTTCACCCATATTCAATTCGAACTGGATCGTTTCAAGCAGCGATGGTCTTGGCATCTTGCCCTATATCAATGCCACATCCACCTTCCTGCGCTTGACCGAGAACACCAACAACAATGCCAAGGCCGCCACTGTGCCGGGCATCTTCCCGGCGGCTGGCAACTATATCTCGGTCGAATTCAAACATTACGCCTACAACGGCAGCGGGGCTGACGGCGTCGCAGTCACGCTGTCCGATTACTCGGTACCGGCTACACCGGGAGCGTTCGGCGGTTCTCTGGGTTATGCGCAGCGGACCATCGCCGGCGGCGGCGGATCCAATGTCAGCGGATTCGCCGGCGGCTGGATCGGTGTCGCGCTGGACGAATACGGTAACTACCAGAATCCGACCGAAGGCCGCGTCGGCGGTTCTGGCTTCATCGCGGAATCCGTCGGGGTGCGCGGTTCGGGTTCGGGATTGACAGGCTATAACTGGCTGGGGGGGACTGCTGCGCTGAACCCGATCGTGGACAATCGTGGTTCGACTACGCCGAAGCCCGGTTATTCCTATCAAGTCATCGTCGATGCGCGCGATGCAGCTGCGACGGCAGTTGCAGTCAACCGCGATACCGGGGCTGGCTATACCTCGCTGGTCAGCATCCCGAACATCTATTCTGCGGCGAATGCGCTGGGCTTCACCCAGGCGCCGGTTCCGAACAACTGGCAGATATCCTTTACCGGTTCCACCGGCGGTTCCACCAACATTCACGAGATCGGTGGCCTGCGCATTTGTGCGCAATCCGTGCTGCCAGTCACGGGGGGAGTAGCGAGCGGTTATTCCGCCATTGATGAGGCATATCCTGCGGCGGCCGGTTCCACGGTCCCGTCCTACCAGAATTTCCAGACCGGTCACATCTACATGAAGCTGCCGGCCACGCCATTCAAACTCTGGGTGGCGGCGTTGAGCGGCACGGGAATATCCAGCGGCTATTCCGCTGTGTCAGCCAAGTATGCGCAGGTCAAACTGGTTGATAACAGCGCCGCGGTGTGCGGCCTGGATTCTGCGCGCACCTGCAACAGTGCCTGTACCAATTCGGCAGCGGTGGAGGCTGGTGCCACGCAAATCGTGACCTTCACCAAAGGCGGTCCCGGTGCGGAGTTGTCTCCTTCGTTCACCCTTGACTCGTCCTGGAAGAACCTGATCGCAGTGATAAAAGAATGCACTAGTTCATCCTGCAGTGCCTTCACCTCGACCGCAGCAGCATGCTCGGCGGATTCGTTCTCGGTGCGTCCGACCGGCTTTGCCTCGGTAACTTCCACCATGGCGACCAATACGGGCACTTCAGGCGCACCGATTTTTACGGCAGGCAGTGGACTGTTCGACCTGACGACGACGACGACGGGCGTGGCGGGTTTTGCCAGCGGCTATACCGGCACACCGAAGATCAACAGTGCATCCGTGCAGCCGGCCAGCCCGGCGACCGTGGCCGGGATGCTGGCCGGCGCATTTTCTGCCGCCGTATCCGGAACGCCTTCGTCCATTGCCACCGGCACGAGTTTTACCTATAGCGAAGCGGGTGGCTTCTCTCTGCAGGCGCCCGATTTCACGGTGCCGCGTGTCCCCGGCGTATACGACGATAGCTGGACCGCCACCGACAGCGATCCGACCAGGAACGACTGCAATAGCGGCACGACTGCAGCGGCATATTCCAATACCAAGGATGCCAATGGCAAATACGGCTGCAATTTCGGCATCACCGCAAATACCCCGGTCTTCGGGCGTTTTGTGCCGGACCATTTCGATACCGCCGTGCTGCCCGTCTCTGGTGTGCCGATGCCATGCCCGACCGGCCAGACATGCCCGTCTCTGTATAACGGCTTCGTCTACGCGGGCCAGACGTTCACAACTCAAGTCATCGCCAGGAACCAAGCCGGCGTCACGACGCAGAATTATGCGGGAGGCTATGCCAAGGATGTGACCCTGAGTGCGTGGGATGCGCTGGGTAGCACCACCACCCAGAATCCCGCGGGTGGAACGCTGAACAATCCAACCGTTGCTGCAGCATCCTTCGCTGCCGGTAGCGCGACGACCAATACATCGAACTATACCTTTGCTGCAGTGGCCACTGTGCCGACCAACATCTACCTGCGTGCCGTGGATACCGATAACGTGACTTCGTTGCGGGCGGTCAATCCGACGACGACCTCGGTCGAAGGCGGCGTCAAGGTCGCAAGCGGACGTATCAAGTTATCCAATGCCTATGGCTCGGAGCTGCTGCCGCTGACATTGATGGCGACGGCACAGTACTACACCGTAACAGGCTGGCTCAACAGCAGCACGGACAGCGTGACCAGGCTGGCATCAATCAATTCGAGTTACAGCGTCGGTACGGGTACGAGCAATGTGACCGTGAGCCCGGTGAGCAAGGTTTTGTCCCTGGGGAGTCTGACCATCAACTTGGGCGCACCGAATGCGGCAGGCAAAGTGACCATTTCCCCAACGATCGATCCGGCCTCGCCCGGTAACCCTCCTTTTGCGGCCGGTACGGGCACGATCATTCCCGGTACTGCGACTTTCGGGGTGTACAAGACCAAGGATAGCTATATCTATCGCCGGGAAAACTATTGATGTCCGGTTATGGACAATTGATCGGACTGAAGGAAGCTGCTTATTCTGCCAGTCTGACCGAGGATCGTCGGAATCAGGACGGCGAGTGTCTGCCTGCTGACGGCGTGGCGGCAAAAAAACCCCTTGACAGCAATGAGTTAGTGAACTAAGTTCGCGTTAATTATGGAAATACCCCAATTTTTGAAGCTTTTTAAGCGAAACAGCCGCGATGGTGGGTGGGTAGCCCTCACGACCGGCAAGCGGGGTGTCCATGTTGCCCAGATCAAGTTCATGGGTTCGCGCCCGCAGGTGACGAAATGTGCGTTCTATCCGCTCGCCGAGATGTCCGCGACCGCCCTGGAGAAAGTACGCAAAGACGTCCAGCTTGGCGACGCCAGATTCACTACGCTGCTGTCCGCCAGCGAATATCAGCTGATGATGGTGGATGCGCCCAATGTGCCGGTCAATGAACTGAAGACTGCGATACGCTGGAAGATCAAGGATTCGCTCAACTATCACGTTGACGATGCGACCATCGACGTGTTGCAGATCCCGAGCAGCAAATACGGCAGCGATCGACCGCAATCACTTTATGCAGTGGCCGCATCGAACGAGACGATACGCAAACGCATCGAGTTGTTCGAAAAGGCCAGGATCGAACTGAACGTGATCGACATTCCCGAAACGGCGCAGCGAAATATCGCCATGCTGTTCGAGATGGAGGGGCGCGGGCTTGCCATGCTGACGTTCGGTGATGACGGGGGTTTGCTCACCATCACGTGCGATGGCGAGTTGTTCCTGGCACGCCGGATCGAGGTCACATTCGGGCAGTTACAGGATGCCGACGAGAATCTGTGTCAGCAATATCAGGATCGTGTGGAACTGGAAGTGCAGCGCTCGCTGGATTACTTCGATCGCCAATTCCACCACATCCCGGTGAATCGCATATTGCTGTCGGCACCGGCTTCGGTCGGGCTGGACAAGTTATTGACGAACAGTCTGGGCATGTCGGTCGAAATGCTCGATCTTGCCCAGGGGATGGACATCTTTGCCGTACCCGAGCTGGCGGACAGTGAGTTCGCCAGTTATGCCTTGCCTGCGCTGGGTGCGGCATTGCGTCAGGAGAAGAAGACGCTATGAGCCAGCAGATCAACCTGTTCAACCCGATCTTCATGAAACAGAAGAAGTATTTTTCTGTGGCCACGATGCTGCAGGCATTGGGCTTGATCGTGCTGGGTTCGACGGTGTTCTATGCTTACGCGGTATACCAGGTTTCCCAATTGTCGAAACAGGCAGAAGAAATGAGCAAGCGCTATGCTTCCGAGCAGGCGAGACTTGCCAATTTCACCAATGAGTTCTCGTTGCAACGCTCGGCACAGATGCTGGATGAGCAACTGAAACAACTCGAAGCGCAGGCGAAATCGCAAGAGGCCGTGCTGGCGATGCTCAAGAGTGGCGCCATCGGCAATACCCAGGGTTATTCGGAATACATGCGCGCTTTTGCCCGGCAGTCGATAAACGGGTTGTGGCTCACTGGGTTCGATATCATCGGCGATGGCACGCAGATAAGCTTGAGCGGGGCAGTGGTGAATCCGCAACTGGTGCCGTCATTTATCCAGCGCCTGGGCAAGGAAAGAGTCATGCAAGGCAAGACGTTTTCGACTCTGCAGATGCAGCAGCCCAAGAAAGACGGCGATCGGGCCGTACCGCGCTATGTCGAATTCAATCTTCGCTCGACTGCGATACCCGACGAGGCAAGGAAATGATGCTGCAGGAGAAAATCGGCAAGATCATCGTCAAGGTGGATGGCATGTCCTTGCGCGAGCGCGCCCTGATCTTCGCGGCTGCTGCATTCCTGGCGGTGTCTCTGATCGACTCCTTGTTTCTTGAGCCGTTGCTGGACAAGCAGAAAAAACTTTCCGCCCAGGTCATCCAGCAACAGGAGAAAATGAAGGAAACCGAGGCGCAGATAGCTGCACTGCTGCAGGCCAAACAGGCCGATGCCAATTCGCCGCAACGCGAGCGCATCCGCGTGTTGCGCCAGCAGATCGCCGACGGGGACGCCTATCTGAAAGGGCGTCGCGACAAGCTGGTGCCGCCGGAAAAAATGGCGCAATTGCTGGAACAGGTGCTGAACAGGAACGACCGCCTGAAGCTGGTTGCGCTCAATACCCTGCCGGTAAGTTTGCTGATAGAACCATCGGGTGATGCCGTCCATGCCCAGGCAACGGGGCCGGAAAAGCAGATATACAAGCACGGCGTGACGATCACCGTGCGCGGCAGCTATGCCGACCTGTTGCAGTACCTGACTGCGCTGGAGAAGTTGCCTACACAGATGTACTGGGGGGTGGCAAAAATGGACGTGATCCACCATCCTACCGTGGAGTTGAGCTTGACCCTGTACACCCTGAGTTTGGATAAGACATGGCTCCAGGTCTGAGGTTGCCCTTGATGGCATTGTTAATGTGCGCGTTGCAAGTCGCGGCGGCAGAGTCATTGCCGGACCCGACGCGCCCTTCTATCGACTTGAATTACGGCACAGGTGGCGCGGACAGCACCGCGGACACTGTGCCAGTCGAGCCTGCACCGCAGGGGTTGCAGTCCATCATCATTGCGCCGCATTATCGCGCGGCCATCATCAACGGTGAGACGGTGAGCCTGGGCGGCAAGTTGGGCGATTCAAGACTGGTCGAGGTGAGAGAGAGCAGCGTGGTATTGCAGAACGCGCATGGCCGACGCGTGATGGAGCTGTTTCCAAAAGTGAGTATCAAGAAAAACGAGACGGTGCAGCAAATGAGTGGCGCACCGGTGAAAGCATCAGGGCAGACGAATCCGCCCGAGCAAGCTGTAGGAGGAGTCAAATGAAACGAGTATCGGTAATGCTGGCGGTGTTGCTGTTGTCGGCCTGTGCGACGGGCGGCAACACCAAGAACCTGGCAGCACAAAAGATCAACCAGGAGATGGATGCTGCCGTCAAGTCGCATGAGGCTGCGAAGCCGGAAGCCGTGGATCAGGCGCTCTTGCCCCCGCTGGCGTTGCCGCCGGCACAACTCGACAGCAAGCCTCTGGAAACCAAATTCGATCTGGCAGTCAACAATACGCCGGCCAAGCAGGTTTTCATGGCGATCGTCTCGGGTACGCGTTACAGCGTGCTGGTTCATCCCGACGTCAGCGGGAACATCTCGCTCAACCTGAAGGATGTGACCGTGTTCGACGCGCTTGAAGCGATACGCGACATGTATGGATATGACTACAAGGTGGATGGCACGCGCATTTACATCCAGCCTTTGACCCTGCAGACGAGGATCTTTCAGGTGAGTTATTTGACCGGCCAGCGTGACGGCAGGTCTTCCTTGCGCGTGGCTTCAGGTTCGGTTGCGGATAGCGCGGTTACGCAGGGCATGCCGGCTACGGCAGCGACCGGTACAAACAGCAACCGCGACAGCAGCAAAGTGACCATGACAACCAGCACCGATTTCTGGGGCGAACTGTCTGCGGCGCTGAAAGCGATCGTGGGTGACGAGAAAGGCCGCAGTGTGGTCATCAGCCCGATGTCGGGCGTGATCGTGATTCGGGCCATGCCGGACGAGTTGAAGAATGTGGCCGCTTACCTCAAGGCCTCGCAAATTTCCATAGACCGGCAGGTCATACTTGAAGCCAAGATCGTCGAGGTGCAATTGAACGATTCGTTCCAGTCCGGTGTGAACTGGGGGGTGTTCAAGAATGGCCCGAATAGCCATGTGACCGCGGGGATAGGCAGTCCGGGAAGCACATTGTCACCGGGCGGGGCAGTTGCATCCACTTTGGCGAATACGGCACTGACTTCGACGCCGGGCGCATCGTTATTGCCAACGGCAACATCGTTATTGCCCTCCAGTGCGGTGGCGGGTTCATTGTTTGGCCTGGCTTTCCAGACCAGCAACTTTGCCGCGCTGCTTAATTTCCTGGAGACGCAAGGGAATGTCCATGTGTTGTCCAGCCCGCGCATCGCCACATTGAACAACCAGAAAGCGGTTCTGAAAGTGGGCACGGACGAGTTTTTCGTGACTGAAGTAACTGGCGGTACGCAAGCAACGACAGCGATTGCCGGTACTTCGCCAACGGTGAAGGTGCAACCGTTCTTTTCCGGTATCGCACTGGATGTGACGCCAGTCATCGACGAGAACAACGAGATCATCCTGCATGTGCATCCCTCGGTCAGCACGGTCACGACCGTGAACAAGACGGTCGATCTGGGGACTTCCAATGGGGTGTCCAATATCTTCAATCTGCCGCTGGCATCCAGTTCTGTCTCGGAAACTGACAGCATCGTGCGCGCGCGCGATGGACAGATCGTTGCGATCGGCGGGTT
Organism: Sideroxydans lithotrophicus ES-1; assembly: GCF_000025705.1. Taxonomy (NCBI): domain Bacteria; kingdom Pseudomonadati; phylum Pseudomonadota; class Betaproteobacteria; order Nitrosomonadales; family Gallionellaceae; genus Sideroxydans; species Sideroxydans lithotrophicus. The sequence continues at coordinate 2,634,722 of NC_013959.1, read as the reverse complement.
GATGCGCCAGGCCGAGGTCAACGACGATTCCGGTTTGCCGGGGCTGCCGAAATCTATTTTTGGGCAGACCAGCAAACATACCGAGAAACGCGAGCTGGTCATTCTGTTGAAGCCGACCGTGGTGGACAGCGACAAGGACTGGTCGGCCGACATCGCGGGCAGCCGCGACCGGATAAACGGCTTCGCCAGATAAGCACCATGTATCTGGCGCATTTCGGCTTGCGCGAACCGCCATTCTCGCTTACGCCCGACACCAGTTTCTTCTTTGCCTGCACCAACTATCAGGAAGGTTTGAATACCTTGCTGGTGGCGGCGCGCACCGGCGAAGGCTTCATCAAGATCGTCGGCGAGGTCGGCAATGGCAAGACTCTGTTATGCCGAAAATTCCTTGCGACACTGAGCAGCGATCGTGAAACCACCACCGCGATAGGCACCCAGGACGGCGGTGTCAGCGGACGCCATGCGGCAAAATTCATCACCGCCTACATCCCCAATCCCTATCTTGAACCGCGCAGCCTGTTGCTGGCGCTGGCAGAGGAATTTCGCATTGACGTAAGCAGCGAAATCGATCAGCACCAGTTGCTGAAAGAGTTGAAGATCACGTTGCTTAATTTTGCCCGCGAAGGGAAGCGCGTGCTGGTCTGCCTGGATGAGGCACAGGCGATGCCGCTGGAAAGCATGGAAGTGCTGCGCCTGCTCACTAACCTGGAAACCGAAAAGCGCAAACTGATGCAGGTGGTGCTGTTCGGACAGCCCGAACTGGATGAGCGCCTCAAGCATGACTCGGTGCGCCAGTTGCGCCAGCGCATCAGTTTCCAATACCAGCTTCAGGGGCTGCATCGCGACGAGATGGACAGGTACTTGCGCCACCGTCTGGCAGTGGCGGGCTATAAGGGGGAGACCTTGTTCACTTCGGCCGCCGTCAATCTGATGCAGCGAGTTACACGCGGGACTCCCAGGTTGGCCAACATCATCGCGCACAAGGCATTGATGCTGGCCTATGCAGAAGGCCGCCAGCAAGTGCAAATGCGCCACGTTCGCAAGGCTGCCGCGGACACACCGGAGTCCCGCAAGGACTGGATGGTATGGGTCTGGTGGGGGATGGGCGCACTCGCGCTGTCTGCTCTGGCCGCGCTCGGAATCTGGCTGCGATGAGCCTCATCAATCAGGTATTGAATGAGCTGGAGAATCGGGGCTCCAACGCGCCATTGGGCGAGATCGCGATCCGGGCAGTTCCGCCGCGCAAACGGTCGTATGTGAAACTCTATGCGTTCCTGGCAATGGCGCTGGTGGTGGTGCTGGCGGGAGTCAGGTGGTTTATGGAGCGCCCGGCACCTGTTCCTGAACGCGCTGTCATCGCAGTTGCACCATCGAATCCGGTTGCGACGGATCCCAATGCGGTACCGGCGAGCGCTCCAGCACCAGTCATGGCAGGTGGCGAGCCCTCTGTGCTTCAGTCTTCGGACGGCTTGCATGGCAAACCCCTGCTGGAGGTGGGGGACGAAGAACAAGTGGAGCCGGCACCCGAGGTAGAGAAGCCCAAACGCCACAATCGCAAACGGAAGGCGCAACAGCTTGCCGGGAATGCCGGGGATTTGCCAACAGAAGATCCGGAGATTCAGCAACTCAAGACGGTCAGTCCGCAGCAGCGTGCGGCAAACGAATTCGGCAAAGCCAATCTGGCTTTGCAGGAGGGAAGAACGAACGATGCGCTGGCGGGCTACAGGAATGTGCTGCTCATTGACGCGTCGTACAAAGAAGCCCGGCGTGCATGGGTCGCCCTGCTGATCAACCTCAAACGCAACGACGAGGCAGAGAGTGTACTGAAAAAGGGCCTGAGGCATGATCCGCACGACGCCTTGTTTGCCATGCAGCTGGCGCGCTTGCAGGTGGCTCGCGACGATGTGCCGTTGGCCCTGAAGACATTGCAGAAAACCTTGCCATATGCCGAAGGCCAAGCCGATTACCAGGCCTTCGTGGCTGCATTGTTCCAGCGCCTGAATCAGCATGAAGAGGCAGTTGCGCATTACCGGGTTGCCCTGAGGCTGGTGCCCAATGGCGGTATCTGGTGGATGGGCATGGGGATCTCATTGCAGGCGTTGCAACGCAACGATGAAGCTCGCGTTGCCTATCAGCGTGCACTCGCCACCAGCAGTCTGACTCCCCAGTTGCAGGCATTCGTGCAGAACAAGCTCAAGGAGCTGTGAGCCTAATGGGTGTGCGGCAATGTCCGCGCCACCACCCAGACGCTGACCTCGCGTGCGCCAGCCTGTTTCAATGCGCGCGCCAGCTCGCCGGTCGATGCACCTGTGGTCATCACGTCATCCACGATGGCGATGTGTTTGCCGCGCACATCGGTGCTGGAACAGACGAATGCCTGGCGCATGTTCTTGTCGCGTTCCTTCCATGGCAGGGAAGATTGCGGCGGCGTATTGCGTACCCGTTCACAGGCATCCGGCAGCAGGGGGATATGCAGTCGGCGCGAGATTCGGCGCGCCAGCAACAGGGATTGGTTGAAACCTCGTTCGCGCAAGCGCGCCGGATGCAGCGGCAGGGCAACCAGCCGATCGGGCCTGGTGTCTACACGCTGTGCCAAGGCATCGGCAAGATGGTTCACCAATGCCAGATGTTCGTGGAACTTCAACGCCCGGATCAATTTGTCGACCGGAAAGTCGTAGCTGAATGCTGCCACGGTGTGGTCGAACGCAGGCGGCTGTTGCAGGCAGGCACCGCATACGCTGCCACTCGGGGTCGGCAGGGCGCAGATTGGGCAATGTTCCGCGTTCAGGCGCGGCAGCTCGGTGTCGCAGGCGGCACAACATAGACCGACATGGCTGGCTGCGCCGCAGAGCAGGCAAGGCTGGGCGGGTAGCTGGCGCATGAATTTTGTGCCGATGTCAAACTGGCGATGGGATAAAATAGACATGTTGGTCCGATCCTGTTGCTGTTCCGGGTCGTGTATGTGCCATTGCTATTCTACTTGCTTGTTCAAACTATTATGCAAACCAAAACCATCGAATTCGTCCGTCCCGTTCAACCTGAAGTTTCCGCCCAGCGCTGGAGCGTTGACGCAGTCGAGGCCTTGTTCAGGCTGCCTTTTGCCGATCTCATGTACCGCGCACAACAAACGCATCGTGCGCATTTCGACCCGCATGCGGTGCAACTCTCAACCCTGTTGTCGATCAAGACCGGCGGTTGCGCCGAAGACTGCGGTTATTGCACCCAGTCCTCCTACCATTCCGCAGGCGTGGAAAACACAAAGATGCTGGAAGTGGAGGAGGTGGTAAAGGCTGCCAAAGCGGCCAAACAGGCCGGTGCCGGGCGTTTCTGCATGGGGGCGGCCTGGCGCGAGCCCTCCAGCGAAGATATGAATGCGGTGCTGGAAATGGTCAAGGAGGTGCGTGCGCTGGGGATGGAGACATGCGCGACGCTGGGCATGCTGAACGATGAGCAGGCTGAACAGTTGCGTGCCGCCGGGCTGGATTACTACAACCACAATCTCGATACGGCGCCGGAGTTCTACGGCAACATCATCACCACGCGCGACTACCAGGATCGCATCGATACGCTGGAACGCGTGCGCAAGGCAGGCATGCATGTGTGCAGCGGCGGCATCATCGGCATGGGCGAGAGCCTGACGCAGCGTGCCGGGCTCATCGCGCAGCTGGCCAACATGGATCCCTATCCCGAAAGCGTGCCGATCAACAACCTGGTCAAGGTCGAGGGCACGCCGCTGGCCGACACTGAAGACCTCGATCCGCTGGATTTCGTGCGCACCATCGCCGTGGCGCGCATCACCATGCCGGAAGCATTTGTGCGACTGTCTGCCGGGCGGGGCGAGATGAGCGATGCCGTGCAGGCGCTATGCTTCCTGGCAGGCGCAAACTCGATTTTCTACGGCGATCAATTGCTGACCACCGGCAATCCCGAGGTGGAACGCGATCGTGTGCTGATGGGCAAACTGGGCATGTACCCGCTTGCAGATAAAAATCATTAGCCACAGAGCACACAGGGATCACGGAGAGACGCTCGCTCTGTTCTGATTTGCCCTGTGTACTCTGTGCTTTCTTTGGCCAAAATGCCTTTCACTGAATTACAGAACGAACTGGACCGGCGGGTAGCACAAGATCTGCTGCGCCGCCGCCGTACGCTGGATACGCCGCAATCGCCGCATATCGTCGTGGACGGCAAGCCGTATCTGGCGTTTTGCAGCAACGACTACCTCGGTCTTGCCAATCACCCGCAGCTGATCGCCGCTTTGCAGCAGGGTGCGCAGCATTGGGGTGTCGGTGCGGGTGCGGCACATCTGGTGAACGGGCATTTCGGCGCGCATCATCGACTGGAACAGCAGCTTGCAGCCTTCGCCGGAAAACCCGCTGCATTGCTGTTCTCCACCGGTTACATGGCGAATCTCGGCGTGGTGCAGGCGCTGGTCGGCAAGGGCGACACCGTGTTCGCCGACAAACTCAACCACGCTTCGCTCAACGATGCGATGCAGTTGTCGCGTGCCGAAACGAAGCGTTACCGGCATGGCGATATGCAGCAGCTGTCTCAATTGCTGGCGCAGACGCCGAGCGGCAGGAAGCTGGTCATCACCGACGCTGTCTTCAGCATGGATGGCGACATCGCTCCTTTGCAAGAGCTGCTGGCATTGTGCGAGCAGCACGATGCCTGGCTGTATGTGGATGACGCCCACGGCTTTGGCGTGCTGGGCGAGCAGGGACGCGGCTCGCTGGCGCAATTCGGCATCGCATCGCCGCGCGTCATCCATATGGCGACGCTGGGCAAGGCGGCAGGCGTATCCGGCGCTTTCGTCGCGGCGGAGCAGGTGGTCATCGATACGCTCGTCAATCATGCGCACAGTTACGTCTATACCACCGCCACGCCTCCCGCATTGTCCGTCGCACTGTCACAGAGCCTGGAATTGATCGCCCGCGGCGATGCCTTGCGTGCGCACCTGCAAAAGCTGGTGGCACAGTTGCGTGGCGGTCTGTCCGGCCTGCCGTGGCAGTTGATGCCGTCGGATACCGCCATCCAGCCGCTGCTGATCGGGGATAACCTTCAGGCGCTGCAGTTGAGCGAAGCATTGCGCGAACGCGGCATCTGGGTCGCGGCGATCCGTCCGCCGACTGTTCCGCAGGGTACCGCACGGCTGCGCATCACGCTGTCGGCAGCGCATGGCGAGGCAGATGTTTCACGACTTGTCGGGGCATTGCATGAGCTTGCACATCGATAGCATCGGCAGCGGTGAACCGCTGCTGTTGCTGCATGGCTGGGGCATGCACGGCGGCGTGTGGAGCGAGGTTGCGCAGAAACTGGCAGAGAGTCACAGGGTGCATAGCATAGACCTGCCGGGCTACGGGTTCAGCAGGGACGAAAACGCACCGACACTGGATGCTATCGTGTCTGTGCTGGCTGCCTGTTTTGCAGAGCCGATCGCCGTGTGCGGATGGTCGCTGGGCGGGCAGGTCGCGATGCACTGGGCGGCGCGCGAACCTGATAAAGTGCGCAGACTGGTTCTGGTGGCAAGTACGCCATGTTTCGCTGCGCGCGAAGACTGGCCCTGCGGGATGGGAAGCGAAGCGCTGGGCAAGTTCGCCGAGGAGCTGGAACTGAATCATGCAGCCACACTGCGCCGTTTCATTGCACTGCAATTGCGCGGCAGCGAGAACGAGCGCGAATTGCTGGCAGTGTTGCGCGAACGCCTGTTCAGCCGCGGCGAATCCGACAAGGATGCGTTGCGTGCCGGGCTGGCGATCTTGCGCGATATTGATCAGCGCAGCGGACTGAAGGACATTCGCCAGCCGGCACTGGTCATCTGCGGCGAGCGCGACAAGCTGACGCCGCCGGAGGCATCGCGTTATCTGGCTCATGCCTTGCCCGCGGCGCGCTATATCGAAGTTGCGGGTGCGGCCCATGCGCCGTTCCTGTCGCACCCGGATTTTTTCGTAGAACAGATGAAGAGTTTCCTGCATGAACGAATTTGAAATAGACAAGCGGCAAGTACGGCGAGCATTCAGTCGCGCGGCGCGGGATTACGATGCCGCCGCCGTGCTGCAGCGCGAGGTGTGCACACGCATGCTGGAGAAACTGGACGTCATCAAGCTCCAGCCGGCGCACGTGCTGGATATCGGCAGCGGCACCGGTTGGGGCACGCGCCAGCTGGGCGAGCGCTACCCGAAGGCTGAGGTGATAGCGCTGGATATCGCCATCGGCATGCTTCAGGTTGCGCGGGGCACCTCGAGCTGGTGGACAAAATTGTTCGCGGCGAAGCGCGAAAGCTATCTCTGCGCCGATGTCGAGGCCTTGCCTGTCGCGTCAAATAGCGTCGAAATGGTGTGGTCGAACCTTGCGCTGCAGTGGTGCAACGACCTGCCCGGCACTTTCACCGAGTTGCAGCGCGTGCTCAAGCTGAACGGCCTGCTGATGTTCTCCAGTTTTGGCGTGGATACCTTGCAGGAATTGCGCACTGCCTTTCAGGGCATCGATGGCTACAACCATCTCAGCCGTTTCGCCGACATGCATGACATCGGCGACATGCTGGTGGCGGCCGGTTTCGCCGATCCGGTGATGGAGATGGAACGGATCACGCTGACCTACAACGACGTGCGTGCGGTGATGCAAGACCTGAAAAGCATCGGCGCACACAACGCCACCGCCGGTCGCGCACCCGGCATGATGGGCAAGGCGGCATGGCAGCGGGTCACGGAGAACTACGAAAGACTGCGCCGTGACGGAAAACTGCCCGCCACCTTCGAGATCATCTACGGCCATGCCTGGAAGCCGGCACCGAAGACGACAGCGGATGGGCGAGCCATCATCAGGACAGACTTCAGGCTATGAGCTACTTCGTCACCGGTACCGACACCGGCGTGGGCAAGACGCTGCTGAGCTGCGCACTGCTGCACGCATTTGCTGCACGAGGCAAACGAGTGGCCGGGTTCAAGCCGGTGGCGGCAGGCTGCGATGAGGACGACCGCAATGGCGACGCAAAACGGCTGCGTGCCGCGAGCAGCATCCAGGCTACTTACGGCCAGGTGAATCCTTACTGTTTTGTGCGCCCCATCGCCCCCCATCTTGCCGCTCGCCATGCCGGGGTACGCATCGATTTTTCGCGTATTCTGACGTCCTACCGGGAGTTGGCGGGACAGGTCGATGAAGTGATCGTGGAAGGTGCGGGAGGTTTCTGCGTGCCGTTGAACGAGAAGCAGGATAGCGCCGACCTGGCAAAACAGCTTGGGCTGCCGGTCATCCTTGTGGTCGGCATGCGGCTCGGCTGTCTCAACCATGCGTTGCTGACTCTGCGCGCGATCGCGGATTTACAACTAGAATGCGCGGGCTGGATAGCCAACGTGCTGGATGCAGACATGCCCGCGTTGCAGGAGAATATCGAGGCATTGCGCGAACGCGTCGCTGCCCCGCTGCTGGGTATCGTCCCGTTTCAATCGCAACCCGACGCTTGCGCGGCAGCTGCGAATTTGAATCTGGATTTGCTGGAGAAAAAACAAGCGGATGGTTGAATTCAGTCTCATCGCGGTGTTCCTGGTCGGTCTGCTCGGTGGTGTGCATTGCCTCGGCATGTGCGGCAGCATCGTCGGCATATTTACCACCCAGGTACCCAAAGCAAGACCGCGCTGGCCGTTCCATCTGGCATACAGCAGCGGACGCATCGCGAGCTATGCGGTGGCGGGCGCACTGGTGGGGGCGATAGGCCAGGCCGGTCTGTTGATGCGCGATGCCGTTCCTGTGCAGCATCTGTTGTTTGCGCTGTCGAGCCTGATGCTCATCGCGCTGGGTTTGTATCTCGCCGGCGTATGGGGCGCGGTGCGACGGTTGGAGCGCTTGGGCGGGGGGCTGTGGAAGCGCCTGCAGCCATTTACGACCAGGTTGCTGCCGGTGAATACGGTGCCGCGTGCGCTTGGGTTGGGTGTCCTGTGGGGCTGGTTGCCGTGTGGGTTAGTATATAGCGTGCTGCTTACTGCATTGGCGAGCGCCAGCGCGGTCAAGGGCGCGCTGATCCTGCTTGCATTCGGTTTGGGCACGTTGCCCAACCTGCTGGCGATCGGCCTGTTCTGGGAAAGCATCAAGGGCTGGGTGCAATCGCCGCGCGTGAGAATGGCGGCAGGGCTGCTGGTGGCGTTGTTCGGGGTGTATGGCCTGTTCAAGGTCGGGTACACGTTTTATATCAATGGATGGAGCGGTAGCTGCCATGTCCCTGCGTAACTTGTTGCTGTGCCTGTTGTTCCCGTTGCTTGCCTCCTGTGGCGAGCAATCGCTGCCTTCGCCTTTTCAGGCCGGCGACGTGACTGCAAAATACGCGCATGCGGATTTCCACCTCAAGGATGCGACCGGCAAGCCGGTCAGCCTGGCCGACTATCGCGGCAAGGTGGTGGCGCTGTTCTTCGGCTATACCCACTGTCCGCAGATATGTCCGACCACGCTGGCCGAACTGGCACACATGATGAAATTGCTGGGCAAGGACGCCGACAGGGTACAGGTATTGTTTGTCACGCTCGATCCGCAGCGCGATACGCCCGAGTTGCTGGCGAAATATCCGGCTGCGTTCTACCCCACTTTCAAGGGTCTGTATGGAGACAGTGCAGAGACTGCGCAAGCGGCGAAAGCCTTCGGTGTGACCTACGAGAAACACATGAACAAGGACGGCGGCTACGATCTGGATCATTCCGCCGGGACATATTTCATCTCCCCCAGAGGGCGGCCGATCCTGTTGTCGCCCTTCTGGCAACATTCGGATTCATGGGTGCAGGACGTCAGGATACTGCTTTCGTTCAAATGAATCCGCTGGCCGATCTGCTGCGCTTCGAGATAGACGAAATAAATCTTCCGATCCGTTCGGAGCAGATTCGCGCCCGCCTCGACAGCTATCCGTTGATGGTCGTGTCGCAACTCGCCCTGGCCCCGCTATTGGTGATGCTGATGTGGGGCAAGATATCGCATGAAGTTTTGCAGGCCTGGTTGGCAGCGGTCTATTGCGTACATGGGATTGAATACTTTTTCTGGCATCGGCATCGCGCACTGACCAAGAGTGTAGTCCAGAACCGCTACTGGGATCGCATGTTCAGGAGATTGACGGCGATGATCGCGCTCGCCTGGGGCAGCGCCGGTGTGCTTATGTTTGTCCCGGGTGATCTGGCTTACCAGGCCCTGATGATTTGCGTGGTGATGGGACTGTCCGCGGGCGCAGCCACCAGCAATCCCTTCCATCCTCCTTCGATGTTCATCTACCTGATCGGCACGATCCTGCCCCTGCTGGGCAGGCTGGCATGGGAAAACGACACGACGCACTGGATATTGTTCGTGATGCTGGGCATGTTTTGCGCTTTCGTACTCAAATCGGCGCTGGAACTGATCCGCACCTTCGAGCAGTCGCAACGGCGCAGGTTCGAGAACGAGATTCTGGTCGGCGCATTGCTGGAACGGAAACGGGACGCGGAAGCGTCGCGCCTGGCGGCAGAGCAGGCCAATCATGCCAAATCAAGATTCCTGGCCACCGCCAGCCATGATCTGCGCCAGCCTTTGCAGGCCTTGCGCTTGTTTTCCGACGCCTTGCAGGATACCGCCAGGGAGAAAGAGACAGTCCGTCTGGCCGGTCAGATCGGCAAATCGGTCAATGCGCTGGTCGACATGTTCGACGACCTGCTGGATGTCTCGCGGCTGGATGCAGGCATCGTGGAACCGCGCATGCAGCATTTCCTGCTGGGCGACCTGTTCGACCGTCTGTATGGCGATTTTGCGCCGCTCGCCCAGGCGAAAGGATTGAGCTTCGAACTGCCCGTATGCACGGGGAGAACATGCGGCCCGCAAAATATCTGCGATGTGGTGGTCCGTAGCGATCCATTCCTGCTCGAACGCATGCTGCGCAACCTCATTTCCAATGCCATACGTTATAGCGACAGCGGCGGCGTCACCGTGCGCTGCATCTGCATGCTGGGCAAGGTCGGTCTGGACATCGCCGATACCGGCATCGGTATACGGGCCGAAACGTTGCCGCATATCTTCGAGGAATACTATCAGGCGGACAACCCGCACCGCGACCGCCGCAAAGGCCTGGGGCTGGGTCTGGCCATCGTGCGCCGGATCGAGCAACTGCTGGAATGCAAGGTCCGGGTCAGCTCCGAGCCGGGGGTCGGCTCGGTGTTCAGTTTCGAGGTGCCGATGGGCGATCCCGAAAACCTGGCGCAGCCCTTTGTCATCTCGCATTCCCAGTACGATCTGAGCGGCAGTGTGGTGGCGCTGGTGGAAGACGACCAGGACATACGCGAAATGACGGTCAACCTCCTGGAGCAATGGGGGTGCAGGGTGGTTGCGGGCGAGTTTTTCGAGGACGTGATACGCAAGCTGGATATCGCCGGACTGCAGCCTGGCTTGCTGATATGCGATTACCGGCTTCCCCGCGGCACGACCGCCATCCGGGTCATCAGGCAGATGCGGGAGCAATGGGGCAGTGAATTGCCGGCGGTCGTGCTGACCGGCGATACGGCCAGCGATACCTTGCATGAGATACACGATAGCGGGGCGATCCTGCTGCACAAGCCGATTGCGCCCATGCGGCTGCGGGCGATGATGTATTCCGCCTTGCACGGGGAAGGCTAGAAGCCCTTGCCTGGAGTGGTATGATTACGGGTGCTCAGGGACCGAGAGGTAAAAGATGAAAATAAAAGTGCTGATGGCGGATGATCACGCCTTGTTTCGCGATGGCATGCGCTATGTTTTGCAGCAACTGGCCGACGAAGTCGAGATACTGGATTCCGGGAATTTCCAGGATGCATTGCAGCTGGTGCATGACAACCCCGATGTCGACCTGGCGCTGCTCGATCTGAACATGCCTGGCAGCGAAGGCGTGCCCTCCATCCAGTTCTTCCACCTGCGCCACCCCGATATCCCGCTGGTGGTCGTTTCCGGTTCGGATCATCGCGACGACATCGAAAGCGTGATGGAATCCGGGGCGATGGGATTCATCTCCAAGATGTCGTCGAGCAAGATCATGCTGTCGGCATTGCGCATGGTGCTCGAGGGCGGCGTCTACCTGCCGCCGCAACTGTTGCAGCAGGCAGTGAACAACGTCGACCAGGGCGAATCCTTGTCGAGCAAGCGCTCGCAGCGCGCAGCCAAGTTCGGCCTCACGTCCAGGCAACTCGAAGTGCTGACCTATCTTGCATCGGGGTTGGCGAACAAGGAGATATCCAAGAGGATGAATCTGGCCGAAGGTACGGTGAAGATACACACGGCGGCGGTCTATCAGGCCCTGCATGCCAACTCGCGGCTGGAAGCGGTCAGCGCCGCGCGCCGGCTGGGATTCCTGCCGCCCGCTCCCAACGACACCGAGGGTAATTGATGGCGCTACCCGCAAGCCCACGTCCGCCATTGCCGGAAAGACTGCTCGGCCTGTTGCGCGAATCGCGCTGGCTGCTGCTGGTGGCGGTGGCGCTCTACCTGGTTCTCATTCTGTTCGGTTTTGACCGTGCCGATCCTTCGTGGTCGCACAGTGCGAGCGATGCCGTCACGCACAATCCCGGCGGCGTGCTCGGTGCATGGTTGGCGGATGTGCTGCTCTACGTGTTCGGTTTCTCGGCATGGTGGTGGGTCACATTGATGTTGCAACGTGTGTGGGCCGGCTATCGCCGCATGCGCTCCGACAGCCTGTTCGATCAGCGCGCCCTGTGGGTCTCCTTGCTGGGTTTTTTCGTGCTGCTGTTTTCCAGCAGCGCGCTGGAGGCGTTGCGCCTCTATACCTGGAAGGTCTCCTTGCCGCTTGCTCCGGGCGGCATGCTGGGTGAGGTGCTGGGCGGTGCGTTGTCGCACACGCTGGGCTTCATCGGCGCCACACTGTTCCTGCTTGCGCTGATGGTGGTGAGCTTCAGCCTGTATACCGGCTTGTCGTGGCTGCGCCTGGCCGACTGGCTGGGAGGACGACTGGAAGACACTTACCTGTGGGCGCGCAACGCCTGGCAGACCCGGCAGGACAAACGCATCGGCGCGCAGGCGATGCAGGAACGCAACATCGTCGTCGAAGAAGAGAAGAAGCGCGTCGAGGAACATGAGCCGATCCACATCGAGATGCCGGTCTATGAAGTGCCGCGATCGACCCGCGTGCAGAAAGAAAAGCAGGTCTCGCTGTTCGCCGACATGCCGGATTCGGACCTACCGCCATTGCATCTGCTGGATGAGGCGAAGCAGCAGGTCGAGGTGGTCTCCGCCGAGACCATGGAATTCACCTCGCGCCTGATCGAGCGCAAGCTCAAGGACTTCGGCGTGGAGGTCAAAGTGGTCGGCGCCTATCCCGGCCCCGTCATCACCCGCTACGAGATCGACCCCGCCGTCGGCGTGAAGGGCAGCCAGATCGTCAACCTGGTGCGCGACCTGGCGCGTGCGCTGTCGGTGGTGAGCATCCGCGTGGTCGAGACCATCCCCGGCAAGACCTACATGGCACTGGAACTGCCCAACCCGAAACGGCAGATCGTGCACCTGTCCGAGATCCTCGGTTCGCAGGTGTATGCCGAGATGAATTCGCCGCTGACCATGGCCATGGGCAAGGACATCTCCGGCAAGCCGGTGGTGGCCGACCTGGCCAAGATGCCGCATGTGCTGGTGGCCGGCACCACCGGTTCCGGCAAATCGGTGGCGATCAACGCCATGATCCTGAGCCTGCTGTACAAGTCCACGCCGCAGCAGGTGCGCCTGCTGCTGGTCGACCCCAAGATGCTGGAACTGTCGGTGTACGAGGGCATCCCGCACCTGCTGGCGCCGGTGGTCACCGACATGCGCCAGGCTGCCTCCGCGCTCAACTGGGGCGTGCAGGAGATGGACAAGCGCTACAAGCTGATGTCGGCACTGGGCGTGCGCAACATCGCCGGCTACAACCAGAAGGTGCGCGACGCCATCAAGGCGGGCGAGCCGCTGACCAACCCGTTCACCATCACGCCGGAGAATCCGGAGGCGCTGGAGGAACTGCCGTTCATCGTGATCTTCATCGACGAGCTCGCCGACCTGATGATGGTGGTGGGCAAGAAGGTGGAAGAACTCATCGCGCGCCTGGCGCAGAAGGCGCGCGCGGCAGGCATCCACCTGGTGCTGGCGACGCAGCGGCCATCGGTGGATGTGATCACCGGCCTGATCAAGGCCAATGTGCCGACGCGCGTGGCATTCCAGGTGTCGAGCAAGATCGACTCGCGCACGATCCTGGACCAGATGGGGGCGGAAGCGCTGCTGGGCCAGGGCGACATGCTCTACCTGCCGCCGGGCAGCGGCTATCCGCAGCGCGTGCATGGCGCCTTCGTCTCCGACCAGGAGGTACATCGCGTCGCCGAGCACCTCAAGGCGCAGGGCCAGCCGAACTACGTCGAGGGTGTGCTGACCTCGCTGGATGAGCCGGCCGAAGGCGAATACGACGGTGGCGGCGGAGATGCCGAAGCCGATGCACTGTACGACCAGGCCGTGGAGATCGTGCTGAAGACGCGCCGTCCCTCCATCTCGCTGGTGCAGCGCCACCTGCGCATCGGCTACAACCGCGCCGCGCGCCTGATCGAGGCGATGGAAAAAGCCGGGCTGGTGTCGCCGATGCAGTCAAACGGCAATCGCGAAGTGCTTGCGCCTGCAAGGCAAGAATGAAAAACAGGATTTAGGAATTTGGATTTGGGATTTGGGCATGACGCCGATCCTTCTAAATCCTAATTCCAAAATCCAAAATCCTTACCAGGAATTATGAAACATAAACTTCTCTTTCTGACGCTGCTTGTTCTTCCCTTGGCGTCGCATGCCGCAGCCACCGGCAAACTGAAATCCTTCATCGCCGGCACGCATTCTGCGCAGGCGAACTTCACGCAAGAGGTGCTGGAAAAAAGCGGCAAACGCATGCAGTTCGCCTCGGGCACCATGCAGTTCGTGCGGCCGGGCAAGTTCCGCTGGGTCTACCAGAAACCGTATGAACAGCTCATCGTCGGCGACGGCAAGAAGTTCTGGATGTACGACATCGATCTCAACCAGGTCACGGTGAAGAAACTGGATGCCGCGCTGGGCAGCAGTCCGGCGGCATTGCTCTCCGGCAACAACGAGATCGAGCGCGATTTCACCCTGAAAGATCTCGAAGATCGCGATGGATTCGAATGGCTGCAAGCCACGCCGAAGTCGAAAGAAACGACGTTCGAGAAGATACTCATGGCGTTCAATGGCAAATCGGAACTGGCAGTGATGGAGCTGTACGATGCCTTCGGTCACCACACGGTCCTGCGCTTCACGGAACTGAAGAACAACCCATCGCTGTCGGCGAAGCTGTTTCATTTTGTTCCGCCGAAAGACGCCGATGTGCTGGGTGAGTGATGAGCGACCTGTTCGCACCTAACCAGCCTGCCGCGCCGCTCGCCGAGCGGCTGCGTCCAAAACACATCGACGAAGTCATCGGCCAATCGCACCTGCTGGGCGAGGGCAAGCCGCTGCGCCTGGCGTTCCAGTCCGGCAAGCTGCATTCGATGATCCTGTGGGGGCCGCCGGGCGTGGGCAAGACCACGCTGGCGCGACTGATGGCATCGGCCTTCGATGCCGAGTTCGTGCCGTTGTCGGCGGTGCTGTCCGGCGTGAAGGACATCCGCGAGGCCATCGCGCAGGCCGAGGCGACCCTGCAGCAGAGCGGCCGCCATACCATCCTGTTCGTGGATGAGGTCCACCGCTTCAACAAATCGCAGCAGGATGCCTTCCTGCCGTTCGTCGAGCAGGGGCTGGTCACCTTCATCGGCGCGACCACCGAGAATCCCTCGTTCGAGCTGAACAACGCGTTGCTGTCGCGGGCGCAGGTGTATGTGCTGCAATCGTTGTCCGAAGCCGAGATGGGGCAATTGTTCGAGCGCGCGCAGCAGGTCGCCTTGCAGGGGCTGGAATTCGACGCTGCGGCGAAAGAGCGCGTGATCGGCTATGCCGACGGCGATGCGCGCCGCCTGCTCAACGTGCTGGAGCAGTTGCAGACCGCCGCCCAAGCTGCGAAGCTGGACAAGGTCGACGCCAAATTCCTCGATGCCACGCTGGCGCAGAAGATGCGCCGCTTCGACAAGGGCGGCGAGGCTTTCTACGACCAGATCTCCGCGTTGCACAAATCGGTGCGCGGCTCCAATCCCGATGCCGCCCTGTACTGGCTGGTGCGCATGCTGGACGGCGGTGCCGATCCGCGCTACCTGGCGCGGCGCATCGTGCGCATGGCCTGGGAGGACATCGGCCTGGCCGATCCGCGCGCCATCCAGTTGTGCAACGATGCCGCCGCCACCTACGAACGCCTCGGCTCGCCCGAAGGCGAACTGGCGCTGGCGCAGGCGGTGCTGTACCTCGCCGTCGCCGCCAAGTCGAACGCGGGGTACGTCGCGTATAATGCCGCCCGCGCCTTCATCGCCCAGGACGGCTCGCGTGAAGTGCCGCTGCACTTGCGCAATGCGCCGACCAAATTGATGAAGCAGCTGGATTATGGCAAGGGCTACCGTTATGCGCATGAAGAAGCGGAGGGCTACGCGGCGGGAGAGAACTATTTCCCCGACGGTATGCCGCAGGTGAGTTTCTACGAACCGACGGAGCGCGGGCTGGAAGCGAAGATTGCGGAGAAGCTGGCGCATCTGCGCGAGCTGGATGCAAAAGCGAAAAACAAGAATTAGCCACAGAGAACACAGAGGTCACAGAGAAGATCGTGGCAGACCAACTGACAGAGCAGATAATTGCTGCGGCAATAGAGGTTCACAAAACACTCGGGCCGGGGCTGTTGGAGTCGATCTATGAAGAGGCGTTGTGTATCGAGTTGGAGCTGGCGGGGCTGCCTTTTCAAAGACAGTTGGCAGTCGATGTGATGTACAAAGGCCGCGCGATTCAAGGCCAGCGTCTTGATTTGCTGATTGCAAAAGAAGTTGTTGTGGAAATCAAATCCCTGCGAACGTTGCCGGAAGTGGCAACGGCCCAAGTGCTCTCATATCTGAAAGCGACGGGTTTGAAGCGAGGGTTATTACTGAATTTTGGAGAAAAGCAGATGGTCGGCGGAGTGAAGCGAATTTCTCTGTGATCTCTGTGTACTCTGTGGCTAATTGGATTTTGACTTTGAGGTTCCCATGCTAGACATACAAACATTACGCAACGATCTGGCTGGAGTGGCTGCACGCCTGGCGACCCGCGGCTACACGTTGGACACGGCGAAGTTCGAGCAGCTGGAGGCCGAGCGCAAGACCATCCAGACGCGCACGCAGGAGCTGCAAGCCAAGCGCAATGCGAGTTCCAAGCTGATCGGCCAGGCCAAGGCCAAAGGTGAAGACACCACGGCAATCATGGCCGAGGTCGGCGCGCTGGGCGAGGAACTGAAGAGGTACGAAGCAGTATTGCCGCAACTGCTGCAGGAGATGGATGCGTTCTTGGCAGAAATTCCGAACGTGCCGCATGCGACCGTGCCGGAGGGAAAGTCCGAGGCCAATAACCTCGAGGTGCGGAAGGTCGGCGAGATCCCTAAGTTCGCCTTTGAAGTAAAAGATCACGTGAGCATCGGCGAAGGATTGGGAGGACTGGATTTCGAGACGGCCACCAAGATCGCCGGCGCGCGCTTCTCCTTGCTGAAAGGGCCGCTGGCCAGACTGCACCGTGCACTCGCCCAATTCATGCTGGATACGCATACCGAGCAACACGGCTATACCGAGACCTATGTACCCTACTTGGTGAACGCCGATTCGATGCGAGGAACTGGCCAATTGCCGAAATTTGAGGCCGATTTATTTCGAGTGACTGCGAGACCATCTGCAAATCGACTGACTGCACTGATTCATCCTGAAGCTACTCAGTTTGAAGAAGTTGGGGATTTCTACCTCATTCCCACCGCCGAAGTCCCTGTCACCAACATGGTGCGCGACGAGATCGTGCCGCTGGAAAAACTGCCGCTGAAGTTCGTGGCGCACACGCCGTGCTTCCGCAGCGAAGCCGGTTCATACGGCCGCGACACGCGCGGCATGATCCGCCAGCACCAGTTCGACAAAGTGGAACTGGTGCAGATCGTCCACCCCGAAAAATCCTATGAAGCGCTGGAAGGTCTGCTCGGCCACGCCGAGACCATCCTCAAGCTGCTCGGCCTGCCGTATCGCGTGGTCAAGCTGTGCACCGGCGACATGGGCTTCTCAGCCGCCACCACCTACGACATCGAAGTGTGGCTGCCGGCGCAGAACACTTACCGCGAGATATCGTCCTGCTCCAACTTCGAGGCGTTCCAGGCACGGCGCATGCAGGCGCGCTTCCGCAATGCGGCGGGTAAGCCGGAGCTGGTGCATACCCTCAATGGCTCCGGCCTCGCGGTCGGCCGCACGCTGGTCGCCATCCTTGAGAATTATCAGCAGGCCGATGGCAGCGTGAAGGTGCCGGAAGCGCTGCGTCCGTACATGGGCGGGCTGACCTCAATCAACGCCAGCTGATCCGGCGGCGCGGCTGCGGTCGCGCCGAGGTCCGTTGGCCACCGTTCGATCCATCCACCTGCACAGGGGCAGAGCATGAGCGACAACAGCAGTCATCCGCCGATCCTCAAACTGCGCAACATCCGCCGCCGCTTCAAGCTGGGCGAGACCACCATCGATGCATTGAACAGCATCTCGCTCGACATACATGCCGGCGAGTTTCTCGCCGTGTGGGGACCGTCCGGCAGCGGCAAATCCACCCTGATGAACATCATCGGCCTGATCGATGCGCCGACCGAAGGCGAGGTGCATTTCGACGAGCAGGATACGCGCGTGCTGGATGACGACGCGCTCACCGAGTTTCGCAGCCAGAAACTCGGTTTTGTGTTCCAGAACTTCAATCTGGTGCCGGTGCTCTCCGCGCTGGAGAACGTGATGCTGCCGTTGCAGATACAGGGTGTGGCCGAACACGAGGCGCGCGAACGTGCTACTGCCGCGCTGGTGGATGTGGGACTGGAACGGTTCAGGGATTCCGTGCCGGACAAGTTGTCCGGCGGCCAGCGCCAGCGCGTGGCCATCGCCCGCGCGCTGGTGGTCAATCCCAGATTGGTCATCGCCGACGAGCCGACGGCGAACCTGGATTCCGAGAACAGCCGCATGGTGGTGGAACTGATGCGCGAGATGAACCGCGCGCGCAAGGTGACCTTCGTGTTCACCACGCACGACCAGCGCCTGCTGGACCACGTGGATCGCAAGATTCTGCTAAGAGACGGCAACATCGTCAGCGACGAGGTGACGGCATGAAGAACATGTTCAAGCTCGCCCTGCGCGGCCTCTTGCGCAACCGCCGCCGCTCGATGGTGACGCTGCTTGCCATCGCGTTCGGTTTCTCCGCCATCGCGCTGTTCGCGGGTTACACCCACAACGTCTACGACGGTCTCGGTCGCCAGTCCATACACGGCGAGATGCTGGGCCACCTGACGCTGTACAAGAAGGGCATGCGCCAGGAAGGCAAGCTCGATCCGGAGCGCTATCTGCTTACCGCGCAGGAAGTTGCCGATATCACCAGGCTGGTGCAGGAGGAGCCGCACGTCAGGCTGGTCGCGCCGCGATTGGGGATGAGCGGGCTGATCAGCAATGGCCGCGCCAGTACCATTTTCATCGCCGAGGGCATCGAGCCGGAAGCGGTGGTGAAGCTGCGCGAGGGCTCGCTGACCGAGGCCGAACGCAAGAGCGGCATGTTCGACAACATGAAGATGCGCCTCGACAAGGATCGGCCCGAGGTGGTCAGCCTGAGCGAGGGGCTGGCCGAGATGTTGCACCTCAAGGAAGGCGAGGTCGCGCAGGTGCTGGTGAACACGCTGAGCGGTCAGGCCAATGCGGCAGATGTCACGCTGGGCAAGTCCTTCAACACCGGCAATGCGGGCAGCAACGACAAGTTCGCCTTCGTCTCGCTGGCGCTGGCGCGCAACCTGCTCGATGCGGCGGGGCGCGCGCAGCGCCTGACCATCCTGCTCGACGATGTGAACCAGACCGCGGCGATGCGCGACCGCTTGCAGGCGAAGCTGAAAGCGGCGGGCTTCGATGTCGAGATACTGACCTGGCAGGAACTGTCGGATTTCTACAATCAGGTGCACGGCATGTTCGACATGATCTTCGGCTTCATCTTCTCCATCGTGCTCACCGTGGTCATCATGAGCGTGGCGAATTCCATGGGCATGACCGTGGTCGAGCGCACGCGCGAGATCGGCACGCTGCGCGCCATCGGCCTCAAGCGCAGCGGCGTGATACGGCTGTTCACCCTGGAGTCGATGCTGCTGACGTTGTTCGGCTGCATCACCGGGCTGCTGATCTCGCTGCTGGTGCGCTGGGGCGTCAATGCGGCGAACATCTCCTACATCCCGCCCAACAGCGCAAGCCCTGTGCCGCTACTGGTAGACCTGGATGTCGGGCGCACCATCTTCACCTTTGTGCTGATGGGCGTGGTGGGTACGCTGGCGGCATACATGCCCGCGCGCCGTGCGGCGAAGAAGGACATCATCGATGCACTGGGTCATGTATGAACTAAGGACAAAAGCAATTCAAGCCACAGAGATCACAGAGCACACAGAGAAAGTCGTTCATCTCGCCGGATATCTCTGTGAACTCTGTGTTCTCTGTGGCAATCAGGTCTTTTAAGGATTTACTATGAGAGCGAAATTTCAGGCAGGTATGTTTGGTTTGCTGCTACTGAGCGGTGCGGCATTCGCTGCACCCGATGCACACACCATCCTGACGAGATCCGACCAGGCGCGCGGCGGCGGTCTGCCCGGCATCGAATGGGAGATCAAATTGCTGTCGCGCGACGGCGACCGCAGCGACGAGCCGCAGCGCATCCTGGTCAAGGCAGTGGACGATTCCAGCGTGGCGGAAACCGAGGAGCCGGTACGCTTCAGGGGATCGAAGATCCTGCAGGTAGAGCGCAACATGTGGATGACGCGCCCGGGCCTGTCCAAGCCCATTCCCATCTCGCCGCGCCAGCGCATGAGCGGGCAGGCGTCGAACGGTGACATCGCCGCGACCAACTATGCGGGCGATTACGATGCGGAGATGAGCGGAACCGAGACGGTGGAAGGCGAGCCGTGTTACGTGCTGGATCTCACCGCGAAACACAAACGCACCACTTACGACAAGATCCGCTACTGGGTATCGGTCAAGCGCGTGGTCGGCGTCAAGGCGGAGTTCTATTCGGTGAGCGGCAAACTGCTCAAGACGGCGCTGTTCGAATACGGCAACACCTTCGAGCATGACGGCAAGCGCATCCCGTTCATCAGCAAGATGACCATACGCGATGCGCTGGTCGATGCCGAGACCACGATGACGTTCGGTACGGTAACCGTGAAGAAGATCAGGCCGTCCGAATTCGATCTGGGGCAGATGCAATAATGTTCATCGGGCACTTCGGCGTCGGCTTCGGCGCAAAATCCGTCGCTCCCAAAGTTTCGCTGGGGACCTTGTTCCTGGCGGCACAGTTCCTTGACCTGCTCTGGCCGACCCTGTTGCTGCTCGGTCTGGAACAGGTCCGTATCGTGCCGGGTGCGACAGCAGTGACGCCCTTGCTGTTCGTGCATTACCCCATTTCGCACAGCCTGCTGGCGGTGCTGGGTTGGGCCGTGCTGATCGGCGGGTTGCACTTCTGGTTGAAGCGCGAGACGAAAAACGCGCTGGTCCTTGGCGCGCTGGTGGTCAGCCACTGGCTGCTCGACGTAATCGTGCATCAGCCCGACCTGTCTCTGTATCCGGGGAGTGCCATGCGTCTCGGGCTGGATGTATGGTCGTCGCTGCCACTCACTCTGCTGGTGGAAGGTTCCTTGTTTGCTGCCGGCGTGTGGCTGTATGCGCGATTCACGACGGCTGCCGATGCGAGCGGGCGCTGGGGATTTCGCGGGCTTGTCGCTTTCCTCGTGCTTATCTATGCCGGCAACCTGTTCGGTGCGCCGCCTCCCGGCGCCCAAGCCATCGCGTGGGTGGGGCAGGCGCAGTGGCTGTTGGTGCTGTGGGGATACTGGGTAGATGGGCATCGTCATGCGGTCGTGCGTTAAGCTTCTGTGGTTCATCTCGCTCATTTCCGCCGCGACATGCGCCTCCGCAGACGACGCTGATTGGCGCACCTCGTGGGACGGGACGCTCTACGGTTACGCCAACAGCACCGTGTTGCGCGACGACAGCGTGCTGAACCCCTACAACCGGATCGCACAGTTGCCGCAGCGCAGCGATACCGCGGAACTGCGCCTCAACCTCAAGGCCGAGAACGATACGGTGCGTGTGACTGCACGTCCCATCGGGTTGGTGCGCGAGACGGGCAACGCCTTCGCTACGCAGCAGCATGGCGAGGGCTATTTCAGCCTGTGGCAGGTGCGCGTGCGCGCGGCGGAAGGATGGAACGTCGCAGCCGGGCGCGATGTGCTGAACTGGGGCGCGGGGCAGTTCCGCTCGCCGTCCAGCCCGTTCTATTTCGACAACGGGCGCACCGATCCCATGCGCGAGCTGGTCGGCATGGATGTGGTGAAACTTTCCTGGACGCCGGACATGCAGAACGGCATGACGCTGGCGCGGGTGGTGCGATCCGGTTATGGCGCGGTGCAGCCGGATGCCTGGCGCGACAGCTGGCTGGGCAAGATCGACCGGCGCGAGGACGCGCTCGCCTGGGGACTGGTTGCGGTCAAGGCGCCACATCTGGGTGCCTTCTATGGCGCGCACGGGCAGTACACTGCCACTGACGCCTTGATGCTGTACGGGGAGTTCGGTTCTTCGGTGTTGCCGGTGGCGTTGGGGTCGCCTGCCGATGCGACGCAGCCCTATGCCGTGCAATCGCCATCTTCGCGTGCCAGTGCGCTGCTGCTCGGTTCCTCCTACACCTTCGAGAACGGCACGTCGCTGAACACCGAATATCTGCATGATGGCCACGGCTACACTGCAGCGGAGGAGCGCGCCTATTTCGAGCGCGCCATCACGCAATTCGGCTTGCCGCTGGGCCTGATGCCGCGCCTGCTCGGGCGCGACTATCTGCATGTGGTGTGGCAGGCGAACATGATGAGCGAGACCGGTTACTGGCGGCTGATGTATACGCGCAACTTCACCGACAACGGCAACGAACTGGCGGCCTATGGCGAGACGACGATCACCCCGCACCTCAGCGTTTACGGATTGGCGGTACAGCCAGTCGGCAATGCGCGCCAGGAATTCTCGGCGCTGTACACGCGCAGCATCACTGTCGGGCTGAAGATCGCCCTGCCGTGAAATCATGGAGATCGATATGGGCAAAAAGACAGCAGTCATCACGGGTGCTTCCAGCGGCATCGGAATGGAGCTGGCGCGATTGTTCGCGGCAGACGGATACGATCTGATCGTAGCGGCACGCAGGGCAGAACGCCTGCAGGAATTGGCCGAGGAACTTGGCGGGTCGCATGGTACGACGATGCATATCATCCAGATGGACATCGCCCAACCTTATGCAGGCAAGACGCTATGGCAGGCGATCAGCGATATCACGCCCGACATCGACGTGCTGGTCAACAATGCGGGCGTTGGCGATGCCGGCGATTTCGCCGGAGAACTGCCCGAAGTCGTCGAGCGCATGATCCATCTGAACATCTCCACGCTGACTGCACTGACGCGCTATGCGTTGCCCGGCATGATCGAAAGAAAGTGCGGCAAGATACTCAACGTCGCTTCGCTGGCCGGATTCCAGCCGGGCGGCCCCGGCATGGCGGTGTACTACGCAAGCAAGAGCTATGTGCTGTCTTTCTCGCGCGCTATCCGCCGCGAATTGCGTGGAACCGGCGTGAGTGTGACGGCGCTATGCCCGGGTCCGACAAGCACCGGGTTCGAGCAGACCGCGAGGGCACAGCACACACTGCTGTTCCATTGGACAAGGCCGATGGCGGCGAGCGTGGTGGCTCGCAAGGGATATCGGGGGATGCAGCGGGGCAGCGGGGTAGTGGTACCGGGACTGCTGAACAAGCTCCTGGCGATCAGCCCCGGCTTTGCGCCGTCGCTCATCGCACTGGAGATCAACCGTTTTCTGCTGTCGGAGCGACGCTAAGGCAGTTTGATCAGGCCGTCCAGGATGCCGTGCTTCATGATCGGCGGCAACTGATACAACGAGTCCTGCGCATCCAGTCGTCTCAGCATGTCGCTGTACAGGCGCACAGTCTCGACCAGGATTACGGCTTCCCCTCCGCGCGCCTTGCCGCGTTTGGCCTTTTTGTAGAAAGACGGGCGCGAGAGCAACGGCAGCATGCGCTTGACGTCCGACCATACATCCGGATCCAGTCCGGATTGGCTGGCCAGGATGCGCGCATCCTCCAGATGGCCCATGCCCTGGTTGTAGGCCGCAAGCGCCATCCATAGCCGGTCATCCTCGTTCATGCGCAGCGGCAATTGTTCCTTGAGCAGTTGCAGATAACGTGCCCCGGCCAGGATGCTGGAATGCGCATCGAGGCGATTCTCCACATTCATGCGGTCGGCGGTCTCCTCGGTCAGCATCATCATGCCGCGTACATTGGTGTACGACGTGGCATTGGGGTCCCAGTGCGATTCCTGGTAGGAAAGTGCGGCCAGCGTCTGCCAGTCGATGCCGGTGAGGTCTGCCGCCTCCTCGAACCAGCGCCGGTAATGCGGCAACAGGGTGCGCGTCTGGGTGATGAAGGCTTCCGCATTTATTGCATTCAACCGTTCGTTGTAACCGTAATAGCGGTCGATCAGGCGGCGCAAGGTGCCATCCTGCTTGATCTGGGTGAAGAACGCTTGCGCTTCGTCATACAGTTTGGTATCGCCGTTGGCGGGGAAGGCCCAGGACAGCTCGGATGGGGAGTCGAGATCGAGCGCATTGCCCAACTCCGGATAGAAGTTGCGCGCAGTGGCAAGCTGTTCCTCGTTCGCGACCGTGCAGTCCAGCTTGCCGTCAGCAACTTCTTCCAGCAATTCGACAGGCGAGGTGTCTCTGCGCGATTTCCAGGAAAGCTTGTCATGCTCGCGCTGAACCTCGCGCAGGGCGGTCTCCTGGGAAGATCCGGCGGCCACGACCAGTTTTCGCCCGGCAAGATTGTCGATGTCGTCCGGCGTGGCGCCGTGACAGATCACGAGTTCATCGAGCGACTGGTAGGTCTTGCTGAAGCGCAAGGCATAATCTGACGTTTCCCGCACTCCGGTTGCCAGATGTGCCTTGTGGGTCATCAGGGCGGGCAGTTTTTGATCTATCGGCAGCGCAATGGTCTTCAGTTTCACCTGCAGTTGCTGGGCGAACTGCTCGGCCAGCTCGGTCTGGAAGGCGTTTTCGGTCTCCATCTCGACGGGCGGCACGATGACCACCAGCTCGCCCTGGCGCCAATCCGGCAGGGGGTCGACGGCAGTGGTCTTGATCCAGAGCCAGGCGCACAGCGCGAAGACGACCGCGAGTTGAAGAGGAAGCAAGTTGCGCATGGGTAACATTCTGCCCGAAATTCATATGTTGCTGGTAAAATGCGCGCCCTTCGGAGAGGTGGCAGAGTGGTTGACAACACGGCTGCGTAGTGGACGTGTTGCGGTGAAGGCTAACCTGCTTGCAGGTTAAGCCGCGTAGCGGCGGCCGTAGCCAATGTACCTGGTCAGGTACTTTTCGGAGAGTAGCGGGCTATATCGTGGTATCAGCAGTAAAGAGTCACGGAGAGGTGGCAGAGTGGTTGAATGTACCTGACTCGAAATCAGGCGTAGGCGAATAACCTACCGAGGGTTCGAATCCCTCCCTCTCCGCCAATTTAAAAAACCGCCCACGAGGGCGGTTTTTGATTTGTTGAAATGGACGCGAGGGCGTTGTCTTTCAGATCCGGCCAGAGACATGGTTCGCGGATTTCGTCAGGCGATCAAGATGCCTGAAGGATCAATCGCCAAGTATGACCCTGCCGTGGCAGGCCGAGCAGTTAGAGCGACTTCTCACCTCGGGATTGGTCCACTCCTTTTTGTTGATCACGCGATGATCGTGTATGAACCATGGCGTATCGCTGATGCGCAAGGTGGATGAACTGTAGCGCTCGCCGCTGCCCGCATTGCGTTCCAGAAAATCGAGTATCTTCTTGTTGTCGCGCGCATCGAGTTCCGCATTGGCGCCGAAGTGTTTGTCCAGGCTGGACATCAGGCGTCGCCAATTGTCCGCCGACAGCAGTCGCGGAGGATAGGCGTCATGGCAGCTGCCGCATTCCTGTTTCCATTTCGCATCGCTGGGGGTCGATAGCCTGCTGGGGTCCGCGTATGCCAGGTTCATTCCAAACGCCAGCAACAATATTGCACCTGCCCGCTTCATGCTTTGTCTCCTTGAATGACCAATCGAATAAAGCCTGTTTCCCGGCAACATTGCAGCCGGGCCTCGGTGAACCTGAATATCAGCCGCGCAGTGTAGCCAATAATGCCCGGCAGTTGCCGAAGAGTTGCAATAATATTTTGTGCGGGCAGCGCAAATGCCACCACTATGGGGTACGTACCGCAGCCCCATGCCTGGCCTGCGCGCCAATAGCGGTGCCGCTGCGTGCGCAGGCAACCGCGATGTTCATTGGGCCAATTTCTTCGGGGAGCAGCGTTTCTGCAGTGGTAAAATCCCGCCGGGATTTTTATCACGAGCGTCATGCAACCCTCCTTCGTCCACCTTCGTCTGCATAGCGAATATTCCATCGCCGACGGCATCGTGCGCATCGGCGAAGCGGTCAGCGCGGCCAAGGCGGATGCCATGCCGGCGTTGGCGCTCACCGACCTGTCCAATGTGTTCGGACTGGTCAAGTTCTACAAGGAGGCGCGCGGGGCCGGCATCAAGCCCATTGTCGGTTGCGACGTGTATGTCAGCAACGATGCCGTGCGCGACCAGCCTTTCCGCCTGCTGCTGTTGTGCCAATCCCACGCGGGTTATCTGCGCCTGTGCGGTCTGCTGACGCGGGCCTATCTGGAGAACCAGTACCGCGGCCGGCCCGAGATCCGCACAGAATGGCTGCGCGACGGCACGGATGGCCTGATCGCCTTGTCCGGTGCACATCTCGGCGAGGTGGGCATGACATTGCTGAACGGCAATGCGAGCAGTGCCGAAGTCGTGGCGCTGGGATACGCCGACCTGTTCCCGCAACGTTTTTATCTTGAAGTGCAGCGCTTCGGCGCAGCGCGCGAGGAACAGCATCTGCGCGATACGGTAAAGCTGGCGTCGAAACTGGCGTTGCCGGTGGTCGCCACACATCCGGTGCAGTTCCTGACGATCGACGATTTCAAGGCGCACGAAGCGCGGGTCTGCATTGCAGAGGGCTATGTACTCAACGACAAACGCAGGCAGCGCCAGTTCACTGCGCAGCAATATTTCAAGACGCAGGCCGAGATGGCGGCACTGTTCGCCGATCTGCCGGAAGCGCTGCAGAACAGCGTGGAGATCGCCAAGCGCTGCAATATCTCGCTGAAGCTGGGCAAGCCGCACCTGCCGGATTTCCCCACCCCCAACGGAGAATCGCTGGACGATTTCCTGCGCAGCGAATCGCAGCGCGGCCTCGAACAGCGCATGCTGCAGCTCTATCCGGACGAAACGGTGCGCGCAGCGAAGATGGCGGAATATCAGGCGCGGCTGGATTTCGAGGTCAACACCATCATCAACATGAAGTTCCCCGGCTACTTCCTGATCGTGGCCGACTTCATCCGCTGGGCGAAATCCTTCCGCGATGCGAGATTCCCCAACGGCGTGCCGGTGGGACCGGGGCGCGGTTCCGGCGCCGGTTCGCTGGTGGCGTATTCGCTCGGCATCACCGACCTCGATCCGCTGCGCTACGAACTGCTGTTCGAGCGTTTCCTCAATCCCGAACGCGTCTCCATGCCCGACTTCGACGTCGACTTTTGCCAGGACGGGCGCGAACTGGTGATCCAGTACGTGCGGCATCATTACGGCGAGGCGTGTGTGTCGCAGATCGCCACCTTCGGCACCATGGCGTCCAAGGGCGTGATCCGCGACGTCGGCCGCGTGCTGGATTTCCCATACGGTCTGTGCGACAGGCTTTCCAAGCTGGTGCCGGTGGAAGGCGTGAAGCCGGTGTCGCTGAGGAAGGCGCGCGAGATGGAGCCGGAATTCAATGCCGTCATCGCCAGCGAAGAAGGCGTGGAAGAGCTGATGGAGCTGGGCGAACGGCTGGAGGATCTGACGCGCAACGTCGGCATGCATGCGGGCGGCGTGTTGATCGCACCGGGCAAGCTGACCGACTTTTGCCCGCTGTATTGCGCCGAAGGCAGCGAGAGCACGGTGAGCCAGTACGACAAGGATGACGTGGAAGCGGTCGGTCTGGTCAAGTTCGACTTCCTTGGTCTGCGCACGCTGACCATCATCGATTGGGCGGTGCGGTACATTCAGGATTTAGGAACTGGGATTTCGGATTTAGGTAGTAGCAACGCCGGAGCTGGCGGGGATGCTAAATCCCAAATCCAAAATCCCAAATCCTTCTCGATAGAGAACATCCCGCTCGACGACAAGGCGACCTACGACAGGATATTCAGGACCGCCAATACCACCGCAGTGTTCCAGTTCGAATCGCGCGGCATGAAGGACACGCTGGTCAAGGCGCAGCCCGATTGCATCGACGACCTGATCGCGCTGAATGCGCTTTACCGACCGGGTCCGATGGATTTCATTCCCGATTACATCAACCGCAAGCACAAGCGCGAGCAGGTGATCCTGCCGCATCCTTTGCTGGAGAAAGTGGTCGGCAATACCTACGGCATCATGGTGTACCAGGAGCAGGTGATGCAGTCGGCGCAGGTGGTGGCCGGGTACACGCTGGGCGGCGCCGACATGCTGCGCCGCGCGATGGGCAAGAAGAAGGCCGAGGAGATGGCGGAGCAGCGCAGTATCTTCGTGGCCGGAGCGGCGAAGAACGGCATCGAGGAGAAGAAGGCGAACGAGATCTTCGACACGATGGAGAAGTTCGCGGGATACGGTTTCAACAAGTCGCACGCGGCGGCTTACTCGCTGGTCGCATATCAGACCGCGTATCTGAAGTGCCACTATCCTGCCGCGTTCATGGCTTCGACCATGACCTCGGAAATGGTCAACACCGACAAAGTCAGTTTCTTCTATCAGGATGCCGTGCAGCAGGGCTTGAAAATACTGGCGCCGGATATCAACTCCTCGTGCTTCCGTTTCCAGCCAGTGGACGAAAAGACCATCGCCTACGGCCTCGGTGCGGTGAAGGGTACCGGCGAAGCGGCGGTGGAGAACATCGTGGCGGCGCGTGCTGCGGGGCCGTTCAGGGATCTGTTCGATTTCTGCCATCGTGTGGACAAACGCATCGTCAACCGTCGCGCTATCGAGGCGCTGATCCGCGCCGGTGCATTCGACAGCATCAGCGATCATCGCTATCAATTGCTGGCGTCGCTGGATGCCGCCCTCGGCAGCGCCGAGCAGAAGGCGCGCGCAGCCAACCAGAACAGCCTGTTCGGCGATGACGAAGCCCATGCCATGCCGGTACAGATGGCGGACGTGCCGCGCTGGAAGATGCGCGAGCAGCTGGCGCAGGAAAAGACCGCGCTGGGTTTTTACCTGAGCGGGCATCCGTACCAGGAATTCGCTGCCGAGTTGTCGAACTTCGTCAAACACAGATTGGCCGATATCACACCGGATATCGTCACGCCAGCAGGCGGCAACAGCGGCTACGGCGGCGGGCGCCGCAACAATGCGAAATCGATCGTGCTCGCGGGGATGGTCAGTGGCGTGCGCGTGCTGCAGACGCGGCGCGGCAAGATGGCGGTGGTGACGCTGGACGATGGCAGCGCCGCGCTGGAAGTGGTGGTGTTCAGCGAACTGTTCGACAGCAACCGCACCTGGATACGCGACGACGAGTTGTTGGTGGTGAGCGGCAAGGCGGAACTGGATGCCTACTCGGGCAGCATGCGCGTTACCGCGGATGAGCTTTACGACTTCGCCTCGGCACGTGCCGCGTACGCCAAGCGGCTGGACATCTGCTGCTCCATAGACGACAAGGTGCGCGTGCCGCAACTGGCGGAGCTGCTCAAGCCCTATTGCGGCGGGCAGTGCCCGGTGCAGATCAATTACCGCAACCTGATCGGCAGCGTTCCGCTGTCTCTTGGCGAGGCGTGGCAAGTCACGCTGCCGGACGAACTGCTGGAAGGATTGCGAGCCATGTGCGGGGAGCGGAACGTGCGGGTCATCTACGCATAACCCATATTTTTACTCTGCTACTTTGCGGCATCCTCAATAGTGTGTGCTACCGTACAGACTGTATCGGGCCTGTCTTGCTAGTCTTGCTACCTGACGGGTTTTAAGGGAGCCCGCGTTTTTTCCATCGACACAGATCGTGCGTATGGGCTCTCGACAGAGGTTTTAGGTGGTCATCTGAAACGATTCTTCGGCGAGTGCCGTAGCGCGAGTCAGACAATAGACAGGGACACTAATGCCGCATCGTCATAACCCGGAGCAAAATCGCCTGCTGGCGGCGCTACATCCGCACGAACTTCAAGAACTGCTCCCACATCTTCAAGTCGTCCACCTCAAGGCGGGTGAGCAACTTGCCGAGTCGGGGGAGCGTCTTAGCCATGTGTACTTCCCCATCGATAGTGCCATCTCGCTGTTCTACCGGCTGGAGAACGGAGGATCGGCCGGGGTCGCCGTGATCGGCAATGAAGGTATGTTCAGCGTGGCCCAGGTGCTGGGCGGTGCAGGGATACCCTACTGGGCGACGGTAGAGACATCCGGTCATGTCTTTCAGGTTGCTGCAGACAGGCTGTGCGAGATGAGCAAAAATTTGACGACTTTGTGCGATATTTTGCTGCTGTATGCACAGGCTTCGCTGACGCAGATCGCGCAAACGGTAGTCTGCGAAAAGCACCATTCGTTGCGGCAGCAACTGTGCCAGCATCTGTTGCTGATCAACGACAAGTCGCTATCCGACGATTTCCGCCTGACGCACGAGGCCATCGCCAACATGCTGGGCGTGCGCAGAGAGAGCATCACCGAGGAAGCCGGAGAATTGCGCGAGCAAGGGTTGATCGATTACAACCGGGGGCATGTCAAGGTTTTGAATCGTGCCGGGCTGGAGAAGCAATGCTGCGAGTGCTACAGCGTAGTGAGAGATGAGTTCACACGACTGTTGGGAAATGAGCGATGACGCGACCCCTGCATCCTGGGGTGACAGTTGGCAGAACGGGCAGCAACAATGACCAATAAGCAATATCCCCTGACCGACATCGCCACGCGTGCCGTCACCTGCCTTGCGGTCGATTCCACCATCGGCGAGGCTGCGCTCATCATGGCGCAGCGCCGTTTCTCCTCCATCGTGATCATCGACGAAGCCGGGCACCCGGTCGGCATCGTCACCGAACGCAACATCCTGCATGCGATGCGAGCTTCTTCACCTCCTGACACGCAGTTGCGTACCAGCATGTCCGCACCCGTCGTCGTCGTTCCCGGAAAGATGGATTGCCTGGAGGCTTATCAGATCTGCATGCGCGAAGGTATCCGCCATCTGGTGCTGGTGGATGATGATGGAGTGGTTGCGGGAGTGGTCAGCGAAACGGATTTCCGTCTGCACCTGAATCTGACTGTGCTGGCCGGGCGCAGGCAGGTCATGACTGTGGCGCAGCGCTCTGTCACCAGCCTGCCACCGCATAGCAGCCTGATGCAGGCGCTCAACCTGATGCAGGCACAACGCGAGAGCTGCGTGGTGGTGGTCGAAGACGAAAGGCCCATCGGCATCGTCACCGAAAGGGATGTGGTGCGTTTCTATTCGCGCGAGCCGGCACAGGTCGGCGTTCATCTCGCGGAAGTGATGACATCGCCGGTGTTGACCATCCGCAGCGATGCCACGATCAATGAGGCGGCGGAGCTGATGCTTGCAAGAAAAGTGCGCCATCTGGTGTTGGTCGATAGTGCGGGGCGGATGGCCGGGCTGGTGAGCGAGCACGATCTGACCCAGACCATGGCATCGGGGCTGATGGAAGAGAAATTCGAAGTGGACGAGCTGTTCCTGCGAACCTTCATCGACACCATCCCGGACCTGGTCTGGCTGAAGGATGCGGATGGACTCTATCTCGCATGCAACCGGCGCTTCGAAGCCTTATATGGGGCCAGCGAGAAAGACATCATCGGCAAGACCGATTACGATTTCGTGCGCCGGGAACAAGCAGATGCCTTCCGCAAGCATGACCTCAAGGCGATGGCGGAAGACCAGTCGAGTGCCAACGAAGAGTGGCTCGAATTTGCCGATGGCTCCCGCGGTTTGTTCGAGACCATCAAGACACCGATGCGCGACAATCAGGGGCAGCTGATCGGGGTGCTGGGCGTGGCGCGCGACATCACGCGCAGAAAGCAGACCTCGCAGTTGCTGGAAGACTACCGCAGCCGTCTGGAGGGACTGGTCGCGGAAGAGTCCACCAAGTTCCGTGCGCTGGTCGAGCAGTCGCTGGTCGGGATCTACATCATCCAGGACGGGTTCTTCCGCTATGCCAATCCCGGATTGCTGGATATGTTCGGTTTCGATTCGGCTGAAGAACTTGTCGATGTGGTCCCGGCCATCCAGCTTGTCAAGACGGAGGACAAGCCGCTGGTCGAGGAGAACATCCGGCGCCGGCTCGAAGGAGAGGCGGACGCGACTCGTTACAGCTTCACCGCCTACAAACGCGACGGCTCGATGATCGTTGTCGACGCGCACGGGCGCCGGATCGAATATCAGGGACGCCCGGCTATCATCGGAACGCTGGTGGACATCTCCGAGATGCGGCGCAGCAAGGAAGAACTGATGCGTCTGGTGGAGGAGAAGTCGGCCAGGTTGCGCCAGAACGAGGAGATGCTGCGCACGTTGATCGAGGCGATCCCCGACCCGATCCAGTTCAAGGACGGCGCAGGACGCTGGCTGGAATCCAACCAGTCGGCACGGCAGGCATTCGGCCTCGGGGAGGTGGACTGTGCAGGCAAGACCGATAGGGAGCTGGCCGAGATAGCCGATCCGCATTACAGGGATGCGCTACTGCATTGCCATGAGACCGACGAAGAAGCCTGGCGCAAGGATGGCATCTCGCGCGTGGAGGAGATCATTCCGTTGCCGGACGGCGGCGAGATGACTTTCGATGTCATCAAGAAGCCGCTGTTCCACGAGGAAGGCAGGCGCAAGGGGTTGGTCATCATCGGGCGCGACATCACCGAATTGAAACAGGCAGAGGCAGGATTGCGCATTACTGCCAGTGTGTTCGACAACAGCCAGGAAGCCATTGTCATCACCGACGCGGACAACATCATTGTCAACGTCAATCCCGCCTTCACGCAGATCACAGGCTATAGCCGCGCGGAAGTGCTGGGCAGGAATCCGGGACTCCTGAGCTCAGGTCATCAGGACAAGGCGTTCTATGCCGCGATGTGGGCGTCGCTGAAGCGGGAGGGGGCTTGGCGCGGCGAGATATGGAATCGGCGCAAGAGCGGCGAGATATATGCTGAACTGCTGTCGATCTCGGTGATCTGCGACGATGCCGGCAACGTACAGCGGCATGTGGCAGTGTTCTCGGATATTACCTATTTCAAGGAACATGAGGCAGAGCTGAGCCATGTCGCCAATCACGATGCGCTGACCGGCATTCCCAACCGGCGCCTGCTGTCCGATCGCCTGGGGCAGGCCATCGCGCATGCGCAGCGCAGCGGCAAGACACTGGCCATCTGCTACATCGACCTCGACGGCTTCAAGGACGTCAATGACCGATACGGACATGAGACCGGCGACATGTTGCTGGTGGACATCACCCGCCGTTTGCAGGATGTCTTGCGCGCGGGCGATACCCTGGCGCGTCTGGGCGGGGACGAGTTCGTGGTGTTGTTCAACGACTTGTCGCAGGAACTCGAATGCATCCAGGTGCTGGAACGCATCGTGCAGACCATCGCCATGCCGGTATGGTTCGAGGAGCGATCGATCGCCGTATCAGCCAGCGTCGGTGTAACTTGCTACCCTGCCGACGATGAAGAGGGCGATACCTTGCTGCGCCATGCCGATCAGGCCATGTATGTCGCCAAGAAGGCAGGCAAGAACCGTTTCCACCTCTACGATGCGAATCTGTGACCCGTGGAGCGCGTCTCTGTGGGAGCGATCATCCCGATGGGCTACCCCGTTGGGGTGGATGGACCAAAACCGCGATTCGTTCCTTGAACATCTTTCCGGCGCAGGAGTAGAATCGCCAGCCTGCAAGATGCACATACAATCGAGGGGTGTATAAGTAACACCAGATGGACGCCGTTGGAATATTGCCGCTAGATGTGGTTGGCTGGTTAGTCCAGTTCTGGATCGTGCTCGGCGTGGCAGGTCTGGTTCTGCAACGCGCTCCGCAGTTGATCAATAACGTCGTCTTCCCGCTCAGTGCGCTGACATCGCTGCTGTTGGCTGCCACAGGCCTGTGGGCGCTGGATGCGGCTCCCAACATCATGGTGTTGCCGCTCGGGTTGCCCGAGCTGCCTTTCCATCTTCGGCTCGACCCGCTGTCCGCGTTCTTCCTGATCCTGCTCGGTGGTGCATCGCTGGGTGTGTCGCTGTTCAGCGCGGGCTATTTCAAAACCATGGCTGGCGGCACGCTCGGACTGCTGTGCCTGGAATATCACCTGTTCCTCGTCGGCATGACGCTGGTGCTGTTGGCGAATGACGCCTACATGTTCATGGTGGCGTGGGAGACCATGGCGCTGTCTTCCTATTTTCTGGTCACCACGGATCACAACGTTCCGGATATTCGCCGGGCCGGTTTTCTCTACCTGCTGATCGCGCACGTCGGTGCCATCGCGATCCTGCTTTGCTTCGGCGTGATGCAGGGCGGGCATGGCATCGGCGCTTACACGTTCGACGCGATGCGCGGTGCCGGGCTGACCCCGTTCTGGTCTTCGGCGGCGTTCCTGCTGGCCTTGTTCGGCTTTGGTGCAAAGGCCGGTGTGCTGCCGTTGCATGTGTGGCTGCCCGAGGCGCATCCCGCTGCGCCTTCGCCGGTGTCGGCGCTGATGAGCGGGGTGATGCTGAAGACGGCGATCTACGGCATCCTGCGCGTGACCTTCGATCTGCTGGGCACACAGCTCTGGTGGTGGGGTGTGCTGGCATTGGCGCTGGGTCTGATCACCGCGGTATTCGGTGTGATGTTCGCCGCCGTGCAGGGCGACATGAAACGGCTGCTGGCCTATTCCTCGATCGAGAACATCGGCCTGCTGCTGGTGGGTATCGGCTTGACCATCATCTTTCACGTCTATGGCAAGAATGCACTTGCCGCACTGTCGCTCACCGCGACTCTGTATCACAGCCTGAACCACGCCTTCTTCAAGAGCCTGCTGTTCGTCGGCACCGGTGCCATCCTGCATGCGACGGGCGAGCGCAACATGGGGCGCCTGGGCGGACTGATCCATCACATGCCGTGGGCGGCGGTGCTGATGCTGGTCGGCGTGCTGGCGATCTCCGGCTTGCCGCCGCTCAACGGCTTCGTGTCGGAGTGGCTGCTGCTGCAGGCGTTCCTGCTGTCGCCTGGCTTGCCGAACAGCTACATCAACATGCTGGTGCCGGTGGCCGCCGCGGTGATCGCGCTGGCCGCCGCGCTGGCCGCCTATGTGATGGTCAAATTCTACGGTGTGATCTTCCTCGGCCAGCCGCGCGAGAAGGTGCTGGATCACGCGCACGATGCCGGCAGATGGGAACGCATCGGCATGGCCTGGCTGGTGTTCGGCTGCGTTGCGCTGGGGCTGGCGCCGGTGTTCGTGGTGCATCAGATCGATTTCGTCTCGCACGCGCTGCTCGGCTCCGGCCTGGGGAATGCGGCCGCAAACTGGGTGTTCCTGGCACCGGTGGATACCGCGCGTGCCAGCTATAGCCCGCTGTATTTCCTGCTGGCGGTGCTCGGCGTGATGCTGCTCGCCTCGGTGCTGGTGCGGCGTCTGTACCATGGCCGCTTGCGCCGCGGAGCAGCGTGGGATTGCGGTTTTCCGGCGCAGAATGCGCGTATGCAGGATACCGCAGAAGGTTTCGGCCAACCGATCCGCCGCATCTTCGAACCGTTCTTCAAGATCGAGCGGGAAGTGCCGAGTCCCTTCGACACCCATCCGCGCTATCACGGGCAAAGCGACGACCGCCTGTGGTACCTGCTGTACCTGCCGATCAAATCCCTGGCCGAGAAGCTTTCTTCCTGGTCGTCGGTGCTGCAGCACGGGCGTATCCATCTGTACCTGACCTACACCTTCGTCACCCTGGTCGTGTTGCTGGTGTTCGTGTGATGGAAAACTACGAACTCATCTTCGCGATTCTGTTCCAGCTGGCGCAACTGCTGCTGGTGGTATTGCTCGCCCCGTTGCTGACCGGCTGGGTCAACCAGTGCCAGGCCTGGTTGCAGAACCGTTCCGGCGCGGGCGTGCTGCAACCCTATCGCGTGTTGCGCAAACTGTTCAACAAGGATGCAGTGATGGCGCATAACGCCTCGCCGCTGTTCCGCGTCACCCCTTACATCGTGTTCGGCTGCATGTGGCTGGCTGCTGCCATCATCCCGATCATCGCGGTGGATCTGCCATTCTCGCAGGCTGCCGATGTGATCGCGCTGGTCGGCGTGTTCGCTGTGGCGCGCGTGTTCCTGGCACTCGCGGCGATGGACATCGGCACTGCGTTCGGTTCGCTTGGTGCCAGGCGCGAGATGCTGGTGTCCTTCCTGGCTGAACCTGCCCTGCTGATGGTGTTCTTCACCGCGTCGATGATCAGCCATTCCACCCAGCTGCCGCGCATCGTCGAAGCCCTGGCGCACCACCATTTCATGCTGTACCCGAGCCTGGCCTTTGCCGCGCTGGCCTTCGTGATCGTGCTGCTGGCAGAGAATGCGCGCATCCCGGTGGATAATCCCAGCACACACCTGGAACTGACGATGATCCACGAGGCGATGATCCTCGAGTATTCGGCGCGCCATCTGGCATTGATCGAATGGGCCAGCAGTTTGAAACTGTTCGCCTACATCTCCATCGGCATCGCGCTGTTCCTGCCGCATGGCATCGCCGAGGTGGGCAACTGGGGCGGCCTGACGCTGGCCATCGTGGCGCTGCTGCTGAAGATGATGCTGGCCGGGGCGGCGCTAGCCGTGCTGGAGATCGTGTCGGCCAAGGTGCGCATCTTCCGCGCGCCGGAGTTTTTGGGCACCGCGTTCCTGCTGGCAGTGCTGGGCCTGCTGATCCATTTCCTGCTGGGGGCCTGATGCAGATCCCGCTCAATCTCCAGTTGATCAACCTGCTGGCCGCGCTGCTGCTGCTGATCGCTTTCGCGATGCTGTCGCAGCGGCGCATCCTCTCGCTGATCAATCTGTTCGCGCTGCAGGGTTTCGTGCTGGCGCTGAGCACTTTCGTGGTCGCCTATTCCACGGCGCAACACCATTTGTATTATTCCGCCGGACTGACGCTGCTGTTGAAGGTACTGGTGCTTCCCTGGTTGCTGCACCGTCTGATACGCAAACTGAACGTGCGCTGGGATGTCGAGACGCTGATCAACATCCCCGCGACCATGCTGGTGGGGATCGCGCTAGTGATCTTCGCGTTCAACCTGGCCGCGCCGATCGCGCAACTGGCCGAAGGCCTCACGCGCGGCCTGGTCGGCATCGCGCTGGCCTGCGTGCTGCTGTCGCTGCTGATGATGCTGACGCGGCGCAAGGCGGTCACCCAGGTGGTCGCTTTCCTGTCGCTGGAGAACGGCCTGTTCTTCGCCGCGACCAGCGCCACGCAGGGCATGCCGCTGGTGGTGGAGCTGGGCATCGCGCTGGACGTGCTGGTGGCCACCTTCATCTTCGGCATCTTCTTCTTCCAGATCCGCGAGACCTTCGACAGCCTGGACATCACCCACATGGAGAAGCTGAAGGATGATTGACCTGCAACTCATGGCGCTGTTGCTCACCCCGCTGCTGGGCGGCGGGCTGCTGGCCGTGTTCGGCTCGCGCAGCTGGGCGGCGGAACTCAACTCGCTGATGAGCTTTCTTACCTTCGCCGCATCGATGGTATTGACCATGCGCGTGATCGAATCGGGCCCGCAGGTCGCCTTCGGCGAAGAATTCTTCATCGACCAGTTCAACGTGTTCCTGGTCGCGCTGACCGCCTTTGTCGCCTTCACCACCTCGCTGTTCTCGCGCCCCTACATGCGCATCGAACAGCACCACGGCAAGTTGACGATCGGCATGCTGCACCTGTACTACAGCATGTACCAGCTGTTCACCGTTGCCATGCTGGTGGCGTTGACCACCAACAACGTGGGCATCGTCTGGGTGGCGATGGAAGCGGCGACGCTGACCACGGTGCTGCTGGTATCGTTGTACCGCACCCCGGCCAGCCTGGAAGCGGCGTGGAAATATTTCATCCTGTGCGGTGTGGGCATCGCGCTGGCGCTGTTCGGCACCATCCTGCTGTACTTCGCCGCCGAGCGCGTGCTGGGCGAGGGCGGCAACGCGCTGCTGTGGACGCACCTGAACGAGGTCAAGGGCAGTCTGGAACCGACCGTGCTCAAGCTCGCCTTCATCTTCCTGCTGGTGGGTTACGGCACCAAGGTCGGCCTGGTGCCGTTGCACAGCTGGCTGCCGGACGCGCATGCCGAAGGTCCGACGCCGGTCTCTGCCGTATTGTCCGGGCTGCTGCTCAACGTCGCGCTGTGCGCGGTGGTGCGCAGCAAGGTGCTGGTCGACGGTTCGCTGGGGACGCACTTCGCGGGCAACCTGATGATGGGTTTCGGCCTGCTCTCGGTGGTGGTGGCAGCGTTCTCGCTGTTCCGCCAGAAGGACATCAAGCGCATGTTCGCCTATTCCTCCATCGAACACATGGGCCTGATCACCTTCGCCTTCGGCATGGGTGGTCCGGTGGCGACCTTCGCCGGCCTGCTGCACATGACCGTGCATTCGCTGACCAAATCGGCGATCTTCTTTGCGGTCGGCCATGCGGCGCAAAAGACCGGCACGCAAGTGATGGAGAACATCCGCGGACTGCTGCAGGTCAGCCCGACGGTGGGCTGGGGTCTGGCGCTGGGCACCTTCGCCATCCTCGGCATGCCGCCGTTCGGCGTGTTCGCCAGCGAGTTCCTGATCATCACCACCGCCATGCACGAATATCCATGGACCACTCCCATCCTGCTGATCGCGCTGGGTATCGCCTTTGCCGCCATCTTCGGCAAGATACAACCCATCGTGTTCGGCGAGACCACCGCGAAACCGCTGCCGCATCCGCCCGCGCTGATCCCGGTGTTCGCCCATTTGCTGCTGGTGCTGATGCTCGGCCTGTATATGCCGCCTTATCTAGCCGACTGGTATCGCCAGGCGGCGGCTTTGTTAGGATAACGCGATGCCGATCAAACATCCCAACCTCAAACTGACCCGACTGACCGACGCGCTTCCCGCGTGGACGGGCGAGATCGGGCCGGATGATCTGCACGAGATCTGCCGGCAAGTGCACGACGGCGGCGGCAGGCTGGTGGCGCTGTGGGGCAGCGACACAAGGCAGCAGGATCGTGGATTCCAGTTGCATGTGCTGTTGCTCAACGAGACCGGCATGGTCTGCCTGAACGTGCAGCTGTCGGCAGAACAGCCCGTGTATCCGGATATCAGCCAGATCTTTCCGGCCGCCAGCCGCATGCAACGGGCGACTTACGACATGTTGGGCATCTACGCGCAGGAAGGGCACGACCATCGCAAATGGGTGCGCCACGGTGCATGGCACAGCGGCAGTTTTCCCTTGCGCAAGGATTTCGATGCGGCGGCGAGCCGTACCGACGAGGCGGATGCCTATCCGTTCGTGCAGGTGGAAGGACAGGGCGTGCACGAGATACCGGTCGGGCCGGTGCATGCGGGCATCATCGAGCCGGGACATTTCCGTTTCTCCATCATCGGCGAACGCGTACTGCGTCTGGAAGAGCGACTCGGTTATGTGCACAAGGGCATCGAGAAACGTTTCGAGAGCATGAGCCTGCAGCAAGGCGCAAAACTCGCCGGCCGCGTGAGCGGCGACAGCACCGTGGCCTATGCCTGGGCATATGCGATGGCGGCGGAAAGCATCGCAAAGGTGACGCCGCCCAGCCGTGCCTTGTGGATGCGCGCGTTGTTGCTGGAACGCGAGCGTGTCGCCAACCATCTGGGCGATCTCGGCTACCTGGGCAACGATGTCGCACTGGCGTTCGGCTTCGCCCAGTTCTGGATACTCAAGGAACAGGTGCTGCGCAACAACGCCGCATTGTTCGGACATCGCTACCTGATGGACACGATAGCTCCGGGTGGCGTCGCGGTGACGCTGTCGGCCGAGGGCAAGCGCGTCATCGAAGCAGAGTGCGCGATGCTGGAACAGCAGGTGCGCATCCTGCGCGGCATCTACGACGAACATGCCGGGGTGCAGGACCGCTTCATCGGCACCGGGGTGGTCACACCAAAATTGGCTGCCCAGCTCGGCTTGTGCGGGTTGGCCGGACGCGCCAGTGCCCAGGCCTGGGATGCGCGCGTGCAGTTCGCTTGTGCGCCCTACGACAAGCTGGATGTGCAGATGTCGACCTATCGCAACGGCGATGTCGCGTCGCGCGCCATCGTGCGCTTTGGCGAACTGTTCGAGTCGTTGCGCCTGCAGCGCGAGATACTGGTCAATCTGATCCATGAGGACGAAGCACCGGCAGCGCTGGCAAAACTGCCGCCGAACGGCTTTGGCATCGGCATGGTGGAAGGCTGGCGCGGCGAGGTGATGGTCGCGATCCACACCGATGCGCAGGGCAACCTCACGCGCGTGCATCCGCACGATCCGTCATGGCAGAACTGGCCGTTGCTTGAGCACGCCATCATCGACAACATCGTGCCGGATTTCCCATTGATCAACAAATCGTTCAACCTCAGTTACTCAGGGCAGGACCTCTGATGTACCAGATACTGAAACAGATCATCAAGACCGGCATCAAGACCGAAACGCCGCCGCAAGTCGACGAGTCGATGCGCGTCGATACGCAACGATTGCAGCAGGAGATCCTGGATGTGTTCGGCGGAGCGCTGGCGATACGCCAGGTCGATGCGGGTTCGTGCAACGGCTGTGAGCTGGAGATCCATGCCGTCAACAATGCCTATTACAACATCGAGGGGATGGGCATCAAATTCGTCGCCAGTCCGCGCCATGCCGACCTGTTGCTGGTCACGGGCCCGGTGTCGCGGCATATGGAGATCGCGCTCAAGCGCACTTACGATGCCACGCCGGACCCCAAGCTGGTGGTGGCCATCGGCGACTGCGCCTGCGACGGCGGCATATTCGGCGAAAGCTACGCCAGTTGCGGCAAGGTCTCCAATGTCATCCCGGTGGACGTGGTGGTGAGCGGTTGCCCGCCTGCGCCGACAGCAATCCTGCAAGGGATACTGACCGCGATCAGCGCAAGAAAACCCTGATGGCAACGCTTGCAGGCGATTCATCTGCAAACGCAAGTCGGGGCTGCATTACAGACAAGGCAAGACTATACTAGGCACGACATCTCGACGATGCCGATAAGCTGGATTATCACGATCGGCGATTATTCCTGACTGACGCGAGTGATGGAGGATGCATGGTAGACGAATCGCTTAAACGTTTGCTGGATGCGGAGGCCGAAGCGGAGAACATCATCGCGCGCGCCGACCAGGAGCGGCAGGCGATCATCGAACAGTCCCGGCATGACGTGCAGGCCTCGGAACAGCAGCTTGCCGAAAGGGTCCAGGAAATCCATGCCTCCTTTGTCGCCCAGGCCGAACAGCGTGCACAGCAGACCATCGCCGAGCTGAGACGCCGCCATGCTGAACGTTCCGCCGCGCTGCGCACTTCCGCAGCTGCACAGGAACATCTGGCGCTGGACGCCGCCGTCAAACTGCTGACGGCAACCGGCAAAGGCAAACCATGAGCGATGTGGCGCAATTCGCCTACCTGCACACGCGCACCAGCCTGCTCTCCGAGCGGCTGCTCGACCTCCACCAGCTCAACACCCTGATCGACCAGGGCATCCCGGAAGAACAGCCGATGAGCACGGCCGACATTGCTGCATCCACCAACGCGATCACCGCCCTGTATACCGGCGATCTCGACCAGAACAACGTCACCATCCTGCTCCGGGAGCTGGCGCTCCTCGCCAATACCTTGTCCGGCGACGCGCGCGACCTGCTTGGTTACTGGGCGCACCGATTCGAGCTCAGCAATCTCAAGGCGATCATCCGCGGCAAGATGGCGGGACAGCCGCAGCGCGTGATCGAGGATCAGCTGCTGGATATGGGCAGTTTCACCCGCCTGCCCACCGCGGAGCTGTTGCAGAGCGACAGTCCGCAGGAGCTGTTCCGCCGCCTGGAACAGACCGCCTATGCCGACATCGCCAGCCAGGCGCGCCACCTGCTGGAGCAGGGCGAAGCATTGTTTGCGCTGGATGCGGCCATCGACCGGCGCTATTTCGCCGGACTGGCGCGGCGCGGCAGCGGAATCGGCAGCGGTCCGGGCCAGATACTGCGTTCCATCATCGGCAGCGTCATCGACCGGGTCAACATGGTGTGGCTGCTGCGTTACCGTTTTGCCTACAACATGTCGCCGGCGCAAGCCTATTACCTGCTGATTCCCGCCAGCCAGCGGCTGAGCCCGCAGCAGCTGCAGCAATTGGCGCAGAGCGCCACTTTCGATGAAGCCATCGCCAACCTGCCGCGGCCTTACGATGACCTGCTGGCCGGCACCCGCAATTCCACCGAAGTGACGCTGCGCCTCGAATTCGAGACCTGGCGCATCGCGAGCAATGCACTGCGCCACAGTTCGTTCAACGTGGCGCGCGCACTGGCCTACATGGTGCTGCGCGAACGCGACCTGCGCCGCTTGCGTGCCATCATCCGCGGCCGCAACCTGAAGATGGCGCCCGACATGATCCGCGCCGCGCTGGGCCTGCCGCTGCCGGAAGGCGGCAGGCAGGCGCTGGCCGGATAAAGCCATGTTCAGACCCCTGCCCATGCTGCGTATCGATCTCAGCCTGATCAAGGACGACGCTCCCAAGGCAGCCCTGCTGCTGGCCAATTTTGGCAACTTTGCGCCGGAGTTCACCGAGATCATTCCCGAAAACCTGCCGGAACTGCCGGGCGAAGAATTCCGCCGTGCCTATATCGAGGACAAGTCGCGCCTCGACAAGATCCTGTCCCACTTCGAGATCGTCCCGCCCGATACCATCAGCGCACCGATGCAGCCGGTCACCCTGGATCAGCTCAGGGAACTCGGCACATGGCTGAAGCAGATATGGGAGCAATGTTCGGACGACGAAGAACGCATGCGCCAACTGCGCGAGGATCGCAGGCATTCCGCGCAACTGCTGCATGCGCTGGACCAGTTCATGGACGTAAACATCGACCTCACCCGCTTGCAGAAAAAAAGCGAACTGCTGGATGTGCGCGTCGGCACACTGCCGTTCGCCAACATCCAGCGTTTCGAGGAAGCGCTCAAGCTCGCAGGCTATGTGTCGATCCGTTTCTTCACCAGCACAGAGCTGATCCACATGATCATCGCCGGTGCCATGGGGCAGGCGGCGGATGTGGAGCGCGTGCTGCAGGCTGCGGGCTGGCGCTCGACCGATATCCCGGTGGAATTCCATGGCCATCCCGCCGAGGTACGCGGCGAGCTCACCGCGCGCATGGCGCGTCTGGAGGAACAATATGCACAACAGGAAATAGATCGCCGCACCCGCGCTGCGCAAGCGGACTTCCACGCACAGCTGATCAGTGCCGCGCACACGCTGGCGCGCGCCGCACCCTATGCGGAACTGGCGACGCTGATGCGCGGACGCGGAGAGTTGGTGTCGGTCAGCGGCTGGATTCCGGACATGAAATTGCCGCGGCTGCAGGAACTGCTGGAACAGAATCTCCCGGGCCATTTCATGCTGCATTCGCGCCCGCCGCGCGACGACGAGCGTCTGCAGGTGCCGTCGTTGCTCCGCCATCACCGCTGGCTGCGGCCATTCACCAGCCTGGTGTTGAATTACGGCGTGCCGCGTTATGGCGAGATCGATCCCACCATCCTGTTTGCAGTTTCCTTCGTGCTGATGTTCGGCATGATGTTCGGCGATCTCGGCCACGGCATCGTCATCGCGCTCGCCGGAATGCTGTTGCGCAAAAGGCTCGGCCACTATTTCTCGCTGGTACTGGCGGTGGGATTCACCTCCGCCGTGTTCGGCCTGCTCTATGGCAGCGTGTTCGGCTACGAGCACCTGATCACCGCGCTGTGGATGCCGCCGCTGTCCGACCCGATGCTGATGCTGGGGATTGCGCTGGGCTGGGGTGTCACCTTCATCCTGCTTTCCACGTTACTGACGATATACAACCGCATCGTCGACGGCAGGTTGCGCGAAGCGTTGCTGGACAGCCATGGGGTGGCCGGACTATTACTCTATCTGGGATTGCTGACCGGGGCATGGCGCATCTCCGCAAGCGGCCATGCGGGCATCATTTCGCCGTTGCTGGTGTGCTTGTCGCTGGCCGCCATCTTCTTCCATGCCTGGCAGCACAACGGTGGCGTCCGCTTCGTGGAGCGCCTGCTGATCGTGGTGGTGGAAGGATTCGAAGCGGTCATGGCGTATATCTCCAATACCTTGTCCTTCCTGCGGCTGGCAGCATTCAGCCTCAACCACGTGGCGCTGGCCATCGCCATCTTCACCGTCGGCGAGATGATGCACACGGCGGGATACTGGCTGACCGTGGTATTCGGCAACATCTTCATACTGGTTCTGGAAGGCGCGATCGTCGCGATCCAGGCTTTGCGCTTAGAATATTACGAAGGTTTCTCGCGTTTCTTCGGCGGGGACGGTCGACCGTTCCGCCCGCTCATGCTGGGCAGCGGGAACCAGCTGGCATTGCAGGATTGAGGATTCATTTTTTACGAAAGGAACGACCATGCACTGGCTCATCGCATTAATCGGACTCACCCTGCTCGGCACATTCGGTCTGGGCGCTTACCTGGAATTCCGTCCGATGACGGACGCCGCACGCGTGGCGCGCTGGTGGAAAGGCACGCTGGCCGGCAACCTGCTGGTGTTCGCCACGGCCAGCATCGCCCTGCTGGTCTCGGGCATAGACAGTGCGCTGGCCCAGGAGGCAGCAGCCGCGCACGGCGAAATATCCACCGGGCTTGGACTGGCGCTGCTCGGTGCCGGTCTGCCGACCGGGCTCGCGGCGTTCGGCGCTGGACTCGCCGTTGGGCCGGTGGGCGCCGCTTCGCTCGCCGTCATCTCGGAGAAGCCGGAGATGTTCGGTCGCACGCTGATCTATCTGGGCCTTGCCGAGGGGATCGCCATTTACGGCCTGGTGGTGACCATCCTGCTGCTCGGCAAGATCGCATGATCGCAGTACAAAAATTCACTCCGCTTACTGCGCCGGCTCGCATGATCGCGCTGGGCAGCGCAGCACTGATGGAGGGATTTGAATTGATCGGCTTCGAGACCATTGCCGATCCGACGCCG
Source organism: Sideroxydans lithotrophicus ES-1 (assembly GCF_000025705.1). Lineage (NCBI taxonomy): Bacteria > Pseudomonadati > Pseudomonadota > Betaproteobacteria > Nitrosomonadales > Gallionellaceae > Sideroxydans > Sideroxydans lithotrophicus. The sequence goes on along the minus strand of NC_013959.1, from coordinate 2,590,354 downwards.
GAAATGCTGGAGAGCCTGTTCCAGGAACTGATGCGCAAGCAGCAGGCCGCGCTGGTGGTGATCGAGCAGAGCCTGGCGCAGAATCCCGGCCGCCACCTGTTGCGCGCGCAGCGCGAGGCGGGCCGCATCGTGATCACCGAGATTCCGGAACTGCATCTTTCCGGCAGCTATCACTCGCGTGTGGAAGCCCTGGTGCAAAGCGTACTGGGCGCATCCGCCCTGGAGGCGCAGGAATGAGCGACAGCCAGCAAATCGGCAACCTGGAATCCGCACTGCTGGAGCGCGCGAAGAAACTGGCCGCGGAATACCTGGCGGGTGGCCAGCAGGTGCACAAGCAGATCATCGCCGATGCCAACCAGCGCCTGCGTGTCGAAGAAGAACGCGAGGTGCTGGCAGCCAAGGCGCATGCCGAGCGGATATACCAGCAGCGGATACAGGCGGCTGAACTCGAACTGAGCTCCGAGCTCGACCATGTGCGCTGGGACCTGGTCAATACCATATTGGAATACCTGCCCGGGCGCCTGAAAGAGCTCGCCGCGGACGATGCCCAATACCATCCGCTGCTGCTTGACTGGTTGCGCGAGGCCGCGCAGGCGATCGAGCGTGACCATCTGCTGGTGCAGGCCAATCCGCGCGATCTGCAACATCTGAAAAAAGATTGGGCAAGTTATGCAAAGGCAGCCGCGGCCGACAAGCGTCTCGAATTGTCGGAACAGACCATAGACTGCATTGGCGGCATACTTGTCAGCAGCGAAGATGGCGACATCCGCTTCGACAACACCTTCGAGGGACGCATGGAAAAGCTGGGCGATGCCTTGCATGGCGTGATCATCGAACAACTTGCTTCCGGGGAGATGCACCGTGGGTAAGGTGGTCGAAGTCAACGGGCCGCTGGTCACGGTCGATCTGGCCGACGTGCCCACCGGCGAGCAGGTGAGGATGGGCAGCCTCGACTTGGTCGGTGAGGTGATCGCACGTAACGGTGCACATGCGCTGGTGCAGATGTACGAACCCACCGAATCGTTGCGGCCGGGCGAGCCGGTGGTGGCGCTCGGCCATCCGTTGTCGGTGGAGCTCGGCCCGGGACTGCTGGGCAACATCTTCGACGGCGTGCAACGCCCGTTGCTGGAACACGCCCAGCAGCATGGCGATTTCATCCCGCGCGGCGTGCACATTCCGTCGCTCAACCGCAGCAAGCTTTGGCATTTCGAGCCGCAACTGGGACTGAAGATCGGTTCGCACGTCGAAGGCGGAACCATACTCGGCACGGTGCAGGAGACGCAGACCATCCTGCACCGCATCCTGGTTCCGCCCGGCAAGGACGGCGAGTTGACTGAGCTCGCAGGTGCAGGCGATATCACCGTGGACGCGGTGGTGGCGAAGGTAAAAGATGCAAAAGGAAACATCAGCGAGCTGCAGCTGTTCCACCGCTGGCCGGTGCGCATACCGCGGCCCTACCGCAACCGCGACAATGCAGTGGAACCGCTGCTCACCGGACAGCGCATCCTCGACACCTTCTTCCCGCTGGTGAAGGGCGGACGTGCAGCCGTACCCGGCCCCTTCGGCGCCGGCAAGACCATCGTGCAGCAGCAGATCGCGCGCTGGTCGGATGCCGACATCGTGATCTACGTGGGCTGCGGTGAGCGCGGCAACGAGCTGGTCGACATCCTCGAATCGTTCCCGAAGCTCACCGACCCCAACACCGGCCGTTCGCTGATGGAACGCACGCTGCTGGTAGCCAACACTTCCAACATGCCGGTGGTGGCGCGCGAGGCCTCGATCTATGTCGGCGCCACGCTGGCCGAGTATTACCGCGACCAGGGCTACGACGTGGTGATGGTGGCCGACTCCACCAGCCGCTGGGCCGAAGCATTGCGCGAAGTCGCAGGGCGCCTTGGGCAGATGCCGGTGGAAGAAGGCTATCCCGCCTACCTCGCCTCGCGCCTTGCAGCATTCTACGAACGGGCCGGCCGTGTCACCACGCTGTCCGGCAACAGCGGCTCGATCACGCTGATCGGTGCGGTATCCCCGCCCGGCGGCGATTTCTCCGAGCCGGTCACCAGCCACACCAAGGAGATCACCAAGACCTTCTGGGCACTGTCCAAGGAGCTGGCCGATGCGCGCCACTACCCGGCGGTGGACTGGGTGGAAAGTTTTTCCGGATACGTCGCGAGCTGCAGCGGCTGGTGGGCGGAGAACGTCGATCCGCGCTGGGAATCGCACCGTGCCACCGCGCTCGGCATCCTGTCGCAGGCCGACGAACTGGCGCGCATCGTCAACCTGGTCGGGCCGGAAGCACTGTCTCCGCAGCAGCGCTGGGCGCTGGAAGGTGTGGCGCTGTTCAAGGAGGGAGTGCTGCAGCAGAGCGCGCTCGATCCGGTGGACAGCTACTGCTCGCCGAAAAAACAATTCGCGCTGCTCGACCAGATGCTGGCGATCTACCAGGATGGATTGAAACTGCTGGAACAGGGCGTGCCGGTGCAGGAACTGCTGCGCATGCCCGTGCTGGCGCAAGCGCAGCGCCTGAAGAGCAGTTACGGCAACGACAAACTGGATGGGCTGCGCGAGTTCGCAGAAAAGACCAGAAGCGAATTCCATCGCGTGTCCGACGAATATGCGCAACACGGCAAGGCAACAACCACAGACGGAGATCGCACATGAGCGGCAAAGAATACCGGCTGGCATCGGCAGCGCGCGGCGGATTGCTGTTCATGCGCGGCGTGCCCGGCGTGGGGCTGGGCGATCGCGTGGTGGTGCGCGACCACAGCGGACGCCGCCGCAACGGCCAGGTGATCCGCACCTCCAACGAAATGGTATTGATCCAGGTGCTGGAAGGTACCGACGACCTCGACCTGGAACGCACCTGGGTGCGCTTCCTCGACGAGCCGTTCGATATCCCGTTGAGCCCGGACATTCTCGGGCGCGTGTTCAACGGCCTGGGACAGCCGCGCGACGGTCGCCCGCCGCTGTTTTCCAAGATCAGGCGCAACGTCAACGGTGCGCCGGTGAACCCAGCCGCGCGAGCCTATCCGCGGGAATTCATCCAGACCGGCCTGTCTGCAGTGGACGGCCTCAACTCGCTGGTGCGCGGGCAAAAGTTGCCGATCTTCTCCGGCTCCGGTCTGCCGCACAACCGTCTTGCTGCGCAGATCGTTCGCCAGGCGCGCCTGCCCGGCGAGGAATCGCACTTCGCCGTGGTGTTCGCCGCAATGGGCGTGTCGTACAGCGATGCGAATTTTTTCAAGGAGACCTTTGCCGACAGCGGCGTGCTGCGCAATGTGGTGATGTTCCTCAACCTCGCGGACGAACCCGCGATCGAACGCCTGATCCTGCCGCGCGCTGCGCTGACCACTGCCGAATATCTCGCTTTCACCCTCGACCTGCATGTGCTGGTGGTGATGACCGACATGACACACTATGCCGAGGCGCTGCGCGAAGTGGCGACCGCCAAGGGCGACGTGCCTGCGCGCAAGGGCTACCCCGGCTACCTGTATTCCGACCTTGCGGAGATCTACGAGCGTGCCGGGCGCATACGCGACCGCCACGGTTCGATCACCATGGTGCCGGTATTGTCGATGCCATCCGACGACATCACCCATCCGATCCCCGACCTTACCGGTTACATCACCGAGGGCCAGCTGGTGCTGAGCCGCACGCTGAACAACCAGGGCATCTATCCGCCGGTGGACATTCCGCCCTCGCTGTCGCGCCTGATGAAGGATGGCATCGGCAAGGAACATACGCGCGAGGACCATGGCCGCGTCTCCGGGCAGTTGTATGCTTCTTATGCGCGCGCGCTGGAAGTGCGCAACCTGGCTTCCATCATCGGCGCCGACGAACTCTCGGGCACCGACCAGAATTTTCTCGCCTTTGCCGAAGCGTTCGAACACCGGTTCGTCAGCCAGCGCGAAGATGAGGACCGCAGCATCGTCGAGACGCTGAACCTGGCCTGGGAGCTGCTTTCGCTGCTGCCGCCGGAAACGCTGACGCGTGTCAGCGAGGCCGATCTGGCCAAATACCACCACTGGCACGGTGCCGCGGAAACGACATGAACAAGCTGCTCAAGGTGCGCCCCACCAAAAACACCCTGCTTGCGCTGCGCAAGCAGCTGGTGTCGCTGCAGCACGGGCACGACCTGCTGGAGCGCAAACGCGAACTGCTCACGCGCCTGGTGCACCAGCGCCTGAAGAAATACCACGAGTTGCGCGTCACCGTCAGCGAGGCGCTGCAGCACACCTACTACTGGCTCTCCATCGCCCACATGCGCATGGGCAGCACCCAGTTGCGCCAGGCGGTGCTGGGACTGAAGCCGGTGTTGTCGGTGCACATCCTGCCGCGCAGCAGCATCGGCGTCGAATATCCCACCGTGTCGGTGGAGAGCGCGCCGATGATGCCGATCGGGCTGATGTGGACCGATTCCAGCTTCGACGAGGCGCGCAGCCGCATGACCGAAACCGCCGTGTTGCTGGCGCAACTGGGCGAGGCCGAGACTGCCCTGTGGCGCTTGCTGACCGAACAGCGCAAGACGCAGAAGCGCGTCAACGCGCTCAAGTACAACGTCATCCCGCGCTACCAGGCCACCATCCGTTACATCGAATCGGCATTGTCCGAGGAAGAGCGCAACACTTTGTTCCAGCTCAAAGTCATGCGAGAACAACTGGAGGCAGCAGAAGGGTAGAGAGAGGACATTTCAGACGGACAACGTAGATTTCAAGGGGGGAAGAAATGAAAATGATCGATGCTCCTGAAATAGAACAGCAACACCAGCAACTCGTCAGCATGTTCGAGAGATTGAACGATGCCGTCAGGAAGCGTGAATCGCGGGAAGAAATCTACGAACTCATCGATGAGGTGATCGCCTATACCCGCCTGCACTTTGCGACCGAGGAGCGGATCATGGCCCAGTCAGGATATCCAGAGATCGCCGCGCACAAGGACAAGCACAGGCAACTGATCGATGAGGCGCTCCATCTCAAGGAGAAACTGAACTATGTCGGGGAGGAGATGTTCACGGAATGGTTCAACCATTGGCCTTTTGCCAGAGTGCTCGCGCATATCCAGTATGCGGACAAGCAGATAGAGCTGCACATCAAGCAGAGCAGGGAGAAGGAATGATTCCTTGCTGTATGCGTGTTCACCTTGTTCGTCGGGATATGGTGACGCAGCTCAACTACTGATTGCTGGTGAAACTGGATCCAGTATTATTCCGCCACGCTTGTCTGAAATCGCCCAAAGCCGCCAGTCGAGGGTGCCCTCCAAATTCTGACTCAAAGATACGCTGGCGAAGCGTAAATTGTTATTTATAACCTAATAGGTTATATTTGTGCATGGAGAAAAAGAAACCGCATTACCCACTATCTGAAGTTCAACGAGTCGTTGAAGATCGCGGAGTCAATGCTTTTACCGCTACTGCATTAATTGGCGCCGCCGCATTGGGGCTTTCAGTTGAGCAGGCGGTGGCTGTGGTTTTGGGACTCAAACAGAAGGATTTGTATAAGAGCATGACCACAAATGCCGATCACAAAATCTGGCAAGACGTGTATCACGCAACGTTGAAATCTGGATTGGTGGCTTATATCAAAGTCACCTTGCGTGAAAACGGAACCGTTGTGATCCAATTTAAGGAGAAATGAAATGAAACACCTGTGCCTGAATTGCGAAAAAGGCGACATGGTCCGCACCAAAAAAGATTCAGAGATTGAATATCGTGGCCACCGCGCCATTGTTCGTGCGCTGGATGGTTGGCATTGCCCTGAGTGCGGAGAGGTCGAGTTTGCTGGTAAGGAAGGTGTGCGTTATGCAGAAGCCTTGGAAAAGCTGCGGCTGAAAATTGACGCAGAAGAATCCGCAGAACTGGCGCGAATTCGGAAAAAACTTAAGCTTTCGCAACGCCGTGCAGCTGCTATTGCCGGTGGCGGTGTCAATGCCTTTTCTCGATACGAAAATGGCAAAGCGAGACCCGTGGCTGCAGTGGTCAACTTGTTCCGTCTATTGGAAAAACATCCTGAGTTACTTGACGAGATTGCGGCTTAGTAGCGAAGGTCTCTAGTCGGCCAAATTCTGCCCTTCAGCTTGATATTTGATTTGAATCACGTCAGCATGCGATGGTGATACGTTTTACATTTTCGTTTTTAGCCTCCTCAGATTTCACTATCGATGAAAAGCAGACCAAAGAAGTCTCGAGAATTTGAACTGCTCACCTCGCGGATAGAGGGCGCACTTGCCCCGACTGGAGCACGCATCAAGTCTCCAGACCGAATCAAAGACAAGATTACCGGACAGCTTCGCGAGGTTGACGTCTCAATCCGCTACACGGTTGGCAGTGTCGAGTTGCTCATCACCATCGAATGTCGCGACCGATCACGTATCCAAGATGTCACCTGGATTGAGCAAATCGCTACTAAGCGAGCGCATATCGGAGCAGATCGGACGATTGCTGTTTCTTCAACTGGATTCACGGATGCCGCAATTCGTGCGGCCAATGCACATGGCATTTCTATTCGACTCATCTCGGAAATAACAGATGAAGACTTACGTTCCTTAATAGATACACTTGAAGTAACGGCCAGTAATATCTCTATAGACACAAACGAAATGGCCTTAACCTTCATGGAAACGCCTTTGGGTTCATCTAATATCTGCGTCAAATCGCGCGAGTTGTGGGACGCGATGGGATTAGATGCACCAATCTTTTTCGATGCAAACTCGCAGTCACCGTTATCACTTATCCAACTTCTTTCTAGAGCTCAATCTAAACCTAGCAACCAATTATCAACCAATGACCTCTCCATAACTCTTCAACCAAAGGCTAAGGCAACCTTCTTTATTGGCACCGATCCTCTATCGCCATACCTTCGCGACGTTCCGAACGATGGGACTCCCACTCGAGTTTCGATCACAATTGGGACGAATTCTGAGAATATCTCCGTGAATACCGACAGCGGGTTACGCCGGCTAAAGCAAATCGCGTTTGTCGTGACCGCCACTAGTACGGCAGAGCGTGTTCCGGCCAGGCGAATTGGACAGTATGCGGCCGAAGACAAAGTTGTCACGCAGTTTTCCGAGCACCAGTTTCAGATTGATCAGAGTAAATCGTTGATCATCCATTCGCATAAAGCAGGCCAAAATAAGAAAACACCGACGGACGACAAAGGTGAAACGTAGCCGTAGACATTGACAATGAATATCCGCGTCTCGAAGCCTCGTATGACCGTTATGGGTTTAAAGGCGGACCTTTAAATAATAGCCTTGTTTCGCAATATTTCAGCAATCCCTGCCGACAGCTATAAAGTTTTCCGCTGTTCCAGTTGGTGCGTGCAATCCAGTGCAGCGAGTTTGTAGCACTCTGCAAGTGTCGGGTAGTTGAAGACGTTGCTGACCAGATCATGCACGCTGCCATGCAGGTTCATCACCAGTTGGCCGATGTGGATGAGTTCGCTGGCTTGTTCGCCGACGATATGCACGCCCAGCAGTTTCTCATTGTGCGCATCCACGATCAGTTTCAGCATGCCCTGTGCATCGCCGATGATCTGGCCGCGTGCACTGTCCTTGAAATAGGCGCGCCCGACGACGTAGGGGATGTCCTCTAGCTGCACTTCCTTTTCTGTTCTGCCGACGTAGGAGATCTCCGGGATGGTGTACACCGCCATCGGCAGGTTGTCCGCCGCGACATGGGTGGCGCCGCCGAAGGCATGCAGCACGGCCGCGCGTCCCTGTTCCATGCCGGTGGAGGCGAGGGCGGGACGGCCGATCAGGTCGCCCACCGCGTAGATGTGCGGCACGCTGGTTTGATAGTGCCGGTTGACCTCGATCCAGCCGTCCCTGGCGAGGATGCCGGCTTTGTCGACATGCAAGCCGGCGCTGTTGGGTTCCCTGCCTTGCGCGTAGAGCACGGCATCGGTGCGGATCTGCTTGCCGCTTTCCAGCAAGGTGACAGTGCCACTTCCTTCGCGGCGAATCTCGGCCACGCGTTCCTGCATGTGGAAGGTGACGCCCATGCCGAGGAAGCTGTCGGCGAGTACGCCCACCACATCCTCGCTCAGGTATTCCAGCAGTTGCGTATGGCTGTCCACCACGCTCACGTGCACACCCAATGCGGCAAAGATGGAGACATATTCGCAGGCGATCACCCCGCCGCCCACCACCAGCAGGCTGTCCGGCAGGTGGCGGATATTCAGGATGGAGGTGGAGTCCAGCACGGTCTTTTTATCGAACGGCACATCGGCGGGGCGCCGCGGTCTGGAACCACTGGCAAGAACGATGAAATCCGCGGAGATGCGGCGCGTGTTGCCTGCGGCATCCGCGACCTGCAGCGTGTGCGCATCGACGAAAGATGCCTCGCCGGGGATCAGCGCCACGCCGTGGCGCAGCAGCCGTTGCAGGATCACCGATTCCTGCTGTGCGATCACGCCTTCCTTGCGCCGCACTGCGTCTGCCAGCAAGCCATGACGGTTGCGGCTGTCCGGCGCGAGCGACTGGCGCATCCCGCCGGAACGCGAGAGCAGGTAGGCCACTTCGCGCATCGCCTTGCTGGGGATGGTGCCGGTCTGCAGTCCGGCGCCGCCGATCCTGGGTTTGCGCTCGACGATCGCGGTGCGTTTGCCCAGACGTGCCGCCTGCCACGCCGCATGCTGCCCGGCGGGGCCGGAACCGATGATGAGAACGTCGTAGTCCATGCGGGCGAGTCGGATGGATGCGTGCTACTTGATGCGCATGCCGGGCTGTGCGCCGGCATCCGGCGACAGGATGAACAGCCCGGGAGCCTCCCCAGAAGCAGCCAGCACCATGCCCTCGGACAATCCGAATTTCATCTTGCGCGGTGCGAGGTTGGCGACCATCACCGTCATGCGGCCCTTCAGCCAGTCCGGATCGTAGGCCGACTTGATGCCGGCGAACACGGTGCGCGGCTGCGGCTCGCCGATATCCAGCGTCAGTTTCAGCAGTTTCTCCGCACCTTCCACATGTTCGGCGTTGATGATGCGCGCCACACGCAGGTCGACCTTGTTGAAGTCGTCGATGCTGATGGTCTCGGCGATGGGCGCGATTCCTGCCCCTACTTTTTGCAGCGGGATGGTGGCATCGCCCACGCTTGCCGGAGCGGCATGCACTGCAGCTGCCGCAGCAGGAGCCGCAGACTTGGCGGACGACGCGGCGACATGTTGCTGATGTTCCGCGTGGCGTTGTGTGGAAGGTGCAGCCGGTGCCGGCTGCAGGCTTTCCTTGTTCGCTTCCACCATCGCTTCGATGCTCTTGGGATCGAGGCGGGTCATCAGGTGCTGATAGGTGTTGATGCTGTGCTGGTCGGGCAGCAGCGTTTGCGCATCCTGCCAGCGCAGTTCGCCGACATTGAGGAAGCTCTCCACGTCGCGTGCCAGTTGCGGCAGCACGGGTTTGAGGTAGATGGTGATGATGCGGAACGCCTGCAGTGCCACGCTGCACACGCCCTGCAACCATTCGACATTGCTCGGGTCTTTTGCTAGCTCCCACGGCTTGGTGGCATCGATGTAGGCGTTGATCAGGTCGAGCAGGGTGCCGACGGTACGCGTCGCCTTCGAATAGTCGCGCGCTTCGTAGAGTTCGGCGATCTGGGCAGAGGCATCCTGCAATATCTGCAACAGGTTCTGTTTCGGATGGTCTTCCACCAGTTTGCCGGCCAAGCCGCTGGTGTCGGCGCATTTCGCCAGCAGCACATGGTCGGCGAGCTTGCCGCCGAAGCGCTTGCTGATGAAGCCGGCGCTGCGGCTGGCGATGTTGATGTATTTGCCGATCAGGTCGCTGTTCACGCGCGCCACGAAATCGTCGAGACTGAGGTCGATGTCTTCCATGGTGCCGTTCAGTTTGGCGGCGTAGTAGTAGCGCAGGTATTCGGTGTTCTTCACATGATCGACGTAGCTGCGTGCGGTGATGAAGGTGCCGCGCGATTTGCTCATCTTTTCGCCGTTGACGGTGAGGAAGCCGTGCGCGAACAGCCTGGTCGGCGTGCGGAAGCCGGCGTGCTGCAGCATCGCCGGCCAGAACAGCGCGTGGAAATACAGGATGTCCTTGCCGATGAAATGGTACAGCTCGGCATTCGAGCCCTTGCGCCAGTAGTCGTCGAAGCTGAGACCCTTGGCCTTGCACAGTTGCTTGAAGCTGCCCATGTAGCCGACCGGCGCGTCCAGCCAGACATAGAAATACTTGCCCGGCGCATCGGGGATCTGGAAGCCGAAATAGGGGGCGTCGCGCGAGATGTCCCAGTCGGTCAGCTTGTTGTCGCCTTCCGCACCCAGCCATTCCTGCATCTTGTTGGAGGCCTCGGGCTGCAAGGTGCCGCTGCGTGTCCAATGACGCAGGAACTGCTGGCAGCTATGGGCGGAGAGCTTGAAGAAATAATGGTCGGAGTTGCGCAACTCCGGCTTGGTGCCGGATACCGCGGAGTAGGGATTCTTCAGCTCGGTGGGGGCATAGGCGGCGCCGCACACTTCGCAATTGTCGCCGTACTGGTCCTTGGCGCCGCATTTCGGGCATTCGCCCTTGATGAAACGGTCCGGCAGGAACATCTGCTTGAGCGGATCGTAATACTGCTCGATGGAACGGGTTTCGATCAGGTTGCCGCCCTTGAGCGTGCGATAGATGCCCTCGGCGAACTCCTTGGTCTCTGCCGAGTTGGTCGAGCCGTAATTGTCGAATTCGACATGGAAAGCGCGGAAGTCGTCGTAGTGCTCCAGCCACACGCGGGCGATCAATTGCTCCGGCGTGATGCCTTCCTTTTCCGCGCGCAGCATGATTGGCGTGCCGTGGGTGTCGTCGGCGCAGACGTAGTGGCAGGTGTTGCCCTGCATCTTCTGGAAGCGCACCCAGATGTCGGTCTGGATGTATTCGACGAGGTGGCCCAGGTGGATGCTGCCGTTGGCATACGGCAGGGCGGAAGTGACGAGGATTTTTCTTGGCATGAGACGCGGTTCCTGTAATAGGCCGCGATTGTAGCAAAACCCGCACACGGCTGCGGAATTGGGTAAAATCGCGCCCGCACAAACCCCTCAAGGAAGCCAGATGAGCATCAAGTCAGACAAGTGGATACGCCGCATGGCCGAGCAGCACGGCATGATCGAGCCGTTCGAGGCCGGACAGGTCAAGGAAGTGGACGGCAAGAAGATCGTGTCCTACGGCACCTCCAGCTACGGTTACGACATCCGCTGTGCGCGCGAATTCAAGCTGTTCACCAACATCAACAGCACCATCGTCGACCCCAAGAACTTCGACCCGAACTCGTTCGTGAACGTCGAGGCTGACTACTGCGTCATCCCGCCGAACTCTTTTGCACTGGCGCGCACCGTCGAGTATTTCCGCATCCCGCGCAACGTGCTGACCATCTGCCTCGGCAAGAGCACCTATGCGCGCTGCGGCATCATCGTCAACGTCACCCCGTTCGAGCCGGAATGGGAGGGCTATGTGACGCTGGAATTCTCCAATACCACGCCGCTGCCGGCGAAGATCTATGCCAACGAGGGGGTGGCGCAGGTGCTGTTCTTCGAGAGCGACGAAGTGTGCGAGACCTCGTACAAGGACCGCGGCGGCAAGTATCAGGGGCAGGTCGGCGTGACCCTGCCGAAGACCTGATGTTGCTGGCCGAACAAATCGTCTGGCGTTCTCCCGAAGGCAAGATCGTCGCCTGCGTGGAGAAGAACAAGGTGCTGCAGGAGAACCTGGCCGAGATCCGCCAGGTCTGTCAGGATGCGCTCGAAGATGCCGTGCTGATGGGCTGCGACGAGCAGCAGTTCCGCACCGTATTGTCCGAACTGGCGGATACCCTCGCCAGCCCTTATCCGCCACGCGAATAACGCCTTCCGTAATCCCCACGTCGCCGGCAAAAACTGCGACAATCCGCGCCACTTTAATCTGAATCCCCTGTAGGGAGCTACCCATGAAATTCAATTTCCCAATCATCATCATCGACGAGGATTTTCGCTCGGAGAACGCCAGCGGCCACGGTATCCGCGCGCTTGCCCAGGCCATCGAGAAAGAGGGCATCGAAGTCGTCGGCATGACCAGCTACGGCGACCTGACCTCGTTTGCGCAGCAGCAGAGCCGCGCATCGGCTTTCGTGCTGTCCATCGACGATGAGGAGTTCGGTGGCGGCAGTGTGGAAGAGACGGAAGTCGCCTTGCGCACCTTGCGCGCATTCGTCGAAGAGATCCGCTTCAAGAACGCCGACATCCCGATCTACTTGTACGGCGAGACGCGCACTTCGCGCCACATCCCGAACGACATTCTGCGCGAGCTGCACGGTTTCATCCACATGCACGAGGACACGCCGGAATTCGTGGCACGCCACATGATCCGCGAAGCGAAGTCCTACATGGATTCGCTGGCGCCGCCGTTCTTCCGCGCGTTGGTGGATTACGCGCAAGACGGTTCGTATTCCTGGCACTGTCCCGGTCACTCCGGCGGCGTGGCGTTCCTGAAGTCGCCGGTGGGGCGCATGTTCCACCAGTTCTTCGGCGAGAACATGCTGCGCGCCGACGTGTGCAACGCGGTGGACGAACTGGGACAACTGCTGGACCACACCGGCCCGGTGGCAGCGTCCGAGCGCAATGCGGCGCGCATTTTCAATGCAGACCATTTGTTCTTCGTTACCAACGGCACTTCGACCTCCAACAAGATCGTGTGGCACTCGATGGTGGCGCCGGACGATATCGTGGTGGTGGACCGCAACTGTCACAAGTCCATCCTGCACGCGATCATGATGACCGGTGCGGTGCCGGTGTTCCTGACGCCGACGCGCAACAACTTCGGCATCATCGGCCCGATCCCGAAATCGGAATTCGAGATGGCGAACATCCAGAAGAAGATCGATGCCAACCCGTTCATCAAGGACAAGAAGAAAAAGCCGCGCATCCTCACCATCACGCAGAGCACTTACGACGGGGTGCTGTACAACGTTGAAACGCTCAAGGAGATGCTGGATGGCAGGATCGATGCATTGCATTTCGACGAAGCCTGGCTGCCGCATGCGGCGTTCCATGACTTCTACAAAGACATGCACGCCATCGGCCGCGACCGTCCGCGCGCGAAAGAATCCATGGTGTTTTCCACGCAGTCCACGCACAAGCTGCTGGCGGGCCTGTCTCAGGCCTCGCAGATACTGGTGCGCGACAGCGAGTCGCGCAAGCTGGACCGCGACTGTTTCAACGAAGCCTACCTGATGCACACCTCGACCTCGCCGCAATACGCCATCATTGCCTCGTGCGACGTGGCGGCGGCGATGATGGAGCCGCCCGGCGGCACCGCGCTGGTGGAAGAGTCCATCGCCGAAGCGCTCGATTTCCGCCGCGCCATGCGCAAGGTGGACGCCGAATTCGGCACGGACTGGTGGTTCAAGATGTGGGGGCCGGACTATCTGTCGGAAGAGGGCATGGCCGAGCGCGAGGACTGGGTGTTGCGCGCCGACGATCGCTGGCATGGCTTCGGCAAGCTGGCCGAGGGTTTCAACATGCTCGACCCGATCAAGGCCACCGTGGTCACACCGGGACTGGATGTCGATGGCGATTTTGCCGACAGCGGCATCCCGGCCAGCATCGTCACCAAGTACCTTGCCGAACACGGTGTGGTGGTGGAGAAGTGCGGCCTGTATTCCTTCTTCATCATGTTCACCATCGGCATCACCAAGGGGCGCTGGAACAGCATGGTGACCGAGCTGCAGCAGTTCAAGGACGACTACGACAAGAACCAGCCGCTGTGGCGTGTGCTGCCGGAATTCATCGCCAAGAACCCGCGCTATGAAAAGATCGGACTGCGCGACCTGTGCGACCAGATCCACGGCATCTACAAGGCCAACGACGTGGCGCGCCTGACCACGGAAATGTACCTGTCCAGCATGGTGCCTGCCATGAAGCCGTCCGACGCCTTCGCCAAGATGGCGCATGGCGAGATCGAGCGTGTGTCCATCGATGACCTGGAAGGTCGCGTCACCGCCGTGTTGTTGACGCCTTATCCGCCGGGCATCCCGCTGCTGATCCCGGGTGAACGTTTCAACAAGACCATCGTCGATTACCTCAAGTTCGCGCGCGAGTTCAACAAGAAATTCCCCGGTTTCGAGACCGACATCCACGGTCTGGTGGCGGAGAAGTCCAACGGCGAACGCGTGTACTACGTGGACTGCGTGAAGTAGTCTGCTCGCAATGGCTCAAGGTCATCCACAGGCCGACGACAAGCTTCGCATCGACAAATGGTTGTGGGCTGCGCGTTTTTTCAAGACGCGCAGCCTGGCTGTCGATGCCGTGGAAAGCGGCAAGGTGACCATGGGTGGGGTTCGCATCAAGCCTGCCAAGGCCATCGTCGTGGGCGACCAGCTGGATATCCGCCTCGGCCAATATCATTTCGCGATCGAAGTGCTGGCACTTGCCAACAGGCGCGGTCCTGCGGCCGAGGCGCAAAAACTCTATCGCGAGTCTGACGAGAGCCGTGCACGACGTGCGGAGATCGCCGCCAACCTCAAGGCGCTGCCGCAACCGACTTTCAAGGGCAGGCCGACCAAACGCGATCGGCGCGACATCGAACGTTTCGAAGCCGGTACCAAGTCTGTACGCAAGAGCGCCTGGGGCGACTTCGAATAATCCACATCACCACGACTTTAACTTATATGCCGAATGACCTCGTCAGCAAGTTCCGTACATCCAGATGGCGCGGCCTCGCCGTCAATGTGCTGCTGTTCGTTGCGGTCATCGGCGGAATACGCGCATGGCAGCACCGCGACATGGTCAGCGGCACCGCGCCAGCCTTGCAGGGCACTACACTCGCAGGACAGCCATACAGGTTGCCAACCCACCCTGCCCATCCGGTGCTGGTGCATTTCTGGGCGACATGGTGCCCGATCTGCCGCGCCGAGCAGGGCTCCATCGCCGCTATCGCCCGCGACGATCCGAATGTCATCACGGTCGCCATGCAGAGCGGCAAGCCGGAAGCGGTCGCCCGCTATATGGGCGAGCAGCAGATCGATTTCCCGGTGGTGAACGATGCGGATGGCAGCATCTCGAACGCATGGGGGGTACATGGCGTGCCTGCCAGCTTCATCATCGCACCCGATGGCCGGATAAGTTTTATCGAGGTCGGCTACACAACCAGTATCGGGCTCAGATTGCGGCTCTGGCTGGCCGGAATCTGAACCATTCAAGCCAACTGCTTTTCAGGACGATTCAAACAAGGTCTCGGCGTCAACGGCTCGGCAACGACACACGTTGTTGTACTGCATTACTCTGGATCAACCACGTTAATGACAGGAGGATTTCATGCATAAATCAAAATCGTTGTTTGTTGCTTTGGGTGCTGCATTGGCTGTATCCATATTGTCTGTGGCTCAAGCCGCAGAAGGTGATATCAAACAGGACACCCAGAACATCCGGTCAGACAAACGAGATGCAATCAAGGATAGCCGTGACATAAGACAGGATAGACGCGAAACGCGCAAAGATGTCCGCGAGCGCAATCAGGACCGCCGCGAACTCAATCAGGACAAGCGTGAAGGCAACATTGCCGGAGCGGCCAGGGAGCGCAAGGAACTGCGTCATGACAATGCGGATATCCGCAAAGACAATCGCGATGTACGCAAGGATAGAGCGGAGCGCCGCCAGGACAAGCGCGATCTGCACAAGGATCGCCAGCAGCGCCGTCGCGACAAGAGGTGACCTGGCAGACCTGATTCGAGTCGGCGGGATGAATGTCTTGCAGCCAGTGCGACTCGCAGCTATCGAGTCTGCTTGCGCCGGAAATCTTCCATAAAGCCAACCAGCTGCTCGGCCGCAGCAAGTGTCAGCCCATTGTAGAGAGAGGCGCGCACGCCCCCTGTCGAGCGGTGCCCTGCCAGGCCGGAAAATCCGGCGGCCTGGGCTTCGGCGAGGAAGCGCTTTTCTGTATCCGTGTCAGCCAGATTGAAGGTGACGTTCATCAGCGAACGGTCTTTGGTTTTTGCCCTGCCGCGATAGAAGCCATCGCTGTTGTCCAGTTGGCTGTAGAGCAAGTCGGCCTTGCGCCGGTTGATCTCTGCCATGCGGGTCAGGCCGCCGATCTCGTCAAGCAGCCAGCGCGTGATCAACAGCACCACATAGATCGCGAACACGGGCGGTGTGTTGAATATGGAATGCGCCTTGATGTGGCTGCGGTAGTCCAGAAAACCGGGAAGGTCCGTTGGCGCATCTTCGAGCAGTTCGTCGCGCACCAGAACGACGGTGACGCCTGCCGGGCCGATGTTCTTTTGTGCATGGGCATAGATGAGCGAGTAGCGCTCCGCTGTGCAGGGTTGCGACAGGAAGTCGGATGACATATCGCAGACGCGCGGAACATCGTCGCGTCCGAGTACCCGGTGGAATTGCAGCCCTTCGACCGTTTCGTTGGAGATGTAGTGCAGATAGGGGGCATCCGGCGAATAGGCCAGTTCATCGTCGCCGGGCAAATCTTTGAAGCCGCCGGATTCTCCGCTCCAGATCACGCGGACCGGGCCTTCGCGTTCTGCCTCGGCCAGCGCCTTGCCGCTCCAATAGCCGGTATGCAGATAATCTGCCGGAGTCGTCTTTCCGCGCAGCAGGGTCATCGGGATCATCGAGAATTGTTGTGTCGCGCCGCCCTGCAGGAACAGGACATGATAGTTGTCGGGCAGGCCCAGCAACTTGCGGATGTTGCCTTCCAGTTCGGCGACGACTGCCGCGAACCAGTCGGAACGGTGGCTGATACCGAGCACCGACAGACCGACTTCCGGCACTTCGAGTATGGATTGCTGAACCTTGAGCAACACGCTCTCCGGCAAAGCGCCCGGACCGCCGGAAAAGTTAAGGTTGTTGAGCTGGTTCATTTGCATGGGTCTGTTCTGTGGTCAGCCGTAAAAGAAAATCCCGGAATGCATCTTTGATCTTTTGCATATGGGGCTGCTTGTAGGGGAACAAGTGAACCGGGTCCATGGCATGCACGACCATGGTGTGGTCGATCTCGAACACGAAGAACCGTCCATCCTGTGTTTCTGCGCAGTCGATACACAGGTAATCGAGCCTGGTGCGTCGATAGATCGCATCCAGCGCAGCGCGGTGGCGTTCGGCAAAGTCGCCGAAATGTTCCATGAAGGCGGCTTCCTCTGCGCGCTTCTGCGCATCGTCATACATCCCCGCATTCACGTAATGGATCATCCAGTTCGACGATACGCCCATGTGGCACGCATAGGCCTTGCCATCTATCAGCACCACGCGGAATTTCCGGAACAGCCCATCCTTGCCGCTATAGTCGATGAATCGTGACAGGAAGAACTCTGCGTCAGCCACTTTGGAAAGATAGTCTGCCAGTTCCTCGGGGCGTTCGATCCTGTCCAGGTTCTTTCCCGCATGCGAGCCGACAGGACGGACGATGATGGGGAAATCGCAGTCGGCAAATTGCGCGGAAAGGCGAGTGTCACCGGCTGCAATGGACTGCAGCACAGAACGGGAAGCATGCAAGGTGGGCGGAATCAGCAAGCCGGTCGCCCCCTGCAATAGCCGGCTGGCCGCTTCGCGACCTGTTGAAGGGATATATTGCGGACTGTTGATCACCGGCTTGGACCAATGCATCAGAGCGTGTTCGAGTGCAGTCAGTACGCTGCGGTTCTCGTCTGATTCGCTGATGGCGACAAATACGGCATCGTGCTCGGGGATGGCGCCGGGCAATGGGGCATCCGAAGAAACGTAACAGAAGATCAGATCGATATCGCTATTTTCCAGCAGACAATCCAGCGGTGTATTCGCGGCGATGTCTCCCGCTACGCATAGCATCAGCAAGCGCAGCTTGGCGGGCTGCTGCGATGCGGCGAGCCGGAAGATGCGCTTGTGTTCCAGCGCCAGCGACTGGATCGACAGGCCGATGTCGCGTTGCCCGAAGCATTGCAGGATGATGGACAGGTTCATCCAGAGTTCGGCATCGGCAGGGTTGCGTCCAGCCTGCTCCAGTGTCTCCTGGCCAAGCGGACGCATATCGACTCCGGCGATGCTCATGCGCAGGTATGGCGCCAGTCCCAGGAACTGTGTCTCGGTCTGGGCTGGATCGATGGCGGTGTCAGCAGTAATCAATTGTGAATTTTCGTCAGAGTCTTCTGGTTGTCCGGAATGCCTCAGGATACTCCTGGCATGTCCGTGTTCAGCTTCACGCGTATGTTACCAAGCAGAATACCCTGTCGCGGCCTTTTCAAGGCAAGAAATAGAGGGGGTAAACGCTGCTAAATAACACGTAAGGCAGAGACAGTATGCAGTCAGAAAACTGCAAGGTGGTCTCGAACGACAATGGGGCCTCAAATGCTGTCTATTCGCCTGCGCACTTGGCAATGGCCGCGTTGCTGTCCAACTCCAGGCAATGCCGCAGATCCAGATTCTTGGAGCGTACTGAATTGGTTTTGGTGTGCTTGCCGGAAATCGGTTGCTTCACGGCTGGCTGAGGTTGTTGAGCGGGGGAATGCTGTGCCGCCCCTGCGGCGGTCGCGGGCTGCACTGCAGACGCTGCCGTTGCAGCAGGTTGCATCGTGCTTCCAGCTTCCTCGAGCGCAAGTGATGCGCCGCTGGATGACAAGACTGCCACGGCGATCAGGTTCGGAATTGCGTTTTTCATGCATCTCTCCTTTAAGTCTCGGACAGGCTCAATGTACCTGATTCCATTGGCTTTGACTATTCGCGCCTGCAAGTCGTCGCTGGAAAAGCCAAGGATCGCGAGGACGCTGTGCGGATTCCTGCGCGGGGATGCAGGGGGTGAGTTCGAACCGGGAACGATCAGTCTTGGCGCAGAAACTGCTCCGCCTCATCTGGCGGCACCGGGCGGCTGAACAGGTAGCCCTGATATTCCTCGCATTGCAGGTCCCTGATGAATTCCAGCTGCTGTTGCGTTTCCACGCCCTCGGCCACTACCTTCATCTCCATCGCATGCGCCAATACGGCTGTGGCATTGACAATGATCTCGTCGTTCTCGTCGGTGGCGATGTCGCGCACGAAAGACTGGTCGATCTTCAATGTCTTCACCGGCAGCAGTTTCAGGCGGCTGAGCGAAGAGTAGCCGGTGCCGAAATCGTCCAGCGCCAGGGAGAATCCGGCGCTGCTGAGTTTGTTCATCAGTTCCAGGCAGTTCACGCCCATGTCCATCAGCATGCTTTCGGTCAGCTCGAACTCGATGAACTGGGGAGGCAGGCCGGTATCGCGCACGATCGTCTGGATCTTTTCCACCAGGTCTTTCTGTCCGCATTGCCGTGCCGACAGGTTCACCGCGATCGGCACGATCGCGTATCCATGCGATTGCCACAGGCGTTGCTGCAAAGCCGTCTGCCGCAGCACCCAGTCGCCGATCTCGTTGATCAAGCCGCTCTCTTCGGCCACGGGAATGAATTCCGCCGGCGACACAAAGCCCAGCTGCGGGTGTTTCCAGCGCAGCAGGGCTTCCAGGCCTACCACTGCACCGCTGTTCACGTTGACCTTGGGCTGGCAGTACACCATGAGCTGATTCTCGGCGATGGCGCTGCGCAGGGCGTTCTCCAGATGCAGGCGCTGCAATGCCTTGGTGTTCATTTCCGGCTTGTAATATTCGAAACGATTACGCCCTGCATCCTTGGCCCGGTACATGGCCAGGTCGGCATTGCGCAACAGCTGCACCGATGTCTCGCCATCATCCGGATAGATGCTGACGCCGATACTGGTGCCGACCGAAAGATGATATTCGGCCACCTCGAATTCTTCACGCAGGGAGTGGAGCATCTTTTCGCAAACGAAGGTGACTTCGTCTTCCGAATTCAGGTCGCCCAGCAGCGCAACGAACTCGTCCCCACCCTGGCGCGCAATGGTATCGGAGCGACGCAGGCATCCCTTGAGGCGTTGCGACACCATCTTGAGCAAGGCATCGCCGACATCGTGGCCGAGCGAATCGTTGATGTTCTTGAAATGATCCAGGTCGATGAACATCACGGCCACCTTGGTCTGGTGGCGTTGCGCCAGGCTCAACCCCTGTTCCAGGCGGTCATTCAGCAGATAACGGTTGGGCAGGCCGGTCAGCACATCGTAATTGGCCAGATACTGGATGCGCTCTTCTTCTTTCTTGCGCTCGGTGATGTCCATGTAAATTGCGATGTAATGCGTGATCGCGGCCTGCTGGTCGCGTATTACGCTGACGGTGACCCACTCCGGGAAGATCTCACCATTCTTGCGCTTGTTCCATATTTCGCCTCGCCAGGCGTCCTTGTTGTGCAGCGCAGCGTAAAAATCCCGGTAGAACTCTTTGCCCTGTTTGCCGGAAGCGAGCAGGCGCGGATTCTTGCCCAGCACCTCGGCCTCGGTATAGCCGTTGATCTCGGTGAATGCGCGATTGATCATCACGATATTGTGATCGGCATCGGTGATCATGATCGCCTCGGTGTTGTTGGCGAACACTGCAGCGGAAAGGCGCATGCTTTCCTCGGCCTTGCGTCGTTGTCTGATCTCGCGCGTCAGGTTGCTGACCATGGCGTGGATCGCTCTGGACAGTTGAGCGACCTCGTCGCCTCCTTGCTGTTCCGGGACGTCATAAGCCAGATCGCCGGTGGCGACCTTGTTGGCCGCCCGGCTGATGCGCACGATGGGACGCGCGATATGCTCTGCCAGCAGCCAACCCAGCCAGGCGAACAGCAGTCCCAGAGCCACGCCCATCATCAGGATGCGCTGACGCAATTGGTGGGCGGGAGCAAAGGCTTGGCTAACGTCCTGGCGTACCAGGCTGGCCCAGCCCAGACCCGGATAGTCGCGGTAACCCGATGACTTGGCATAGCCGACCAGATAGGTCTTGCCGTTGCTCCATTTTTCCAGCAGATAACCGCTGTCATTGCCGCCTTGTCTGATCGCCTGCATGGTGAGCGGGGCGAGGCTGGACAGTTCGCTGCGGGGCTGTTCCGGCCCCGACAGCACCAGGCCGTCCCGGCTCACCAGCAGAATGTCCTTACCCGGGGTCCTGGTGCTGTCCAGCGCTTCCTCTGCCCAGTTCCAGTAGATATGACCGCACAACACGCCTTGCAGGACACCCTCCGCATCGATCACCGGTGCGGCCACATCTACCAGATAGAATGTCTGGCCGCTGGGGTTGGGCAACAGCTTGGCAAGCAGCAAGGCGTCATGCACATCACCGAAGTAGTCGCCTTCACGCCCCTTGGTACACCATGGACGTTTGGAGAGATCCTTGCCTTCCAGATACTTGCCGGTTCCTACTATCCCCTTGCCTTGCGTATTACAAATGCCGATCCATGCGTAGGCATTGAAGTTGTGCTGCAGGCGCTCGAGAATGTTGCGCTTGCGTTCGATCGGAACGTGCGGATTGCGGATATCGTCAAGGGTGGCAGCATTGCGGATCTCGCGGCTGCGTTCGAACATGCCGCGATCCATGACATCGAGTGCATTCCTGGCGCGGCTGGCGAATGCCTCGCCTTCGCGTTTCTCGATCTGCTGTTTGCTGTTTTCCGCGGCCAGGAAACTGAGCACGAGCGACAATACCAGCGCCAGTGCGCCACTCGCGAAGCTGATCTGCGCACGCAGGCTGTTGCCGGGGTTCAGTTGCTTAAGCCAGTTCATTTCTCCATCCTAATTGAACGTGCAACTGAGAGCTGTATTCAACGCCGACAGCGTACAGCTTTTCGATGCATCTCATGACTGGCGCGCAGTTTATCCGAATACCGCATGCGTTATCCATAAGGCAAATGGCGGTTTGGTGAGGTTGAAACGTAACTGCTTGATAAGGTTGTCTTGCCGATAAGAAGCCGCACTGCACCCGACGGCGGGGATAGGGTCTATCTGTGCGGATGGAAAGTGACGGGAACGGAAGCAGGAGGCGGCATTTTCAGGATTTGTTTTTTCATCTTGCCTATCACATGCATCTCGCAGGCTCGGCAGTCGAATTCCAGTCGGAGTTTCTCGCTCCCATTCACCAGCGTCATCGGTTCGGCGCGCACCTGACCTTGCACGCCGATCACGCCCTTTGCCTGTTTGGGGCACAGGCTCAACGAATAGCGGATGCAATGGCGGGTGATCATCAGCGGCACTTCGCCGGCTTCCTGGTGTGCTTCGTAGGCCGCAGCCATCAGTTTCACGCCATGCCTGGCGTAGAAGGTGCGTGCCGCCGAGTTGTACACGTTGGCGAGGAAGGTGAGCGATTCTTCCGGATAAGTGGCTGGCGGTTCTGCGGCGGTCTTGCGCGGGATGCGGGTGAAACTTTCAATACGGGCTTGTTCGAGCTTTTCCACGGCATCTCGCCTCAGTTTGTTCGCCAGCGAACTCGGCACGAACCACGGAAGAGTCCAGTCTATGGTGAGCATGTCCAATACGAAATCGCTGCTGCCGAAGCGTGTCAGTTGTTCGCGCACGCTGTCTTCCGCAGTCTCTGGATCGTTGGCAGGCTGCTTGTCGAAGGCAACGATGGCCGGGGCCGTGATGCCATCTTCGTCTTGCAGCGTGAGCGAGAAGCCGTCGATGGTTTCGGCGAAGATGGCACTCACGCCGATGCGGCGCTCGGCCGATTTCCTGGCGAGCACCTGTTCCCAGGCGTGGTCGCGGTTGCGGTTGATGGCGAGGCCGGAGCGAAATCCCGGCAAGGTGTGCAGCGGTTCGTTGGGATAGATGCGCCACACTTTGTTTCTGGACTCGACGACGTTCGCCTGCAGGCCGATGACTTCACGCTTGTGCAGATAGTTCAGGCCGTCGCTATTGGCGAGCGGCTCATTCGATTCCATCTCGAACCATTTGTCGCCGACCTGCGTCACCGTGCCGAGTTCCAGCCCGACGAAGGTGGGCGTGTCGAATGCGCCGATGTCGGCCTTGCGACCTTGTGCAAAATAATCCGTCGCACCGCGATGGAAGGTCTTGTCCGGATCGGGGGTGAACAGCAGTTTTGTTTTTCCGCTGGATGCAGCGTGCAATTCAGGGCGCTCGTTCAGTATCTGGTCCAGCAGCAGGCGATAGTGCCCAGTGATGTTCTTCACGTAGGCGGCTTCCTTGTAGCGCCCTTCGATCTTGAAACTGCGCACGCCAGCGTCGATCAGGGCGTGCAGATTGTCGCTCTGGTTGTTGTCCTTTACCGAAAGCAGGTGTTTCTCGAATGCGACGATCTGTCCTTTCGCGTCCTGCAGGGTATAGGGCAGGCGGCAGGCCTGCGAACAATCGCCGCGATTCGCGCTGCGCCCGGTATGTGCATGACTGATGTTGCATTGGCCGGAATAGGCTACACACAGGGCGCCGTGAACGAAGTGTTCGATTACCGTGTCGGCAGGCACGGCCGCGCGCACTTTGGCGATCTCCTGGATGGTGAGTTCGCGCGCCAGCACGATCTGCGAGAAACCGGCATCGGCAAGAAAGCGCGCTTTTTCAGGAGTGCGGATATCGCATTGCGTGGAGGCGTGCAAGTCGATCGGCGGCAGGTCGAGTTCCAGCAGGCCCATGTCCTGCACGATCAGCGCATCCACGCCGGCGTTGTAACAGTCATAAGCCAGTTTGCGCGCGGCTTCCAGTTCGTTGTCGTGCAGGATGGTGTTGAGCGTGACGTAGATGCGCGCATGGAAACGGTGCGCATAGGCGACCAGCTCGGCGATATCGCCGATCGAATTACCGGCCTTGTCGCGCGCACCGAAAGCCGGTCCGCCGATATATACCGCGTCCGCGCCGTGCAGGATGGCGTCCCGCCCAATGGCGGCAGTTTTCGCCGGGGCAAGCAGTTCGATGGCTTGGGAATATTTGTGTTCAGGCATGGCGCGATTATACCGGAGGGAGCGGCGATGCCAGTCCGTGATGACCAGGTTCCCCGTACGGATTCACTCTTGCAGCGGGAACTCGGGCAGTCGGATGCGGGAACGACAACCTGTGCTACTGGCTAGACGTTTCTGGGTTTATGCGGGCATTTTGTTTTGGTGCAGTCTGCGTAGATGTGCAGCGAGTGGTCATGCACTTCGAAACCAAGTTCGGCTGCGACCTTCTTCTGGCGCGACTCGATGGTGGTGTCGTAGAACTCCTCGACATGGCCGCACTGCAGGCAAACGATGTGGTCGTGGTGCTTGCCCTCGTTGAGTTCGAACACCGACTTGCCGCCTTCGAAGTTGTGGCGTACCAGCAGCCCGGCATGCTCGAACTGGGTCAGCACGCGATAGACGGTGGCCAGCCCGACATCATCTCCGGTGGAAAGCAACAGCTTGTATACATCCTCTGCGCTCATGTGGCGCTCTTGTCCCGATTCGAACAAGCCCAGGATCTTGAGTCTCGGCAAAGTGGATTTCAGTCCGGCGTTCTTCAGGTTTTCAGGCTGGGATTTGTCCATAGCAACGCTTCCATTCGATTTTTACGACATGATGCCCGAAAGGACTTGCAATTGCAAATGAGAACGATTATCGTTTGCATAAATCAATTGAGGAGTGCCATGAACATCTTTTGTCTGATTGTCCTGCTGTTCCCGTTCGCCGCTTCGGCAGCAGACACCGATTACAGGTTGGTTATCAAGGATCATCGCTTCCTGCCGGCCGAGCTGAACATCCCGTCTGGCAGCAAGATCAGGTTGCTGATCGAGAACCAGGATGCCACGCCGGAAGAGTTCGACAGCTATGCGCTGAACCGGGAGAAAGTGATCGCCGGGCACGGCAGTGCAACGCTATACATCGGCCCGCTGGACAAGGGGCGCTATCCGTTCATCGGTGAGTTCAACGCAGCCACTGCACTGGGTGCAGTCGTTGCACAATAGGAGAGCGATCAATGTTTGGAACCGCCATCATCGTATTTCGGGAAGTACTGGAAGCTTCGCTGATCATCGGGATCGTTGCTGCCGCGACGCACGGCGTCCCTGGCAGCAAGCGCTGGCTGGCTGCCGGGTTGGTCGCGGGTCTGGCAGGCTCGGCACTGGTCGCAGCATTCACGGACGTCATCGGATCGTTCGCCAGCGGCATCGGGCAGGAGTTGTTCAATGCCATCGTGCTTGGCATCGCCGTGCTGATGCTGGCCTGGCACAACATATGGATGTCGTCGCACGGAGCTGAACTGGCGCGTAGCGCGCATTCGGTCGGAGGAGACATTCGCGACGGACGCAGCGAGTGTTCGGTGCTGATGCTGATCGTCGGTCTCGCCGTGCTCAGGGAGGGATCGGAAACGGTATTGTTCCTTTATGGCATCGCCGCTTCGGAAAACGGGCAATCTTCGATGCTGATCGGCGGGGTGACCGGAATGGTGCTCGGCGTTGCAGCCGGCTATTCGATCTACGCCGGACTGCTGCGCGTGCCGCTGCGCTGGTTCTTTTCGGCGACCAGCATCCTGGTGCTGTTGCTGGCGGCAGGCATGGCTTCACAGGCTGCGCGATTCCTGATCCAGGCCGACCTGCTGCCCAGCCTTGCCGCTCCTGTGTGGGACACCTCGGCGACATTGCCGGAAAACGGAGTGCCGGGAATGCTGCTGCATAGCCTGGTTGGCTACGACTCCAGACCGGCCGGTATGCAGCTGGTCTTTTATATCGCCGCACTGACTGTCATCGGTCTTGGCATGTGGCTGGTCAGCCGCGCCCACGTGCCGAACCGTTCCAACAAGATGCGTGCCTAGATGAAGATCGGACTCATTGCGGTGTTCGGTTTGCTCGCGATCAATGCGGGCAAGGCCATCGCCGGTCCCGCAGATTATGTTTACACACCCACCGTGGAATATGGCGAACGGGAGGTCGACTTCAAGTACGGTTCTTTCAGGCAGAAGGATGGCACGCTCGCGCAAGGAGCCAGCATCGGTGTCGGTTACGGCGCAACAGAATACTGGTTCACGGAGATATATTTGAAGCAGGAGCAGATCGGCGGCCAGATCGCCAACCTGGCCGAATGGGAAAACAAATTCCAGCTCACCGAAACCGGAAGATATCCCGTGGATGCCGGACTTGTTACCGAGCTGGAAGCGCCATTGAGCAGCAATGCACCATGGGAGCTGAAACTCGGGCCATTGCTGCAAACGGAATTCGGCAACCTGCAGCTGAACGGCAATCTGCTTTTCGAGCGCGCATTCGGCAAAGCGGATGAGAGCGGTGTGCCATACAGTACCAACTTCAGTTATCAATGGCAGGCAAAATACCGCTGGCAACCTGTACTTGAATTCGGCCTGCAGGGATTCGGCGAGATGGGGAAGTGGAACGACTGGAACAGACAGGCAGACCAGGTCCATCGTATCGGTCCGGCGGTCTTCGGTAAGTTGGGGCTGGGAGGCAGGCAGGCCATCAGATACAACGCAGCCTGGTTGTCGGGGGTCAGCAGCGCGGCACCCCGCCATACGTTCAGGATGCAGGTCGAGTACGAATTCTGACCGGCGGATCGCCGCCATGAGCAAGGCTTGCCCGGACGGGGCGATGGCCAGATACAGCATTCCACCAGGAATCATGCAGCCTGCCCGCTTCAAGACGACCGACCGTCCAAGGAGCGGGCGCGGTCGCATCGCACAGATCACTGGCAATATGCCGACCTTCCGGCACGGGTCACGCTGGCGCAAGCTTTTCGGTACGGCTGAAGCCGGGTTTCATCAGCATTGGCGGCCCGGTCGGGCAGATGACTGGATTTATGCCCTGATCGCACTGTTCCGTTACAAGCGCAGCCTCATCCGGGTCATCGTGTTCTGCGCCATAATCGGCCCCATTCTTGAAATCGCCATTTAGCTGAAAGGCATCCATCGTGAGAAGATTGCACCTTGCGATCGAACGGATGGCAAGCCGGAACCAACAAAGACAACAAGGAACAACCATGAAATATCTGAAACCGGAGTTTCCGGTCGCTGCCGCACTTCTCATGCTCGGGCTGGGCTTTGTGTTCGAGCATGGCGCCATCGAACACGGCGGCGTCGCGCTGTGGGGACTGTTGATGCTCATTCTTGCTGCAATCATCGGCGTTGCGTTCCGCATCGCCCATCATGCTGAAGTTCTGGCAATGCGACTGGGCGAACCCTATGGCACACTGATCCTGACGCTTGCCGCAGTGTCGGTGGAAGTGGTGATCTTGATCGTTTTGCTGCAAGGCACACCCAATCCGACGCTGGCGCGCGACACGGTGTTCTCTGCAGTGATGTTCGATATCAACGGCATCCTCGGACTTGCCGCCATCGTCGGCGGGCTCAAGCACGGCCAGACAAAATACAACATCTCATCGGCCAATTCCTTTATTGCCATGTTGCTGGTCGCTATCGGCATCGGCATGTTCATCCCCGATTTCGTGCCCGACGGGCAGTGGCGGTTCTATTCGTGCTTTTCCATCGCAACGATGGCGATCATGTATGTTGCCTTCCTGCGCTTGCAGACGGTCGAACATCGGACTTTTTTCGCGTATTCCAGCGAGACCGACGAAGAGGCGCATGATGAATCGCACAGTCCGAATGCATTGCATGTCGGCATGATGCTGGGCGCCATCGTGCTGGTCGGCCTGCTCTCCGAAATACTGTCGGTGCTGCTGGATGCCGGACTTTCGGGCAGCAGCCTGCCCAAGGCGATCCCCGCGGTGCTGGTCGCCTTGATCTCTGCCAGTCCGGAGATACTTACTGCGCTCAAGGCCGCACAGCAGGATCGTATGCAGACCACGGTCAACATCGCGCTTGGTGCCTCGCTGGCTACCGTATTGCTGACGCTGCCGGTGATCGAGACCGTCGCCCTTTTCAGCGGCGAGCGCATCGTGATGGCGCTGACGCCGGTTCAGGCTGGCATGCTGCTGCTCACCTTCCTCACCGTGATGAACAACCTGCATGACGGCGAGACCAACGCCATCGAGGGTATCAGCCATTTTGCGCTGTTTGCTGCATTCATAGCGCTGGTCGCAATGGGAATGATCTGAAGTGCAGCCGGATGCTGTCTAGAATGCCTGATCCCAGCGCAATGACAAACGGATCGCGGCATTGATCAGCCCCACCATGCTGTAAGTCTGCACGAAGTTGCCCCACTGTTCGCCGCTGTTCGGGTCGATGTGTTCCGCCAACAAACCATGACGGTTGCGGTGAGCCAGCAGCTTTTCAAACAGTGCTCGCGCTTCCTCTCGCCGATCCACCGCGGCAAGCGCATTGACATACCAGAACGTGCAGACCAGGAAGGCGTTCTCCGGCTCGCCGAAATCGTCCTTTTCGACATAGCGGAAGATGAAATCGCCGCGGCGCAAGTCTTTCTCGACCATATTCACCGTGGCGACAAAACGCGGGTCGCCCGCTTCGAGGAATCCGACCTCTGCCAGCAGCAGCAGGCTTGCATCCATCGCGTCGCCGTCGAAGGTGGAGACGAAGCTGCCGCGTTGCTGGTTCCACGCGCGCTGGCTGATGGTCTCATGCAGCTGCCGCGCCTGGTCGCGCCAGTATTCTGCACGTTCGGACAGTCCCAATCCGTCGGCGATCCTGGCCAGGCGGTCGCAGGCCGCCCAGCACATCACGGCAGAAAAAGTGTGTACGCGCGCACTGCCGCGCAGTTCCCAGAGACCGGCATCCGGCTGGTCGTAGCAGCGGATGGCTTGCGTACCGAGATGTTCGAGACGGCGGAACAGCGCCTCGTCTCCGCGCCGGGTCAGGCGCTGGTCAAAAAAGATATGGGTCGCGGCGAGGATGGACGAGCCATAGACGTCATGCTGCACCTGGCGATAGGCAAGGTTGCCGATGCGCACCGGACCCATGCCACGAAAACCTGCCAGTGCCGGAACTTCGCGCTCTTCCAGCTCCGTCCTGCCGTCGATACCGTAGACCGGCTGCAGCGGCTTGCCTCCGGAATTGGCGGCGATATTCACGATATAGCTGAGGTAGCGCTCCATGGTCCGAGTCGCGCCCAGGCGATTCAGCGCATTGACCACAAAATAGCCATCGCGCAACCAGCAGTAGCGGTAATCCCAGTTGCGTCCGCTATTGGCGGCCTCGGGGATGGAGCTGGTCATGGCGGCGACGATGGCGCCGGTGTCGTCATAGGCATTCAGCTTCAGTGTGATCGCAGCGCGTATCACGGCTTCCTGCCATTCGTAGGGGATGCCCAGGGAGCGGACCCATTCGCGCCAGTATTGAGCGGTCTCCTCGAGAAAATGGCGGCCGACTTCGCTGACGGCTTCATGTACGGTCTCGTCCGAACCGAGCAGCAGCGTGATGGTGTCCTCCAGGAAGAATGGCGTTTCCTGCAGCAGTGCGGTCAGGGATGCATCGGTGGTCAGCCTGAGCGTGAATGTCGGTGCGACATAGCGGATATGGTTGCTGCCCCAGGTGACTGTCGGCCGGCCCGCGCCGTCATCGCAGGCGGGCCGCAGACGCAGGGTGATGCGTGGGCTGCCGGAGAGCCGCTTGATCCGCCGCACCAGCATCATGGGACGGAACATGCGGCCATATTGGCCGAAGCGGGGCGCGAAATCTGTGACTTCTACCGCGCCGCCATGGCGATCGTAAAGGCGCGTTACCAGGATCGCGGTATTCTCCAGATAGTGCTGTTCGGTCTGCTCGCAATCGGTGAGCTCGACGGAAAAGAATCCATAGTCATCGGTGTCCTTGAGCAGGGAACAGAACACAGGATCGCCATCGAAGCGCGGGAAACAGCCCCAGGTAAAGTTCGCCCGGCCATCGACCAGGGCGCCTATGGTGCAATTGCCGATCAAGGCCAGGTCCAGGTTTTTCATTCGCTTCCTTTCAGGATGTTGCCCAGCCATCTCCTTACCGCAGCCACATCGGGCAGGCGAAAGCGGGCGCAACTTCGGCCCTTGCCGACCTTGATGGAGATGCCTTCCAGTCTGTTCACTTCGGCGAAGCCGTGCTCATCGTTGAGGTCGTCGCCGATGAACACCGGTCGGCGTCCCTTGAACGGCGATTCCTTGAGATATTCCGACACCGCCGTGCCTTTGTCGATGCCGGACGGTTTGACTTCCGCGACGCGCTTGCCGGGTTGCACTTCAAGGCCGGCATCGGCATCGTTTGCCAGCTGGCCCATCAGGCGGTGTGCATAAGCAGCCAGATGCGGGGCTTGCCGATAGTGCAGTGCCAGCGTCAGTCCCTTGTCCTCAAGCAACAGGCCGGGATACTGCACCAGAACCGGCGCCAGCGCTTCCTTGATGGTGCATTTGGCTTCAGGCGTTGCGGCATGTATCCATAGACGCCCGGCGGCATCGCGCCGTTCCAGTCCGTGCTGCCCGGCCAGTGGCAGATGCAGCGAGCCGAGCAGATGTTCAAGGTCCGAGATGGAGCGGCCGCTGACCAGCGCCATCGCGCCGCCGCTTTCCTGATACAGGCGTGCTATGAGATCAAGCAGCTCCGTATCCACAAAGGCAGCACCCGGTGTGTCGGCGATGTCGATCAAGGTGCCGTCGACATCGAGGAAATATGCCCAGTCAACGCTCGCCGAGGGTGGAGAACTGGTACGCATCGTCATATCTCTCCATGTCCATTCTTGTCTAACAGGCGGCTGCGGCGTCGCATCGCGGCGGCATCCAGCAGCATGCGGCCGGCCCAGCGGAAAACATTGAACTCGGCCACCAGGCCGCGCATCAGGCGCATGCGGTCGCGCTGTTCGTCTGCCGGCATGGTAAGTGCCAGATGCAGGGCAGCGGCGCATTGGTCAGCATCGTACGGGTTGACGATCAGCGCCTCGGGCAGTTCACGCGCCGCACCGGTGAACTGGGAGAGGATGAGCACACCTCGATCATCGTCGCGAGCCGCGACAAATTCCTTGGCGACCAGATTCATGCCATCGTGCAGGCTGCTGACAAAACAGAGATCGGCGGCGCGGAAATACTCGTATACCTCGCGCGGTTCGTGGTGTTCTACCTTGAGCACGATGGGCGGAGGCAAGTTGCTATCGAAACGGCTGTTGATGCGCATGGCCATATCCCGCACCTGCGATTCATGATGCTGGTATTCCTCGATACCCGAGCGCGTCGGCGCTGCGATCTGCACAAAAGTGAAACGGCCGACCCACTCGGGATTCAGCTCCAACAGGCGTTCGATGGCGTGGAAACGTTCCGTGATGCCTTTGGTGTAATCGAGCCGGTCGACGCCGACGCCGAGCTTGTGCTCCGCAGGAAGCTTATGCAGCTGCCGTATGTTGCTGCGGCAATCGGGCACAGGTTTTTGTACCATCTCCGGAGCCGGCGGCCATTCGATGGAGATCGGGTAGCGGCGCACGGCAGTGAGCTTGCCGCCATAGGAGACAGTGAAAGACTCGCGATCGACGCGCGCCTCGATGAAACGATCCACAGTGTCGACGAAATTGTTGCAGTGAAACTGCGTATGAAAACCGAGGATGCTGCTGCCAAGCATCCCTTCGAGTACCTCGTCTCGCCAGGGGCAGATGGCGAACGACTCCGGATTGGGCCACGGGATATGCCAGAAAGTGATGATGGTGGCATCGGGGAGTACCTCGCGGATCATCTTGGGCAGCAAGGCGAAATGGTAGTCCTGTACCAGGACGATGGGATTCTTTGTTCTGGACTCGCTCACCACGGCCTTGGCGAACTTGCGGTTCACCGCGACATACTGGGTCCAGTCGCTGGTGCGGAAAGTGGGCCGCACATGGGCGATATGGCAGAGCGGCCATAGTCCTTCATTGGAGAAGCCGTAGTAATAGCCTTTCTCCTCTTCCTTGGACAGCCATACGCGGCGGATCTGGTATGCGGGTGTCTCGGGCGGTACCGCGACCCGGTCGAATCTGTCGACCACCTCGCGATCGGCTGTGCCGCTGCCATGCGCGATCCATGTGCCGGAGCATGCGCGCATGATGGGTTCCAGGGCAGTGACCAGGCCGCTGGCCGGCCTTTGCACTTCGATCCGGCCATCGATGCGCTGGTGGATATACGGCTCCCTGTTCGACACCACGATGATGTCTTCGCCGCGCAACTCGCTGTGGAGGATGGAGCGCAGGCTTTCCGGCGACCAGGTGATCTGCTCCTCATCACGCGCACGGGTTTCGGATTCAAGCTCGCGAACCAGCCGCTGCAAGTCCCGTGCGATCGGCTTGAATTCCGGCGGGCTCGGCTGCTCACCCGATGCCAGCTGCCATAGCAATCCTTCGCCGCGCAACAGCGAACGCATGCCGGACATCCAGCCGCGCCAGGAAAGCTGCGCGATGATCACCGTGATCAGCGAGATCACCAGTGCCAATCCCATGAAGAAGTAGAACAGGTAACGCTTGGTTTCCTCGCTGCGGTGGGTGATGAAGCTCATGTCGTGCACCAGCACCAGACGGCCTTCGGGTGCTGCAGTGCTGGCCATAGGCAATACCGATACATGCAGCGGTCCCTGGGTGCTTGGCAACAGAAGCTCATTCGAATCTGCCCATCGATCAAGATTTTCACAATGGATAAGGTGTTGAAAAGAGCGGCTGACCAATGCCTTTGCGGTTGGCGAAGCACAGTAGCCGATAGCATACAACCGTTCATCTTTGGTGATGGTGTTGAAGAGCGCTACGACCTTGTTTTTTTTGCCGGCATCAAGCTGTTCCAGCAGGGGTTGCTGGATGGTTCGGGCAATCAATGATGACCGCATGTCGAGATCGCGCATGAACCAGCGCAAAGTCAATTGGTCGACCAGCGGTGCGACAATGTAAGCAATGGCCGCCAGAACGAGGATCAAAGGGAGTACGAAGCGCAGTGAGAGTTTCATATGTTCTCATTTCCTTTCGTGTGGCCCACCCAAGCCAGTGAGCACTGATCGCCATGAAAGAGATGCAACTGCAGCATGCGTTTCACATCAAGTTGCTGAAAAAGCCCGTGCAAATGGAGGCAAGTAAAAAAAATGGTTCTGGCGGGACGGGCGATACTGATGTTCCAGTTTGCGCGCGATCCCGGGTTTATGTGGTACCCATGAGTTCAGGCGCACACATCTGAACTTCTCGGGCAGGTCACATGAGAGTGACATATTGCGCCGTGATTTACCGGATCAGGCGCGGCAATTTGTTCGATGCGATTTGCGAACAAGTATATTTATCTAAATACATTGTATATGAAATATCGCAAAGACTTATTACGTTCGATCATTGAATGTCCGGGATTCGTTCGGCGACGAGGTTGCCGGGATGGCTTCCTGCGACACTTTGTCGCAAACAATGGATGGGTGCGGCGTACTTCAGCCCCAACGAGTTGCGGTAGCTATATCTTGCGGTAAGTCACGAAATGGAAGTCCATCGGTTGCGGCGTTTCCTGCGAGCGCATCTCGCGCGATGTTTCCTGCCAGAAGGCTTTGTCGATCTCGGGGAAGTGCGCATCGCCTGCCACATCCTGCTGGATCTCGGTGACATAGAGTGTATCCACGAGCGATATGGCTTGCCGGTAGAGTTCTGCTC
The DNA here is from genome assembly GCF_000025705.1 of Sideroxydans lithotrophicus ES-1. Lineage (NCBI taxonomy): Bacteria > Pseudomonadati > Pseudomonadota > Betaproteobacteria > Nitrosomonadales > Gallionellaceae > Sideroxydans > Sideroxydans lithotrophicus. The sequence goes on along the minus strand of NC_013959.1, from coordinate 2,557,108 downwards.
CACCCACGACAAATATCTCCTCATCTCCTGCACAGGTGACCAGCGCCTCTTGCAGCGAGTGTGCGACGATGCAGCCTTCGATCTCCAGATCGTTGTTGCGCGTGATCACTACGGTGGTGCGTCCCGGCAACGGCTTGCCGATGGAGTCGAATGTCTTGCGTCCCATGATCATGTGATGCCCCATGGTCAGCGTCTTGAAATGCTTGAGGTCTTCCGGACAGCGCCAGGGCAAGGTGTTGTTGACGCCGATGGTGCGGTTACGCGCCATGGCTACAATCAATGACAACGACGAGGATTTGGGATTTGGGATTTGGGATTTGGGCGGGGTGTTTGAGGTCATTATTATTCCACTTGGTTTGCGATGGATTTCTTCAGTCCGCCAAGCATCCTTCCTATTTCGTCCGTTTGAGACAGCAGCACAATGCAGGTGTCAGAATCAACAAAATTCAGACGCAGAGCAATCTGTAACTGTGTTTCGAGCTCCATCACAGAACCGAGGGCAATGGAAATATGGTTGAGATATGCCCCGGTTGCCTTGCGACCATGACCTTCGGCGATGTTGGATGGAACAGAGACCGCGGCGCGTCTGATTTGAGAGGTCAGTCCGAAACGCTCGTCATTGGGAAAAACGGCAGTGATTTTATAGATGGAAGTCACCAAATCCATCGCCTTTTGCCAGACAACCAGATCACTATATTTCATCCGCCGTCCCCACTAAATCCCAGATCCCAATTCCAAAATCTTGATGTTTAAATCCTAGACCGCCACCGGAGCCTTGATCGCCGGGTGCGGGTCGTAACCTTCCAGCGTGAAATCTTCGAACTTGAAGCCGAAGATGTCCTTCACGTCCGGGTTGATCTTCATGGTCGGCAGCGCGCGCGGCTCGCGCGACAGTTGCGTTGCGGTCTGTTCCATGTGGTTGGAATACAGGTGGGCGTCGCCGAAGGTGTGCACGAAATCGCCGTATTTCAGCCCGCACACCTGCGCCATCATCATGGTGAGCAAGGCATACGAAGCGATGTTGAACGGCACGCCGAGGAAGATGTCCGCGCTGCGCTGGTAGAGTTGGCAAGACAGTTTGCCGTCGGCGACATAGAACTGGAAGAAGGCATGGCAGGGCGCCAGCGCCATCTTGTCCAGCTCGCCCACGTTCCAGGCCGAGACGATGATGCGGCGCGAATCCGGGTTGTTCCTGATCTGCTCGACGGCGACTTTGATTTGGTCGATCACGCGGCCATCCACGGTCTCCCACGAGCGCCATTGCTTGCCGTACACCGGCCCAAGATTGCCCTGTTCGTCGGCCCACTCGTCCCAGATGCTGACGCCGTTGTCCTTGAGGTATTTGGTGTTGGTGCTGCCCTGCAGGAACCACAGCAATTCGTGGATGATGGATTTCAGATGGCACTTCTTGGTGGTGACCAGCGGAAAGCCCTGGGAGAGGTCGAAGCGCATCTGGTAGCCGAACACGCTGGTGGTGCCGGTGCCGGTGCGGTCGGATTTCTTCGTTCCGTGTTCGAGAACGTGCTGCATCAGGTCTAGGTATTGGCGCATGTGAACTTGGACAAAATCAATTCAAGCCACAGAGGACACAGAGATCACGGAGAAAGTGGTGAAGCGCCGGGGTTTCTCTGTGATCTCTGTGTCCTCTGTGGCAAATGGTTTTTTACGAGATAATGACAACACACATCATTTATCGAGGACGTAATGCTAGCACAACTGACCCTGACTCCCTCCCTGCCCAAGACACTGAGCGCTACGCATCTGCTGGTGCTGCTACCCAAGGCGAAGATGCTTCCCAAAGATGCGCCGCACGGCGAACTGCTGGCCGCCGTGCTCAAGCGCCGCGACATGAAGGCGGACGAACTGGGGAAATCGCCCGTCGCAGCGAATGCTGCCAATGGCACGCTGGTGGCCTGGGTAATGGTGGATCTCGAGAAAGATACCTTTGCCCAGCAAGTGCAGGTGCGCAAAGCACTGCAGCCGCTGCTGGAAGAGCAACCCAAAGTCATCGCGGTGTCGGTGTCTGGTGATGCGGCGCAACGACAGCGCATGGCTGAACTGGCTGTGTACGGCGCCTGGGTCAACGGCGCACTGTTGCCAGTGCACAAGAAGAAGGACGAGCGCAAGTCGCTGCAGAAGATCGAGCTGTACGGCTTCAATGACAAGAAGGTGTTCGATGCATTGAAGGCGCAAGCCGCCGGCAACCTGCTGTGCCGCGAGCTGACCGTGCTGCCGCCGAACGAGCTGACGCCGGGCAATTACCGCCAGCGCGTGAAGAAGCTGGCCACGGCGAATGGCTGGAAGCACGAAGAGCTCACCATGCCGAAACTGCGCAAGATGGGTGCCGGTGCATTCGTCGCCGTGGCGCAGGGCAGCGATCCGGAAGATGCGGCCATCGTGCATCTGTCCTACAAACATCCCAAAGCCAAACAGACCATCGCGCTGGTGGGCAAGGGCATCTGCTTCGATACCGGAGGCCACAACCTCAAGCCGTCGCGCTACATGCACAACATGCACGAGGACATGAACGGCTCCGCGGTGAGTCTGGGCATCCTGCTCGCGGCGACGCAGCAGAAACTGGCAGTGAACATCGACTGCTGGCTGGCGCTGGCGCAGAACCACATCAGCCCGAAAGCCTACAAGCAGAACGATATCGTCAAGGCGCTCAACGGCACCTTCATCGAAGTGATGCACACCGATGCCGAAGGCCGCATGGTGCTGGCCGATACGCTCACGCTGGCCTCGCGTGCCAAGCCAAATCTCATTATCGACTTCGCCACGCTCACCGGCAGCATGGCGATGGCGCTGGGCGCGCGCTACAGCGGCGTGTTCGGCACCAGCGACGAATTGGCACAACGCGCCGTAAGTATTGGCAAACAAACCGGCGAACGGTTGTGTGCCTTCCCGCAGGACGAGGATTACGAAGCCGCGCTCGATTCCAAGGTCGCCGACATCAAGCAGTGCACGCTGGACGGCGATGCCGATCACATCCTTGCCACACGCTTCCTCAAGCGCTTCGTCGAACACGACACGCCGTGGGTGCATGTGGATCTGTCCGCCAGCCGCTGCGAAGGCGGGCTCGGTATCGTCGCGCATGACGTGAACGGCTTTGGCGTGGCGTGGGGGCTGCGGATGCTGCAGGAGTAAGGCGACTGGCCGGGAGCCGATCCGTTCTAATGTGCGAACTCGAATTCCGCGAGCAGGATGTGATGGTCTGATGCCTTGGTCGGCTTGACGGTATAGCGCACCGATTGAAGATGCGGACTGTGGAAGATATGGTCGAGCACGAAAGGACGGTAACGCCAGGTCACTTCGGTGGTCTGCACGGGCTGGTAACCGGCATCGGCGAACTGGTGGACCAGCGAATCGCGGTTGCTGACGTTGAAATCGCCCCCGATCAAGGTAGGGCCGGTGGACTTGCGCAATTGCTCGACGACGAGCTGGCGTTGCTGCAGATGCTGTTCGCTCGACGAATTGAGCATGAAATACGCCAGCAGGTGCGTGTTGAAGAGCTGAACCTCTTGTCCGTCGAGCGTCGTCTTCGCACCGATGAGCAGCCGGTCGGTCGGTGTCCTTTTTTTGCCGTCGAATTCGAACTCGACCGGAGATGAAGGCAGTTCCATGCGAAAAGTATCGCGTAAAGGAGTTCTGGAAAAGATGGCCAGGCCGATACCGAAAGGCAGCTCGCGCGGATCGGCTTTCGGGTACGAAAAGTAGCTGTCATAGCCCCTGAATGCGGCTTTCAGGCGAGTGTAATTGGGAGGAGGCTGGAGCTGAACCCCGCCGGGCTGTGCATGCTCCACTTCCTGCAGGATGATGATGTCGGCGTCATGGCTCTGGATCTCGGCGATGGTCAGGTCAAGATCGATCGGAGCGTGATCGCCTTCGGCCTCATCCCATATCTGGCCGAACTGCATATTGAACTGCATGACTCTGAATCTGCTCATAAGCGAGACGTGGTCGGGTTGCACAGGGCCGTATGATGCCATTTCAATCGTTCCATGCAAACCATTGTGTATTAATACCTTGCTGAACCATGACGAAAATCCGATAGGCGTAATGCATGGAATTTTCCGGTCAGCATGGATGTAGCTTTCTGTTACAGCTTTGGACATCTGGGCTGTAGCAGAATATGCAGCGAGAAACCGACGAACGGTAAGCCGGCAGGGATGGCGATTCGTGCTGCAATATTTGATCGATCCAACGGCAAGCTATGCATCCCTTGCCATGTTTTCCTTCAATAGTTTTTCAAACTCTTCCGCCGGTATCGGCGGGCTGGTCAGGTAACCCTGGTACAGGTCGCACCCTCTCGCCTGCAGGAACTCCAGTTGTTCCCGGGTCTCCACACCTTCCGCCAGTACCTTGAAACCCAGGATGTGGCCCATCGCGATGATGGTGGCGGCGATCTCCATATCGTCCTGATGGAAGGGGATGTCGTCGACGAAGCTCTTGTCGATCTTCAGGATGTCGAGCGGGAAGCGCTTGAGGTAGGAGAGCGAGGAATAGCCCGTGCCGAAATCGTCGATGGCCAGGCGGATGTCCTGCGCACGCAGCAGGTGCAGCATCTTGATGACATCTTCTCCCTGCTGCATCAAAGCGCTTTCGGTCAGTTCCAGTTCGAGCCGGTCGGCAGGGAAGCCGGTCTCGGCCAGCACTTTCGAGATCAGCCCGGCGATGTTGCCGCGCAGGAACTGGTGCGGGGAAAGATTCACCGCCAGCGTCAGGAAGGGCAGGCCGGCATCGATCCAGCGCATGCCCTGCAGGCATGTCTCTTTCAGTACCCATTCGCCGATGGCCCCGATCAGGCCAGTCTCTTCTGCCAAGGGGATGAATTGACCGGGCTGGACCAAGCCGCGCTCCGGGTCTTGCCAGCGCACCAACGCTTCTGCGCCGATGATGTGGCCGGTGGCGATATCCACCTGCGGCTGGTAATACACCCGCAACTGGTTCGCCGTGATGGCGTGGCGCAACCGGTTCTCAAGTTCGAGATGCTCGTTGGAGGCACGCGAAAGGTCCTCAGTGTAGAAGTGGTAAGTGTTGCGACCAAGCGTCTTGGCTTGATGCATGGCGGCATCGGCATGCTGGATCAGTTGCTCGGCGCTATCGCCATCGTTCGGAAAAATGCTGATGCCAATACTGGCGCCGATGAAGATCTCCCGTTCGCCGTGAAGGACGAAGGGTTGCGCCAATGTTTCGAGCAGCGACCTTGCCACGATGGCGCTATCCTCCGGTTCGTTGATGTGCTCCAGCACCAGCAGGAACTCATCGCCGCCCAGTCGCGCCAGCAGATCCTCGCTGCGCATATGCATGGTCAGGCGCTCGGTCAGGGTGACCAGCAACTCGTCGCCGACCTGGTAACCCAGGCTGTCATTGATGTTCTTGAAGCGGTCCAGGTCGAGATACAGCACGCCGACCTGGTTGTGATGGCGTTTTGCCTGCGCCAGTGCGTGGGTAAGATGCGATCGCAGCAGCAGGCGGTTGGGCAGGTCGGTGAGCGGATCGTAATGCGCCAGATGCTCGCGCTCTGCCTCGGTCTGCCTGAGCTGGCTCAGGTCGGAGGAGATGCCCACGTAATGTGTGGCCTTGCCTTGATCGTTCCTGACAGCACTTACGGCAAGCCAGGTGGGGTAGATCTCGCCGTTCTTGCGCCTGTTCCATAGCTCGCCTTGCCACGAGCCGGCTTCTTTGATGTTGGCCCACATTTTCCGGTAAAAATCCCTGCTTTGGCGACCGGAGTTGAGGATGCGCGGGTTCTGCCCCAGCAGTTCGGATTCGGTATAGCCGGAGATATCCGCATAGGCCTGATTCGCAGCCAGAATATGTCCGTCGAGATCGGTGATGATGATCCCGTTGTGGCTGCTCTCGAATACTGCCGCACCCTGGCGAAGTGCATCCTCTGTCTGTTTGCGCTCGGTGATGTCGCGGAAGAATCCCATGAGATAGACCTTGTCGCCGATGCGAAGTGGAGACGCTTTGATATCCGCGTAGAACACCGAGCCGTCTTTTCGTTTGACCACCGCATTCGAACTGAGCGTGCTTTCGCCGCGCACCATCATCGCGAATTGGGCGATGTAATATTCTTTGTCCTGTTCTGGATGGATATCCTCCGTTCCCAGCTGCAGGAGCTCCTCGTTGCTGTAACCCAGCATGCGCGCTATCGCGGAATTCCCCATGATGAATTTCCGTGTCCCGCTGTCGGCAAGCAGGATCCCATCGATGGCATTGTTGAAGATGCTGCGGAAGCGATCTTCACTATCGCGCAATGCCGTCTCGGCCTGTTTGCGCTCGGTGATATCCTCGCTCACTACAACGAACTCGCCCGGTGCCGGGCTGTAGATCGAGAACGAGAACCATTTGCCCAGTGCGGACAGATAATGTTCCCAGTGGCATGCTTCGCCGGTTTGGGCCACCTTGCCGAACACCTGCAGCGAATCCTGGTTGGCTTCGCAATAGCCGGGAATGACCTCGCTTACTTTCCTGCCTACGACATCCTTTAATCCGGTCGTTTTCCCGAAGGCGGGATTGACGGCGATGAACTCGTAATCCACCGGAGCGCCGTCGCGGAAGATCATGCGGTAGTGCGCGACACCATTCAACATATTGTCGAACAGGGAGCGGTAGGTCGCCTCTTTTGCGCGCAAGGCCAGTTCCGTTTGCTTGCGCTGGGTGATGTCGTCGACCAGCGCCACGATCAGGTCCGGTTTTCCGTCTGCCCTGCGCGTGCATTTGACATCGAGATTGACGGTGATGGGTGAGCCGTCCTTGCGTATGAAACGTTTTTCAATGTTGAAACCGTCCGTCTCGCCGGCCACCATGCGCTCGAACTCTTTCAGGTTGCCCGCGACATCGTCGGGGTGGGTAAGGTCTATCCATGCGGTTTTCAGCAGATCGTCGCGGCTATAGCCCAGCATGTCGCACAAGCGGTCATTCGCATACACCCAGCGCTTGGTGGCCGGCGAGGTGATCGCCATGCCGATGAAGGGCAGGTCGTAGAACAGCTTGAGCTGCTTGTCCTGTTCGGATGAGCGGTTTGCCAGTTCCATCCGGTGTAAGCGTTGCTGCTGCCGCCATATCAACATCACCGCGCTTGTCACTACGAACACGATGAGGATCGCAACCAGGCCGAGCCAGAAGATCATCTCATTGGGCAGGGCCATCACCTCATCCCGGTCCACCTTGGCGACCAGGTGCCAGTCGGTGCCCGGTATCGGCCGGGTCGCCGCCAGCACCCTGATGCCGCGGTAGTCGACTCCTTCCAGGGTTTGCGGCGTTTTGCTTTTGATGGAAGCGGCAGCCGGCATGCCGGAATGATCGATGGGAAAGCGCAACGTCAATGCCGTGTTCTTCTGGTGGCGCAGTTCGTTCAGGAACAGGATCTGGTCGCCCTCCTGCCGTACCAGCACGGTCTCGGCGCTGGAGCTGGATGTCGGCCAGGACTGGATCAGGGGAAAGAACAATTTGTTGACCGGCGCGCGCAGCACGATCGCACCCACCAACCGCTGCGGGTTCGGCAGATACAAGGGAACGACGAAATCGAGGCGTATCGCACCGTTGCTGTCGCGATACAAGTCGCTATGCTGCGGTCTGCTGCTGAGCAGCGCCGATTTCAGCAGGTCAAGCCAGACTTTCTCGGCGATCGGGTCCGACACAAAATCGGCCGCCAGGCCCGGCTTGCCATGTGTGTCCAGCAGCACGGGATCGTATCCCTGCATGTCGGCAAGCGTATCCATCCTTCCGAGTACGTAGTGTTTTGCATTCTTGTCCCCATGCTTGAACCATTGCTCCACATTCTCGCTGAAACCTTCGCGTTGCGAGAATTCCTCGGCGTCGTCGCGCCATTCCTTCAGCCAGATCTCGATCTGGTTCGTTTTCAGTTCGGCGATGGAGGCCAGGTCTGCGAATGCGACCTGCTGGATGCGCGGACCGTAGAGCCTGGCGATGCCGAAACCGAATAGCGGTACGATCAATACCAGGCACAGGAAGATCGCGAACAGGGTGTGGACATTGTGTGCGTCGTTTGCCGCAGTTTCAGGAAGGGATGTGCGAACGGTCTGGATGATCCAGCTCTGCATCAGCAGGTAAAGCAGCCACGTCGTCACGAAGACGAAAATGAGGCCTTTATAGGTGCTGATCTGGACGATCAGCTCAGGGTCGCGTACGGCAAGCACAAGCAGTTTGTCGGAGGCGAATATCCACAGCGCAGCGAATGCTGCATACAGCAGGGCGATCCTGGCTGGGGTCAGGCGTTTATTCATGGAACAAAGCTCTGTTAGGTAGGTGACACTGTATTCCGCAGGGGGGGCGGAAGCAATATCTATATAACCTGCCTTGCGGAGGTGTCGCTGCCGATGACGGTTCAATATTGGCTGGCGAGCGCGATCACCCAGTAGCGCGCGAACTTGCCGATGGCCATGAACAGCGCCGCCTGCCACCAGTTCAGGCGCAGCCAGCCGGCGGCGAGGCAGAGCGCATCGCCGACCAGCGGTACCCAGGCCAGTACCAACGCGGGCGCACCGTGTTGACGGACTTTGTCCACGTGCTTGAGCTGCTGGGTCTGCGGCAGCATCCAGCCCATGCCGAAGGTGACCATGCCGCCGAGCGTGTTGCCGACTGTACCAAGCAGCAGCGCCGGCCAGAACAGATCCGGATGCAGTTTCAGCACGCCGAACAACACGGCTTCGGAACCGCCCGGCAACAGTGTCGCTGCAAGGAAGCTGCTGATGAACAGGCCCCACAGGCTGAGGTCGCTGGTGACGATGGAATTCAGAGTGTCCAAATGGCTAGTCCAGGGTGCAGTGGCAAGTCTTCGATCCGATGCGCAGTACGACGGCGATGAATATGAAGGGGCATCGATTATATTCGCGCATGCATTCAGTCAGTACATGCGGTGGCGGAACAGCCAGCCGGCGATGCTGAACGCCGCTACGCCGATCAGCGCCATCGGCCAGAACTGCGGGATCAGCAGGTGGAACGGTGTGTCCTCGAGGAATACGCCGCGCAGCACCAGCAGGAAATAGCGCATGGGATCCAGCAGCGTGATGTCCTGCACCAGTATCGGCATGTTGCGGATCGGCGTGGCAAAGCCGGACAGGATGATGGCCGGCACCATGAAGATGAACGCGCCCAGCAACCCCTGCTGCTGGGTGGCCGCGAACGACGAGATCATCAGCCCCACGCCGACACCCGACAGCAGGAACAGCGCGATCCCGGTATACAGCGTCAGCAGGCTGCCGAGCAGCGGCACCTTGAACCAGAACACTGCCGCCAGCATGATCACGCTGGCCTCCGCCATGCCGATCAGGAATCCGGGCAGCGTCTTGCCGATCAATATTTCCACCGGCCGCAACGGTGTGACCAGCAACTGGTCGAAGGTACCCTGCTCGCGTTCACGTGCGACGGACAACGCGGTGACCAGCATGGTGAGCAACAAGGTCAGGATGCCGACGATGCCGGGCAGGAAGAACCAGCGACTTTCCAGGTTGGGATTGAACCAGGCGCGTGTCACGATATGTGCGGGCGGCTGGCTGCCGCCATGGCTTGCCGCCCAGTCTGTGTTGAAGTGATCGACGATCACGCTGGCATCGTTGATCGCCAGCATGGCGGTGTTGGAATTGCGCCCGTCGACGATCACCTGCAGCTGTGCCGGCCGCCCGGCTGCCAGTTCGGCGCTGAAGTTGGGCCCGGCATGGATCACCATCAGCACCTGCTTGCCGTCGACGAGCGGCGCGATCTCGCTCTCGTGCGTGATCTGTGCCACCGGGGTGAAACCGGGCGAACCGTCGAAGGCGGCCAGCAGCGCGCGCGCGGCCGCCCCGCGGTCCTCGTTGTACACGGCGTACGGCACGTTCTTCAGGTCGAAGGTGGCCGCGTAGCCGAACACCATCAGCTGGATCAGCGGCGGGCCGATGAGCACGAGGCGGGCGCGCTTGTCTTTCAGCAGTGCCAGGAATTCCTTCAACACCAGTGCGAGTATGCGTCCAACCATGCCGTCACTCCAGTCTCTTGCGCGCATTGCGCCAGGTCAGGCCGAGGAAGATCGTCGCAAGCAGCACCAGCGCCAGCGCGTTCGGCAGGATCACGCTCCACACGTTGCCCGCGAGGAACACCGTCTGCAGGATGGCGACGTAATAGCGCGCGGCGACGATATGGGTGATGACCTGGACCATGGTTGGCATGCTGCCGATGTCGAAGATGAAACCGGAGAGCAGGAAGGCGGGCAGGAAGGTGGCGATCAGCGCGATCAGGCCGGCGACGAACTGGCTGCGCGCCACGGTGGAGATCAGCAGGCCCATGCTCAACGCGGCGATGAGGAACAGCGCAGACGCCGAGAACAGCACCCACAGCGAGCCGCGCAGCGGCACTTCGAACAGGAACAGCGACATGCCGACCGCCAGCACCAGGCCGCCCATGCCGAGGATGAAGTAAGGCAGCAACTTGCCGATGATCACCTCGCGCATCGACAGTGGCGTGACCAGCAGCGCTTCCATGGTGCCGCGTTCCCATTCGCGCGACATCACCATCGCGGTCAGCAAGGAGCCGATCAGCGTCATGATCACCGCGACCAGTCCCGGCACCAGGAAGTTGCGGCTGCGCAGCTCGCTGTTGAACCACACGCGCTGTTGCATCTGCACCGGCACCTGCAGTTCCTGCCCGCGTTTTTGTGCTGCGTGCGCCAGCCAGCTGCCCCACGCGCCCTGCACGTAGCCGGAGATGATGCGCCCCGTGTTTGCGTCCACGCCGTTGACGATGAGCTGTATCGCTGCGCCGTCGCTTCGCCGCGATGTTCTGGAAAAATCGTGGCGCAGCACCACGATGGCGTTGACGCGCCCGGCCATCATGGCCTGTTCCGCCTCGAGCGTACTGGCATAGTAGAAGGGCACGAAGTACTTCGAGTGGTCGAATTCGGCGGTGAAGTCGGCGGTATCGGAATTCGGCTGTTCCACCACCAGCGCCAGCGGGATGTGCTCGGAATCCAGCGATACGCCGTAGCCGAACAGCAGCAGCAGGAAGATCGGCATCAGGAAGGCGATCGCGATACTGCTGGGGTCGCGCACGATCTGCAGGAATTCCTTGCGGATGAGCCCGCGCAGCCGCATGCGTGAAGAGCCGGGGCGGGTATCGATATTCATCCCAGATATTCCATTAAAAAAACCACGTCATTGATGGAACTACTAGCCATTCGACTAAGCCCGCAAGCGGGCAAGTCGCTGGTTATCCGGCGCAGGCCGGAATCCAGATGATTTAGAAATCCCCGCGCAAGTGGGACTACATCGCGGTTATGTCCGCTTCGCGGCGGTTTTCCCATTACTGGATACCGGCCTTCGCCGGTATGACTGCCTAAGAAAGTTGGGTTCATGCCGCCTCCCGCTTTTCATGCGCCATGATCAGCCCGACGAAGGCGTCTTCCATGGTCGGCTCGGGCTGTGCGGCATTGCGTGCCTGCGCCTTGATGCTGCCGGGCGTGCCCATGGTCAGTATCTCGCCTGCCGCCATGATCGCCAGCCGGTCGCAGTATTCCGCCTCTTCCATGAAGTGCGTGGTGACCATGATGGTCACGCCTTGTCCGGCCAGAGCGTTGATGCGCGACCAGAATTCGCGCCGCGCCAGCGGATCGACGCCGGAGGTGGGTTCGTCGAGGAACAGGATCTCCGGTTCGTGCATCAGTGCGCAGGCGAGGGCCAGGCGCTGCTTGTAACCGAGCGACAGGTCGCCGCTGGTGACATCGGCCATGGCGGACAGTTCGAATTCCTGCAGCGCCCAGTCGATGCGCTGCTTTCTGCGCGTGCCGGTCAGATCGTAGGCGCTGCTGAAGAACTGCAGGTTCTCGGCCACGCTGAGGTTGCCGTAGAGCGAGAACTTCTGCGACATGTAACCGATGCGTGCGCGTGCCGCCGCCGCGGCATGACGCAGGTCGGCACCGGCGACGCGCAGGGTGCCGCTGCTCGGCGGCAACAGTCCGCACAGCATGCGGAAAGTGGTGGATTTGCCCGCACCGTTCGCCCCCAGCAGTCCGAACACCTCGCCGCGCTGCACGGTGAAGCTGATGTTGTTCACTGCGTAGAAACTGCCGAAGGTGCGCTGCAGGTTGCTGACTTCGATCACTGGTTTAGCGAACCGATCTTGTTCCCTCTCCCCCGCGGGGGGAGGGGATGTATCGGTGAGTGTCACATGTGCGGGCAGAACCTTATTGTCATGTACCGGCGAACCTTCATCGCCGCGAACCTTCCTCTTGATCAGTGCGACGAAGCTGTCCTCGAAACGCGGCGCCACCGCTGCTGACTCGATGCCGACCGCAGCGGGGCATAGCGCGGCGAAGTCGACAGGCGTGTCGCTTTCCATCACTACGCGCACATGGTCGCCCTGGATCAGCGCGTCCATTACGCCCGGCGCCTGTGCGATGCGGTTCTGCAGCACACGCTTGTCCATGCCAGCCACCGTGACACGGTAGGTGTGGCCGCGCATGGTTTCGCGCAGCACAGCGGGCGCGCCCTGGTCGAGCAGCCGTCCTTCGTGCAGCAGCACCACGTCGTCGCAGCGTTCCGCTTCGTCGAGGTAGGCCGTGGTGAGCAGCACGCTGGTGCCCTGTTCGCGCACCAGGCGATAGACGATGTCCCACAGCTCGCGGCGCGACAGCGGGTCCACGCCGACCGTGGGTTCGTCGAGCAGCAAGAGCTGCGGTTGGCGCACCAGCGCGCAGGCGAGGCCGAGTTTCTGTTTCATGCCACCGGAAAGCTGTCCGGCCAGCCGCCTGGCGAAAGGCGCAAGCCCGGCCATGTGCATGAGCTCGCGGTAACGTTCCGCACGCGCCGTTTCCGGCACGCCTTGCAGGTCGGCGTAGAGGTCGAGATTCTCCTGCACGGTCAGGTCTTCGTAGAGACCGAAGCGTTGCGGCATGTAACCGATGGAGCCTTGCACCGCGAGCGACTGCGTGGCTGCATCCATGCCGAGCACGCTGATGGCGCCGCTATCCGGTACCAGCAATCCGGCGGCGAGACGCATCAGTGTGGTCTTGCCGGCCGCGTCGGGGCCGACGAGCCCGGTGACCACACCGTGGCGCACGCTGAAGCTGACGTCCTGCAGCGCCTGTATCCTGCGTTTGCCGATGAGAAAGGATTTGGAGAGTTGCTTCACCACCAGCGCGACCCGGCTGTCCGGGCTCGCGGGAGTGGGTGGCGCCGTGTCGTGATTTGCCGCGTTCACGCCAACCTCACGGATTCCGGCAGTGCTCGTTGTTCGTGGCGGCGGGTTGGCCCAGCGCGATGGTCACCGTGGCCGGCATGCCCAGGCGCAATTCGCCCTGCGGGTTGCACACGAAGATGCGCACTTGGTAGACCAGGCTGCTGCGCACCTCGGTGGTCTCCACCGATTTCGGTGTGAATTCCGCAGTCGGCGAGATGTAGCCCAGCCAGCCGTTGTAGCGCTTGTTCGGGTAACTGTCGGTTGCCACTGCGGCGTGCATGCCCGGCCGTATCCTGCCGAGGTCGCTCTCCTTCACATAGGCGCGGACCCAGAGCGGGTCGGTCATCGCGAGCGTGTAGACCGGACGTTGCGGCGATGCCATGTCACCGGGTTCGAGGATGCGTTCCTGGATGATGCCATTGTCCGGTGCGTACAGCGAGGCATCGGCCAGCGCCCTGCGCGCCAGCTCCAACCCGGCCTGAGCGGCGTGGGCTCCCGCATGCGCCGCATCGGATGCGGTACGCGCATCGTCCGCCTGCTGCTGCGCAACGAAATGTTGGTCGACCAGCATTCTGGTCCGCCGGTAGGTGCTGGCCGCATTGACTGCGGCGAGGCGTGCGGCCTCGCTATCGGCCTCGGCCTTGCGGACTTTCTGCTGTAGCGTCGCCGTATCCAGCATTGCCAGCAATTGACCCTTGTTGACGCGGTCGCCTTCCTTCACCAGCATCTTGGCGATGCGCTCGGAACCGTTGAAGGCGAGCTGCACCTGCCTGATATCCACATTGCCATACAGCGTCAGCGTCTCACTGTTGGCGGCATGCCGGTTGCCGAAATACCATGCGGCCGCGCCGGATGCGCCGAGCCCTATCGTGACGGCAAGGAGAAGGAGGATTTTCTTTTTCATGGTCTTGGTCCCTGAGCCCGCGCGGAGTCCGAAACAATAAAACTGGAAACATGAGAATACGGCATCTGCAGCGGAGTGTTCATATTGGCGACCGCGTGGAATGGATGGAAGGCAACAAACGCATCAGGATGTCCACGCCGTGTTTGACTTCGGTAGCGGACTCCTTGTTCAGCTTGGCCTGGTGCATGACGGCGAGGCCGACGATCGTGGCATGGAACAAAAGGGCCGCCTCCCTGTCGGATGCGAGGCCTGCCTGCTGCAGCAGGCCCTGGATGGCTGTGCGAACGTGGCGGATCAGTTTGCGCAGCAGCTTGCGGATGTCGGGATCGCTGTCTGCTGCAACGATCAGGCCGATGAAGACGCGCGGCGGGAAACCGTCGATCATGATCCTGGAGATCGCATCGGCCAGCGTAGTGCCTTGCGGCTTGGCCTGCAGCTGGGCGGCGACATCGTCCATCAGGGTGGAAAGCGTGAAATCAGCAATGGCAAGCAACAGATTCGCGCGTGTGGGAAAATAGTAAGTTAGATGGCTTTGTTTGATGTTGGCCGCTTGAGCGATCTGCGGCTGTGTCAGGGCAGTCACGCCCTTTTCACGTAACAGCATCGAGCCCGCAATCAGGATGTCGTCTTTGATGCTCATTTGGCCAGCCGGAGGTTGTGTGTTTTGGTAAGGCTACCAAATTCGACTATCATTGACAAAACAATTTAACCGATCGTCATGCTGGAGGTAGATATTATGGTTTCACCGGTTTCGTTGAGAGATATTCCCAAGGGGAACATCTTTCGTAAGAACGACGTCTTTGTGCTCTTTGGCGAATTGTTTGGCCGCGGTTATGCCAACGGCCTGATCAACGAGGCACGCAAGGCGGGCATGACCATCATCGGTGTCACCGTAGGCCGCCGCGACGAGAACAATCAATTGCGTCCGCTGAACGCGGAGGAACTGGCCCAGGCCGAAGCCAATCTGGGCGGCCGCATCATCAATGTGCCGCTGATGGCGGGGTTCGATCTGGATGCGCCGGCGGGCGAGCCGACTCCCACCGACCTGTTGGCCGACATGACGCTGAAGAGCTGGCAGGACGACAAGCTCGACTGGAAACAGATCGAGCGCTGCCGCGAGGTCGGGGTGAAACGCTTCAAGGATTCAGTGGCAAAGGTGATGGCGGAACTCGACCGCATGATCCCGGACGGCAGCAATGCATTCTTCGCCCATACCATGGCCGGCGGCATCCCCAAGGTGAAAGTGTTCCTGGCCATCGCCAACCGGATCTATAAGGGGCGCGGCGAACGCTTCATGTCGTCGAGCGCCTTGCTCGACAGCGACCTGGGCAAGCTGATCCTGATGAATTTCGACGAGGTGACCGCGAACACCTTCCAGCACCTGATCGAAGGCAGTGCTGCGATCCGCGCGCGTCTGGAAAAGACCGGCGGGCAGGTGCGCTACACCGCCTATGGTTACCACGGCACCGAGATTATCATCGACGGCGGCAAATACGAGTGGCAGACCTATACCAGCTATACCCAGGGCAAGGCGAAGATGCGCCTCGAGCGCATCGCCGAAGAGGCATGGAAGCAGGGCATCAAGGCCACCGTCTACAACTGCCCCGAGATTCGCACCAATTCTTCCGACATCTTCGTCGGCGTGGAGCTTTCATTGTTCCCCTTGCTCAAGGCATTGAAAAAGGAGCAGGGCGGAGCCTGGGCTGAGTCGCAGTGGCAGGCCTGCCGCGATGTGCTGCAGGAAGGGCAGACGCTGGAAAGCCTGTTGCAGAAGATCGACGCCTACAATGCCAGCGATGTGATGAAACGCTTCCGCGATTTTGCGGCATGGCCGATGGCGAATTCAGCCGAGCTGGCCGAGGTGATGATAGGCACGTCGGAAGAGATCACCAAGATGCACAAGAGCCGCGATGCGCTGGTGACCGACATTTTGAGCTCCCTGGTGCTGGAAGGTACCGGCCCCCTGATGTTCCATGAGTCGTCGAACCCGGCCGGGCCGGTATTGTGGCTCAACCACGACATCATCGCGAAGCAGCTCAACCTGATGCACAACTGAGTGTGCGTGCCTGAGAGCCCGCAGATTCGGGCATCTTCAGGCTGCGGGTCTTATTGTCCGCGCAATGCGGAGAATATCTTTCTGGCCAGGTCGCCGGTCGCTTGCAGGGGGTGGGCGCGTATCTCCTTCTCCTGTTCCGCCATCATGTAGAACAGTCCGTCCAGTGCCTTGCGCGTGATGTAGTCTTCGAGGTTGGCATCGCGCTCATCGACCAGTCCCAGTTTCACACCTCTGCCGGCGAAACGGTCATACGCCTGCGCCAGGCCGACCTTCTGCATCGACCTGGTCACGATGGGCTTGAACTTGCTGCCTAATGCCGTTTCGGTCTTGCCGCGGAAATATTGCGTGGCAGCATCGTCCTTGCCCAGCAGGATTTCCTTGGCATCGTTCACCGTCATGCTCTTCACCGCGCTGACCAGCAGTGCCTTCGCTTCCGGCACGGCAGCCTCGGCGGCGCGGTTCATGGAGGTCGTCAATTCGTCCGAGTACCTACCCAGACCGATCCTGCGCATGGTGCGGTCGGCCTTTTGCAGGTTGTCCGGCAGCGGGATGCGCACCTTGTCGTTGCCCAGATAGCCGTTCTCTTTTGCGAGATCGCGGACGGCGGTCTCCACACCTTGTGTGAGCGCCTGTTTCAGGCTGGCGGCCTGTTCCTGTGCGGTGAACTGGGCCAGCCCGGAAGGTTTGGCTGCGGGTGCATTCGAGCTCGGGGCGGGTTGTTCCAGTTCATTGAGCCTGGACTTGAGATCGTTCAGGTCGAAGGCGCTGGCCGACATGCTGATCGCCAGCATGCCGATGACCGAAGCGAACTGCCTCATTTCTTGCGCGGGGCCATGATGTCGGTGATGGTGCCTTCCGCCATCTCGGCGGCGAAGCACAGGGTCTCCGACAAGGTCGGGTGCGGATGGATGGTGAGGCCGATGTCTTCCATGTCTGCCCCCATCTCCAGCGCCAGCACGGCTTCGGCGATCAGTTCGCCCGCGTTCACGCCGACGATGCCCATGCCGAGGATGCGGCGCGATTGCGGATCCAGCAGCACCTTGGTGGCACCTTCGGGGCGTCCCACCGAACCGGCACGTCCCGAAGCGACCCACGGGAAGGACGCCTTCTCGAAGGGGGTGCCCTTGGCCTGCGCCTGCGTCTCGGTCAAGCCCATCCATGCCACTTCGGGATCGGTGTAAGCGACCGAAGGGATGGTCAATGGTTCGAAGAAGGCTTTGTGTCCGGCGATGTTCTCGGCCGCGACCTTGCCTTCATGCACTGCCTTGTGCGCCAGCATCGGATCGCCGACGATGTCGCCGATGGCGAAGATGTGCGGCACATTGGTGCGCATCTGCTTGTCCACCGGGATGAAGCCGCGCTCGTTGACGATGAGGCCCGCAGCTTCTGCTGCGATCTCGCGACCGTTCGGACGGCGGCCGACGGCCATCAGCACCTTGTCGTATACCTGTGGTTCGGCGGGCGCCTGTTCGCCTTCGAAGGTCACCTTCAGGCCGGCCTTGGTCGCCTCGATCTTGGTGACCTTGGTCTTCAGCATGATGGCTTCGTAACGCTTGGCGATGCGCGTGTGCAGCGGCTTGACCATGTCCTTGTCCGCGCCGGGCATGAGCTGGTCCATCAGTTCGACCACGGAGATCTTGCTGCCCAATGCGTCGTACACCGTCGCCATCTCCAGGCCGATGATGCCGCCGCCGATGACCAGCATGCGCTTGGGCACATCCTTCAGCGCCAGCGCGCCGGTGGAGTCGATGATGCGTTCGTCTTCATAGGGGAAACCGGGGATGCGCGCCACGCTGCTGCCGGCGGCGACGATGGCGTTGTCGAAGGTGACGATCTTCTCGCCGTCGGCGGTCTGCACCACGAGCGAGTTGGGCGAGGTGAACTTCGCCACACCCTGCACCACCTGCACCTTGCGTTGCTTCGCCAGTTGGGCGAGGCCGCCGGTGGATTTGGAGATGACGCTTTCCTTCCAGCCGCGGATGCCGTCGATGTCGATCTTCGGCTTGCCGAAGGTCACGCCATGATGCGAAACCTCTTCCGCTTCGGTGATGACCTTGGCCACATGCAGCAGCGCCTTGGACGGGATGCAGCCGACATTGAGGCAAACGCCGCCGAGCGAGGCATGCTTCTCGATCAGTACCACCTGCTTGCCGAGATCGGCCGCGCGGAACGCGGCGGTGTAGCCGCCGGGGCCGGCGCCGAGTACCACGACTTCGGCGTGGATGTCGCCTTTGACGGTGGATTTGGGATTTTGGATTTGGGATTTGGTTGGGGCTGCGGCGGCAACTTGCGGCGCAGAAGCCGCCGGTTTTGCCAAATCCGAATTCCCAGTTCCTAAATCCTGACTCTCAAGAAGCAGGATGATCGAGCCTTCGCTGACCTTGTCGCCGACCTTGATCTTGAGCTGCTTCACCACGCCGGCGACGGGTGAGGGAACGTCTATCGTCGCCTTGTCCGTTTCCAGCGAGATGAGCGCCTGTTCTTTCTCGACGTGATCGCCGGCCTTCACGGCGATCTCGATGACGGCGACATCCTTGAAGTTACCGATGTCGGGGACTTTGATTTCAATGGTCTGGCTCATGATGTTTCCTTTTCAACTCTTTATTATCGTGTTCTTGTCAGATACGGATCTGCCCGCTGCCGAGCACGATGTATTTTTGCGAGGTCAATCCTTCCAGTCCGACCGGGCCGCGGGCGTGGATCTTGTCGGTGGAGATGCCGATCTCCGCGCCCAGACCATACTCGAAGCCGTCGGCGAAACGTGTCGAGGCGTTCACCATCACGCTCGATGAATCCACTTCGCGCAGGAAGCGCATGGCCTTGCTGTAGTTCTCGGTGACGATGCTGTCGGTATGTTGCGAACCGTAGGTGGCGATGTGCGCAAGTGCCTCATCCAGATCGGCGACCACGCGGATGCTGAGAATGGCCGCGAGATACTCGGTGTGCCAGTCTTCCTCGGTGGCGACCTTCATCTGGGGGACCAGCTTGCGCGACGCTTCGTCGCCGCGCAGTTCCACGCCCTTGTCCAGATAGATCCGGCACAGTTCCGGCAATACTTTCGCTGCCACGTTCGCATTCACCAGCAGGGTCTCCATCGCGTTGCACACGCCGTAGCGGTGGGTCTTGGCGTTGTCGGCGATGCGTATGGCTTTGTGCAGGTCGGCCTCGTCGTCGATGTAGACGTGGCATACGCCGTGCAGGTGCTTGATGACGGGGATGCGCGCTTCGCTCGAGACGCGCTCGATCAGTTCCTTACCGCCGCGCGGAACAATCACGTCCACATAGTCTTTCATGGTGATCAGTTCGCCGACGGCGGCACGGTCAGTGGTGTTCACGACCTGCACTGCCGTCTCGGGCAGGCCGGCTTCGCGCAAGCCCTGATGCACGCAGGCGGCGATGGCCTGGTTGGAATGGATGGCCTCCGAGCCGCCGCGCAGGATGGCCGCATTGCCTGATTTCAGGCACAGGCCGGCGGCGTCCGCGGTCACGTTCGGGCGCGATTCGTAGATGATGCCGATGACGCCGAGCGGCACGCGCATCTTGCCGACCTGGATGCCGGAGGGGCGATAATGCATGCCGTCGATCTCGCCGATGGGATCAGCCAGCTGCGCGATCTGCTGCAGTCCCTCGACCATGCCTTTTATGGTCTTTTCGGTGAGCGTGAGCCTGTCCACCGAAGCTGCATCCAGTCCGTTGGCCTTGGCTGCGGCGACATCCTTGGCATTCTCCGCGATCAGCCTTGCGCTGCCGAGCTGGATGGCCGTGGCGATGTTCTCCAGCGCGTGGTTCTTGGCGTTGGTGCTGGCCTGGGCCATCAGGCGCGATGCGGCGCGGGCCTGCTGCCCGACTTTCTTCATGTATTGCTTGACGTCTTCCATATGGGTTCCAACTGTTGCGTGTAGCGAGTATTTTAGCATTCCGCTTGCATCCGCCCGAGTGTTTCATAAAGTTCGTGCGTCCTCGCTGGTCCTTTGTCCGCCATACGAATTTTGCCCAGTCGGGTGTATGGATCACTACGCCACTTCTTCGCAAAACCTGCCTGTCGAACAAACCCCAGCGCGATCATCACGCGAATTTATGAAACATTCGGGCTAGAATGCGCACTCAATTCAAGAGAGCAGAGCATGTCCGACATCCTTAACAAGATTCTCGCCGTCAAGAACCAGGAAGTCGCCGCCGCATTGTCGGCCAAGCCATTGCCGGTGATCCGTGCCGAAGCCGAGCAAGCCGCCCCTGCGCGGGACTTTGCCGGCGCCATCCGCAACAAGATCGCAGCCGGGCTTCCCGCCGTGATCGCCGAGATCAAGAAAGCCAGCCCCAGCAAAGGGGTCATTCGTGCGGATTTCCACCCGGCCGAGATCGCGGCCAGTTATGCGCGGCATGGGGCGGCCTGCCTGTCGGTACTGACCGACGAGCAGTTCTTCCAGGGCAGTGCGGCGTACCTGCAGCAGGCGCGCGCCGCCTGCGACCTGCCGGTGCTGCGCAAGGATTTCATGGTGCACGAATATCAGGTCTACCAGGCGCGGGCGATGGGGGCGGATGCGATCCTGCTGATCGCCTCCGCCTTGACCCTCAACCAGATGAAGACGCTGGAGAAACTGGCGCACAAACTGGGCATGGCTGTGCTGGTGGAAGTGCACGATGGCAAGGAACTGGAGATCGCATTGCAGCTGGCCACGCCGCTGATCGGGATCAACAACCGCAACCTGCGCACCTTCGAGGTCAGCCTGCAGACCACGCTCGACCTGTTGTCGCATATCTCTGCATCCGAAGAGGGGCAGGATCGCATCGTGGTCACGGAAAGCGGTATCTTCACTGCAGCGGATGTGAAATTGATGCGCGACCAGCAGGTGCATGCCTTCCTGGTCGGCGAGGCATTCATGCGCGCGGACGAGCCGGGGGCGGAGCTGGCCAAAGTCTTTGGCATGCAACCGTAAACATCTTCTGCCACAGAGAGCACAGAGAATCAGGTGGGTGACCCGAAACTTTGCGTACTTTGGAAGGGATGCTGCAAGGCTTGCTGGTGGCTTTCTCTGTGAGCACTATGTACTCAATGGCAAGGCTTTTCGGATTCTCTTGGAGAAGTAAATCTTGAGCGTGATCCATCCCTCGGAACTATCCTTCATCAGCAAGCATGCGCCGTTCGATCGCATGGAGCTGGAACATGTGCTGTGGATGCTGGAACGCATGCAGCTTGGCTATTATGCCGAGGGCGAGGTGATCGTTTCGCCGCAGCAGGGGGTGGTGGACCGTTTTCTGGTCATCAAGCAGGGCATGGTGCACGGCGAGCAGAATGTCGCCCATGCTGCCGAGGCGGACACCTGGATGGAGCTGGCTGAAGGAGAATGCTTCCCGCTGGGCGCGCTGTTGGCCAATCGTTCCGTTGCCAGCGTTTACCGTGCCGGCAGCGATACCTTTTGCTACGAGCTTCCTGCGGCTGATTTCCGCGAACTGATCGGCATGAGTGGAGCCTTTCGCGATTTTTGCACACGGCGCATCGCCAACCTGCTGGAGCATTCAAAACAGGTCATCCAGGCGCAGTACAGTCATTCGAGTGTCGAACGGCAATCGCTGGCCAGCCCGCTGTCAACGATCATCCGGCGCGAGCCGGTGACATGTTCGCCCGATACGTCAATACGGCAAGCGCTGGAGGCGATGCGCGAACATCGTATCGGTTCCATGATCGCTGTCGATGCGGATGGACGGCCGCTCGGCATCATGACGCTGCATGACGTGCGCGATCGCATCGCCATTCCGCAAATCGACCTCGACCAGCCGGTCAGCGGCGTGATGAGCTCGCAACTTTCCGTGTTGCCGCCGCAGGCGCTGGCGCATGAGGCGGCACTGGTAATGGCCAGGCAGGGCTTTCGTCATGTGCTGGTGGTCGAAAACGAGAGACTGGTCGGACTGGTGTCGGAAAAAGATCTGTTTGCCCTGCAGCGGGTGGGGTTGCGGCAGATCGGCTCGGCCATACGACATGCCGAAACCATCGAGGTGTTGCAACAGGGGGCGGCAGACATCCGCAAGATGGCGCACAACATGATGGCGCAGGGCGTTGCAGCCGAGCAATTGACCCAGTTCATCTCCACCTTCAATGACCTGCTCAGTGCGCGCATCGTCGAGCTGGAATTCAAGGCCGCCGGATTGTTCGGTACCCCGCTGCACGAAGGGATGTGCTGGATGGCGCTGGGTTCGGAAGGCCGTTTCGAACAGACATTGAACACCGACCAGGATAACGCGATCCTGTTCAAGGTGCCGGAGGGCATGGATGCCGATCAGATGCGCGGGAAATTGTTGCCGGTGGCCAAGCGCATCAACGAAAAATTGGCACTGTGCGGCTTCCCGTTATGCAGTGGCGAGATCATGGCGAGCAATCCCAAGTGGTGCATGTCGCTGGAAGAATGGAAACAGACCTTCTCTGCCTGGATCAGAAGCGGTTCACCAGAGGCTTTGCTGCACGCGAGCATCTTTTTCGATTTTCGTGCACTGTATGGAGCGCAGCATCTGGCAGAAGACCTGCGCTCGTGGCTGGCGCGGGTCGCCAGCGACAATAGCCGCTTCCTGTACATGATGGCGGAGAATGCCTTGCGCAACCGCCCGCCGCTGGGAGTGATACGGGATTTCGTCCTGAACGACACGAACCGTCTCGACCTCAAACTCAACGGCATCACCCCGTTCGTGGATGCGGCGCGCATCTTCAGCCTGGCTACGGGGGTGACACATACGAACACCATCCAGCGCTTGCGCCTGAGCGCAGCCAAAATGAACCTGCCTGAGGCCGAGATAGAGGCGTGGATCGATGCGCTGCTGTTCATCCAGGTCTTGCGCCTGCGCCATCACGATGAGTCGATTGCCAACGGGATGAAGGATGATGCGCTGGATAATCTGATCGATCCTGCATCGTTGAATGAACTGGACAGGCGCATTCTCAAGGAAGCTTTCCGCCAGGCGCGCAAAGCAC
This sequence comes from Sideroxydans lithotrophicus ES-1, assembly GCF_000025705.1. Classification (NCBI taxonomy): domain Bacteria; kingdom Pseudomonadati; phylum Pseudomonadota; class Betaproteobacteria; order Nitrosomonadales; family Gallionellaceae; genus Sideroxydans; species Sideroxydans lithotrophicus. The sequence goes on along the minus strand of NC_013959.1, from coordinate 2,534,008 downwards.
AGGCCAAGTTGAGACTGGATTACCAGCTTTGAAAAAGTTGCTGCAACGCTGGTTTTCTGCCGGGCCACGCCTGAGGCCACATCAGAAGGCACGCCTGGATGCGTGGCGGGCGATACCGGCGAACTTGGGGCCGGTGACTTTTGAGCATTCTCGTGTCGTGGTGGTAGACGTGGAAACGACCGGCCTTAACCTGATCACCGATACGCTGATCTCCATCGGCGCGGTGGCGGTGGTGAACGGACGTATCGCCTTGGGGGACAGCTTTTCCGTAGTGTTGAAGCAGCAGGAGAGCAGCGACAAGGAAAATATACTGGTGCATGGCATCTCCAGTACCGCTCAGCGCGACGGAGTCGATCCGGTAGAGGCATTGCTGACCTTTCTTGAATATCTGGGCAAATCCCGGCTGATCGCTTTCCATGTCGCTTTCGATGAAACCATGATTCGGCGGGCCATGCGCCAATACCTGGGGCTCTCGTTCAAACATGAGTGGCTGGATCTGGCTTATGTGATGCCCGCCCTGAATCGTTCGCTGATGGAAAATCATCGGGTACTGGATGACTGGATCGGGCGCTTCAATATCCATATCGAGGCCAGGCATAACGCGTTGGCCGATGCGTTGGCTACTGCCCAACTGTTTCAAATCGCCATCTCGCAAGCACGCAATAAAAACATCAATGATTTCGAGGGTTTGTATGACCTTGAGAAGTCACACCGCTGGCTGCGCGATGTAAGCTGACCGTAAGCTTCCTGACGTAATCTCATGGCTTAGTAGTACGAGTGGGGCGGGAAATTAGACCTGACTCGATTGTTTTGTGGCGGCGGGAATGTCCTTCGCGGACGACAGGAACATGCGGGATATGCCGTTTCAATTCATCACACAGTGGATTCAGTTTTGGAAGTGCAGCTTTTGTTTTAATGTGAAAAGGTCCGGGAATAATGATGAGTGATCACGCGTTGTCGGGCATTTTTTATTTTGGTAAATAACTATAGGGAGGGAATCATGTCAGCATTGATTGCAAGCAAGATACAGAGCAATCCGAAATACCTTCAATTGGTCAGGCAGCGCGATACGCTCGCCTGGACGCTGTCAGCGCTTGTTTGTGTTATGTATTTTGGCTTCACCCTGATGATCGCATTTGCACCTGACGTGCTCACGCAACCCATTGCAGCCGACAGCGTGATTCCGATGGGCATGCTGATGGGGGTCGGCGTGATCTTCTTTTCTTGTGTGCTGACAGGCGTTTACGTGTACAAGGCGAACACGGTTTTCGACCCTATTGTCAACGAGATCGTGCGCGAGGCCTCCAAATGAAAATATTCAAATCGACCTTCTCAGCGTTTCTGGCACTTGCAGCTCTTTTTTTCACCAATCTGACGTTCGCCGCTGATGCCGCGATGTCTGCAGTCACGCCAGCATCAGCTGTTGCAGCGGCGGCCGCACCGGCAGAGGTGCCCGTCAACTGGCACGCCGTCGTGATGTTCCTGATCTTTGTTGCAGTCACCCTGGTCATCACCTACTGGGCAGCGACCCGGACCAAGACGGCGACCGACTTCTATGCTGCCGGGCGCGGTATCACCGGATTGCAGAACGGCATGGCGATCGCCGGCGACTACATGTCGGCGGCTTCGTTCCTCGGCATCGCGGCACTGGTATACATGAACGGCTTCTATGGCCTGATCTTTTCGGTGGGTTGGCTCGTGGGTTGGCCGATCATTCTGTTCCTGATCGCAGAACGCTTGCGTAACCTCGGCAAATATACCTATGGCGACGTTGTTTCTTTCCGTCTCAGCCAAGGCCCGGTTCGCACCATGGCGGCGATCGGCTCGCTGATCGTGGTCATCTGGTACCTGATCGGGCAGGCGGTGGGTGCAGGACAGTTGCTGCATACGCTGGTGCCGCAGATCTCCTACCGTGAATCGATCGTTGTGGTCGGTGCACTGATCATCATCTACGTCACTTTCGGCGGCATGAAGGCCACAACCTGGGTGCAGATCATCAAAGCCGGTTTGTTGCTGGGCGGTGCCACCCTGATGGCGATCGGCGTGATGTCGCACGAAGGCTTCAGCTTTGCGAAACTGTTCAATGATGCGGTTGCTGCTCACCCGAAACATCTGGATATCATGAAGTCCGTGGTGCCGTTGGGGGCGAAAGCCAACCCGATCGAGTCCATTTCCCTGGGCTTGACGTTGATGCTGGGTACGGCTGGTCTGCCGCACATCCTGATGCGTTTCTTCACGGTCACCGACTCCAAGGCGGCACGCAAATCGGTGCTCTATGGAACCTGCTTCATCGGCTTCTTCTACGTGCTGACCTTCATCATCGGTTTTGGCGCCATCGTGCTCGTAGCCAACAACCCGGAGTATGTGGAAAATGTCACCAAGAGCGTGCTTGCACTGAAGGGTGGCGGCAGCATGCCAGCGGTCTACCTGTCGCATGCCCTGGGTGGCGACTTGTTCCTGGGCTTCATTGCGGCGGTCGCTTTTGCCACGATCCTTGCGGTGGTGTCGGGTCTGACCCTGGCGGGTGCATCGGCTCTGTCGCATGACATCTATGCGCGAGTGATCATGAAGGGCAACGCGACCGAGAAGCAGGAAGTGTGGGTATCGAAACTGAGTGTGATCGGCTTGGGCATCCTCGCGATCATTCTCGGCATCGCATTCGAGAAACAGAACGTTGCCTACATCGTGGCACTGACCTTCTCGATCGCTGCCTGTACCAACTTCCCCATCCTGGCACTGTCCATCTTCTGGCGCGGGTTGACGACACGCGGCGCAGTTGTCGGCGGCTATACCGGCATATTCGGCTCCATCGGCCTGCTGATCATCGGCCCGACGGTATGGACCAAGGTGCTTGGCATGGGCCCGGCCATCTTCCCGTATGACTTCCCGACCTTCGTTGTGTTGCCGGCTGTTCTGATCGTCGCCTATATCGTGTCGAAGACAGACAGCAGCGAAAGCGGAGCGAAAGAACGGGCTGCGTATGACGCACAGATGGTTCGTGCCGAAACTGGTCTGGGTGCCGAAGTGGGTGCTTCACACTAAGTTGCAGTAGCGCAAAACCAAACTGGCCGCCGGGGAAACCCGGCGGCCTTTTTGTTTGCATCTCCAGGATGTGTGCAAAATGAACAGTAGCGAAAATCGCTGTTGCTTTGTGGCTTGCATACAGAAAGATAGGAGTATCCAGGGGGTCGGGCGTGGCCTGTGGGCTATTGTTCAGCCCCAGGTGTGTGGCGCTGCATCGCGATCAACGCAGCTTCGGTGCGCGAGCGCACATGCAGCTTTTGCAGGATGCTCGTCATGTAATGCTTGACGGTCTTTTCGGCAAGATAGGTGCGTTCGCCAATCTCGCGGTTGGTCAGCCCCTGGCTCAGGAGTTCGAGGATGGTGGTTTCGCGCGCCGTCAGTTCGGAAAATGAATCGATGGGATGAGGGTTGGAGAATTCCGTCAGCATGTCCGCGGCAAGCGCAGGGGTGACATAGGCTTCACCGCCCGCCACACGGCGCGTGATGGAGCGCAATTCACTGGCGGAGACGCCTTTCAGTACGTAGCCATGTGCGCCAGCCTTGAGCGCCGCCATCAGGTTCTCGCGATTTTCGGAGACGGTCAGCATCATGATGCGGACCACCGGCGCCTCTGCCGCGATCTTTCCCGCTGCTGCGATTCCTCCCATGCCGGCCATCGAGACATCCAGCAGCACGATGTCGGGATGCAGCCGGTGTGCCATTTCCACAGCTTCCTCGCCGCTGCCGGCCTGGGCGACCACTTCGAAGTCTGGTTCCACGCTTAGCGAATGGGCTACTCCCTCGCGGAACAGCGGGTGGTCGTCGGCAAGCAGTATTCGGATCGGGTTAGACATGGATCATCTCGTCGGTTGAAAGTGGCAGCCTGACGCGGATGCTGGTGCCGCGGCCAGGTGCAGAATCGAGTTCAAAGATACCACCAAGCAGGCGCACGCGCTCGCGCATGAATGCCAGTCCCAGCCGTCCGGCGACCGCTGCAGCTTGTGG